>JBARKF010000195.1:0-2299 GCA_049800655.1 Candidatus Cybelea sp.
AGGCGGAGTCGGCGACGGTGGCGGCAGCGTTGCTGTAGCGACAGCCCTCCCTGGACCGGGGTAATCTACATCAAACGGTACGTCCGCCGCAAAGACAGGCCCAAACCTCCCCTCGGTCGCCTCGAGGATCGACATCGGAATCGTTTCGGCGCGAGCCAATCGTCCGCCGAGTGCTCCTGGACAGAAATCAACGGTATCGTGCACGTGAAATGTGAGCGACGGATTGATCGTGACGGTGGCTCCGGCTGGATCCATAGTAAGATTCAACAATCCGCCGACGCCGCGCGTATCGGGGTCAACTGTGGTGCCGCCTGGCGGTCCGCCCGAGCCGATTCCGCCGGCAATGTTCCCGGGAATCGTGCTCGCCGGGCTGTCATAATCGAGGCCCATCGGGTCGCTTGCGGTGTTGATACGCGTACGTAGCGTCGCTGCCGGGATCACGCTCGTTACCGGAACCGTTGCAGTCGTACCCGGAGCCGGCAAGGGAACGGAACTGCCAGGCGCACTGAGTACGGCTGCTGCGGCATTGACGACTTCAGTCTCGGCTTCCGCGGATTTGTGATGCGCTGTGAAGCCGTCGGGTATCTCGCCGTGCCCGATAAACGCGCGAGCGGGCCGCGGGATCCCGGCTGTATCGTCGAGATATGACGCCCAGAGACTTTCGGTAACAGCTCCGAACGCAGCCGAGGCAAACGGCAAAAACGATGCTTTGACGAATGCGTGCAGCGCTTGCGCTTGAAAGCGACTCGTCGCCGGATTACATGGCGCGGGAAGTGAGGGGAGGAAGCCCGCGAGCGAGGCGGTGCTCGCGAGCGAAGCGTTGCTCGCAAGCATTTGCTGCATCGCACGATTCCCGACCAAGCCCTGGAGAGGAGCGGTCGTTACTTCGGGGCTCGCCAAACCATCATCGCGGCCGCTGGCATTTTCCGCGATCTCTTTCGCCGGGTCTCTCGGGGTTAACATGCTGGAGGACGACATTGTGAAACCTTCTCGGGCAGCAACCAAAACGATGCTTCGGGACCATCCGTAAGGCGTCCTCGCCGGCCGTCTCTTTACGATCGCGCCAGCCATGCAGGAGCCGTGCGTCCTTCAAGTCTGCCGTCGCAGCCCATCACTTACGGAAGCGGTCAGTCCCGTAGAGCTGAGTGCCGCCCCGCGGAGGCGAAATAGAAGAATCAACGCCGCGGCCGTAGCGAGAGGCGACCGCAATCCGTTGCCTGGTTTCTCGTTTCCGCGAGGCCAAAAGCCTAACACTATTCAAACGGCGATCGCCGGCCGCGTTACTGATTGCGTCCAGCTACTCCAAGCAATCATGCGGGGCACGCCGCTTCCTTCCTATTCCCCCAGCGGCCACGGCGGCGTTCAAGACGTACTGTCAGTCACTCTATAGTTTGCCAGCCGACTCTGCGAATGGTACACCTGCATGGGAGAACACGGAACTCGCATTCGAGTTCTTCCTGAGCGCAGAGGTCGCGGGCGCAGGTAATGTCGGACTCGCCGCAAGCAACTACGACGGTGGGACCCTGGATTGGTACTCCTTCGACTACACCACCACGGTCGTCGCTGCGGGTAACGCCCAAGCTGCAGTGCCAACGAACGCTACGATCATTCCACATCGCATCTCGGTACCAGGCATGCCTGGAACCAGATTTTGGGAGTTTGAAGACAGACTTTGCGGCCGTCGCGTGCAATGACTGGTTTTTGTTCAGCATTCTCATACCGATCGGCACGCTGAACCGCCTAACCGCGCTGGTCTTCACGGGCACCTTTGGCGCCCAAACCCGCGTGCCGGCAACCGGCACCCTCGAGGAAGCTTCTGGCTCGGTGCTAACAAAGCGGTGGCACATGTATACCCTGGCCGGCGACACGACTCGCTAGGATACGCTGCTGATGCCGCCGTCGCTCGGCCGTGTTATGGATGGCGCCTCGCTCGAAGACGTCCTCTTTTTCCGCGACGATATGGTGCGATGGCCTGGGGTGTCGAGCGCAGCTCGCACCTCCGCCGAGGCCACAGGCTGTGCCCACCAGCTCGGACGTGAACTATCTGCTCGGCACCACCGTTCCCAGGAATTCGATTCCGATGCCATGCATCACAGCACCGACCAAAGCCTCCTGCTTCGCCGCGGATGTATGTACGATCCGAGTTCCACCGCAACGCCTCCGTTAGTTCCGCCGCGCGCTGTCATCCTTACACCAGCGGTAATGTTTCTCGTGCGCGATCAAGCTGTTCCGCGATCCGGCGTTCAGGCCGATCGCTATGTTCGTCGAGCCCGGTGGATTGACGGGCCAACCTATACGT
>JBARKF010000196.1:0-10708 GCA_049800655.1 Candidatus Cybelea sp.
CACGAGCCCGATACCGGGTCGGCGAAACCGGTCATCCTTGCAATCGGGCCGCCCGCCATGTTGGAAGTCTGGAAGATCTGAACGCTTCCACTGAACTGGCTGGCGCTCTGGTCGTTGATCGAGAGCAAGCCCTTTCCAAGCGCGCGAATGCCACCAGGGAACGCGATTCCGAGGCTGCCAAACTGGGCGATCGTACCACTCGACGGCACGTACTCGGCGACGCCGGTGACAAAGCTGCTGTTGAGGTAGTCGTACCAGATGTTGCCGGCACCGTCGCAAGAGACGAAGAACGAGAAGTAGATGTTGCTGTCGGGGATCGATCCGGTTGGCGTCGCCGAGCCAGGTGCGAAGATTTGGATACTACCATTTTGATAGCCGCTGTCGCCATAGGTGTTCGACACGTAGACGGTGCCGTTCGGACAAACGGCCACGGAGGCGGGTGCCTGTTGGTTGCCTTCGTTGAGAATTTTCGAGGCTGTGTAGCTACCGGGAGTGTAGACGTTGACGGCCGACGTACCCTGGCTCGTCACGTAGAGATTGTCATGACGGTCCGTGTCCATCCCTTGCGGTCCGACCACATCGCTGATGGTCGCCGTGACCACCCCGCCATTTTTCGGCTGAAACTCCTGCACGACGTTGCCCAGGTAGTCGGCCACGAAAAGTACGTGACCCCACTTTGAACGCTTCCGGTTGGGCACGACCACGTGCGGCACCTTGATGCCGCTATTGCGCAGCATTGCAAGCTTCGCGCCCGTAAGCGCAAAGGCCCCGAGTGGTCGCTTCATCCCTTGTGCAAAGACCAACTGACGGGCGACTGACGGCACACTTGATTGAGCGCCAGTGGCCGACGGAGACAGTTGCGATGCCCCGGAGCAACCCGCAAGCAACGCGAGGGTGGCCACGGCGACTAAGCCGCGGCGGTATTGAGACAGTAGCAATTCAATAACCTTTCTAAGAGCCGTATGCCGTAGAGCGAAGGAGGCAGTAATTGCCTAATGCTTGATTAGCCGCTTTCGAGCGTCCGCCGTATCCTCCGGATACCCGTAATTTTGCTGGAATGTCGGAAGAAGGGCCATGACCACTTTAGGCTATGGAACCTTAGCGCAGAAGCCCGAGGTGGTGCGCGCGCGCTACGGCTTCGATGCTGCCGGAGACACCCAGTTTGTGGGTGGCCGCCTTGATTTGGTTGCGAACCGTATGGATGCTGCGGGCGTGCTTCTGAGCGATCGCCTTGGCCGTTTGGCCGCACGCCAACTCGACCAAGACGCGGATTTCGGCCTCAGTGAGTGGTGCGGCGTCGTCGTTGAGTCGCAGCGAAGTAAGCGCCGTAGCGACAGCTTCGGCGAGCCCCTCTTGGCGCGCTGAGCGCAGTCGCTGGAGCGCCTTTGCCGCCGATTCACTTCCGAGCGAGGAGCCTAGCGCGGCTAAGTCGCGCGCGAACGACGCCAGCGCGCGCGTTTTTGTGGTGGGCGCATGATGCGGCAACCGGCGGATAGCTGCTTGGGCGTGGCCGAGGACGATTTGCGCGACCGCCGCTAAGCAGTCGGCCAGCACGTTGTCGATGGCGTTTTCTCGGGCGGCCGGTGCCGCGCCCCGACCGCAGACGCGCAGGCGAAGCGATGCGTTCTTTTCGTCGCCTCCAAATGCCGCGAACATCGCAAGGGCCGCGTTCCAAAGGCGCCGTTCAGAAGGATCGACGACGCGATCGTCAAGCGTTGCTAAAATCCGATAGCCTTCCGCGAACTCGCCATCCCAACTCAAACGCGTCGCCAACGCGACACAGCACCCGAGCTCGTCGCGAAAACCTGAATGCAGCGGCATCTCCGATTCGATCGCCAGTGCGCGTTCTTTGCGGCCCCGTTCGACCTCGAGGACGTATTGTGCGCTCAGCGCGTAAAGACGGTGACGCCGATCTCCGGTGCGTTCTGCGGCCCACGCTATCTGTTGCGCGTGCCATAACGCCGCATCGTGATCGTCGCGTAAGCCGACCGCCGCACCGTATAGCGTGCTTTGCGCACAGATGAAATGAAACCACGCTCCTAGGCGATGCGCGAGGCGCGCCGCCTCGCGGGCGTTTCTCTCTGCCTCGGCGATGTTGCCCGCCTGGTATTCGACGTACGACATTCGTTGTAGCGAGCGCGCTAGCAGCGCCTCATCGTCAAGGTCGCTCGCAAGCTCTACGGCACGCCGTGCTTCCTGGCGCGCATCGTCAAGACTGCCCGTTAATGCCTGGGCCATCGCGTAAATGCCGTGCGCATCGATGCGCTCGATCTCCGTGCTCGCATCGAGAGCGGGGAGTATTGCGTCGAGCGCCTGGGGTTTGCCCTGGTTGAGATAATGAAGGGCTCGATGACGGCAGATGCGAGCTCGAACCTCGGGCGTCGTCGCTATCTGGTTCGCCCTTTCGTATAGAACGTTGGCGCGTTCAAGCGCGCCGGCTTGCGCTTCGATTTCCGCGCGTAAGCATACGACGATCGAATCGTCGCGACGCGCCGATTGCGGCAGAGCGCGCACGGCGTCCTCCACCGCATCCCAGCAACCCGCGTCGAGCAAGGCAAAGCCTTCCGCATGAAGCTCGGCAAGCACCGAGTCAGGCGCGTAACGTCGCTTTAGATCGAAGGCGCGCGCCACAAGACCTGACGCTCGTAGCGCGGTGGCAGCGCGGAGTGCGCGAGGTCGCCGCTCTGCCGCGGGAATCTGCGCGATCATATACTGCTCGAAAACCGGATGCAGCGAAACCCGATCCCCCGCTTCGTAGGACGGAACCGCCGCGCCACCGAGCCAGCGCAGATCCGCCGATGCATCCTCACGGCCGAGCGTGGTGAGCATCGCTTCGTCGAAGGCGCCTAGCAATGCTAAGTCGGAGAGGAGATCGCGTCGATCGTCGTCGAGGTGTTCGAGTATTTCGGTTGCAAAGTATGCGGACAAAAGCCGCTGCGTCGTTGCGGCGGCCCGCGCGAGATCCATCGGCGAGCGCTGGAGGGCAGCGAGAGCGAACCTTACCGCGACGGGCCATCCACCTGTGGCATCGGTCAGAAATTGCATGGCCGCAGGATCGACGCGTAGACCGAGGACTTTTGCAGCACGGCGAATCTCGCGTAGCGACAGGGTCAAATCACTCAGCCCAACCGGTGCGCCCGCTTCACCTTTGGCGATCCAGGTTGCAAGCGGCAACCCGACCGATTGTCGAGAAACGAGGGCCCACCGCGTTGCAGGAAACCGCTCGACCAGCGAGGCGATCATGTCGGGGCCCGACCCATCGGCAGCGAAGGCCTGTAGATCGTCAACGACGATAATCCGATCTTGCCACGAGGCCGCCGCAATGAGTTCGTCGCACACCAGCGTTGCCGCATCGTGCCATAAATGTGGTATGCCGGCAGCCGCGGCGCGTATCGCCATGGTTTTTCCCCATCCGGCGGCGGCCTGTACAACCGCGGCGCGGTACTCCAACGCGGCCCTTACTGCATCGACCCCGGTTCGCGCCGGCGCGGACGATCTCACCCGGCAGCTCTTTTCGGTGCGCCAACGGTTGATATTGAGAACATCACGTCGCCTGAGAGGACGATGCTGGCTCAGACTTTGTCGGCATGTCTTCGCGCTGAATATTGATTACATTCAAGCGCCTGCACCGGCTATACGCGGATTGCGTGCGCGGGGCGTGCTGCGCTTGGTGGCCATAACGTCCTCTCGCTTATTCACTACCGACCTTTAGTGAACGAATCAGCAGGCGCAAACGTTGCGCCCGGACGAGCCATTAACGTCGGTGAATACCTCGACGAACGGCTTGAAACTAAACACGCTACGTTCGGTTATCGCCAACTCACGCTCGATCTCTATCTGGCCGCCAGCGATGCCAGTCGCCCCGCGCTATCGCTGTTTTCTTTAGGGGCTATGCCGCATCGACTGCAGCTCGTCAGTCAGGGCGGTGAGGCTGACTGTGACGAATCCGTTGTTTGGACGATCATAGTCCACCATCGTCTCGATTACAATTGCGTATGCAACAACATAGATCATGCTCATGAGTACTGGTCGCGACCCGACTACCGCAAAGCGAATCCCAAGCGTTACAACGCAGACGGGCGTCGGGATTGCTAAGGCGAGCCCCCTCGATCCCCATCAGGCTACCCGCAGATGACGATCATCGTTCTCCGAACAATCGGCGCTTTTTTCGAGCGAATTGAACATCCAGGCCACAGGCTTGTGGAGGCTAGCATACAAGTTCAGCGCGCCTCCGATTCCACTCTTCGTAAACGAGTGTGAGCAGCGGGTTAAAATGGTCTCGGTCGCAACCGCCTGTAGCCTTCGATGACGCCGATCATAATGACGCTGCCGAGGGTGGCACGAATAGCGCCGGTGCAACAGAGGGCTTCGCAAACAGTCAACGATCTTGGGCTCGTTACACGGAACGCGGAAAACCGTAGCCCGCCAGCACCGCGGGTTCTCAGCTTTGCATGGAGAAGTTGGATCATGAATCGCTCCATGAGCAGCTTGTAACGGAGTTTGCGTGTGCCCATAACCGCATCTATGCTCTACGACCTGGACGCGTGTGAACACCGCCCGTGGATGGATTTATTTGAGTGCCCCTCCAAACGTGACGCAGTTAGCCCCTTCCTGGGACTGCTCTGGAGGCGCGGCCTCGCGCACGAGGAGCAGGCGATCGCCGGTGTCGAGGCTCTGAACCTACGTACACTACCTGTCCAAGAGCGAGCGTCCGCGACGCTGGACGCTATGAAGCGACAAGTGCCGCTCATCTACGGTGGCCGAATATCAAGCGGCGACCTGTTGGGCGAGCCGGATCTCCTTCGCCTCGAAAGCGATGGCAAATATTTGCCGGGCGATATTAAGTCGGGCGCTGGAGAGGAAGGGCCGCAAGGCGAAGAGCGCAGGCCTAAGAAGCGGTACGCGGTTCAGATAGGCCTCTATGTGGACGTGCTTGAGAGACTGGGCCTCTCGGCCGGGCGGCGGGGCTTCGTGTGGGACATTCATGGTGCGGAGGTCCCATATGACCTGACGGCTCCCAAGGGTAAGAAATCGGCTGAAACGCTTTGGGATGACTATCAGCGATCACTGCTTGTGATACGCCAGATCGTGTCGGGCGTCCAGAATCCTGGGCCTGCATACCATGCAGAGTGTAAAAACTGCGTCTGGTATGGAACGTGCATGGCAGAGTTAAAACGCATCGACGATCTCACCCTTCTGCCGGGATTAGGAAAATCAAAACGTGAACCATTCCTGCCGCACGTCAGAACGAGTGCTGAACTTGCTGCAACGACGCCGGAGCGGTTTCTAGACGACAAAGGGCGCAGCATTTTGCCAGGTATCGGCCCCGATTCGGTCGCGAGATTCCACGCGCGCGCTCTGCTGAAAGCGCGCAACGGGTCTCCGTATCTGCGATCGCCCTTGACTTTGCCGGCGCAGGTCACGGAGCTCTTCTTTGATATCGAGACTGACCCGATGCGCGATCATTGCTACCTTCACGGTTTTGTCGAGCGCCGTGGCGCTGATAATTCTACGGAACGTTATGAGGGCTTCTTTTCGATGGCGCCAACAGCGAAAGGTGAGCACGATGCCTTCGCCGACGCTTGGGCATACGTCGAAAACAATCGGCCCTGCATCATCTATATTTACTCCAAGTATGAGCGGACCTGGTGGCGGGCACTTCAGCGCAAATACCCTGATGTTTGCACTGCCGAAGATCTAGAGATGTTGTTCCGACCGTCCACTATGGTCGATTTGTTTGAAATCGTGTCCGAATCAACCGAGTGGCCAACTATTGATTACTCCATCAAGACGCTCGCAGGCTACCTTGGTTTCCGGTGGCGCGATCCGCACCCGTCCGGAGCAGCATCAATCGAATGGTACGACCGCTATTGCAATGGCGATCGGTCGGCCAAAAGCCACATTTTGGAGTATAATGAGGACGATTGCCGCGCAATGCGCATTCTCACCGATTTTCTGCGCACAATGCGACCGGTAGCGATGCACTAGAAGCGCAGGCTACGCGCCTAACTAGGCGCCTCCACGTTCACGACTCCATATCGAACGGGAAGCTGGTGTAAGGATCCCGTTGGAGGGGTACCTCGCTAATCACTGCTGCGATCAACTTAAACGAGCTCTTCTGAGTGACGTCGTCGGCCGAGTTAGAGGCGTCGACGCACCTCACGTCGACTGGTGCAGACCGTGAACTAGGAAGTCGAAGTCCAGAATTTCACTTCCGGGCGACCGGCGGTTCCACCGACGATGATGATGCCATGCCCGACCTTGCGCCCTTGGGCCTTTCTCTATTTTTGACGTGACTAACGTATGCCGGCGGCCGTCGCCGGCGTCTCCGCCCGTTTTCGGGCCCCTGACTGCCCCGCGGCTACGGCGGGGAATGGCTCCTTCGGCGCCAAGCACCTCGCGTGAGGATAAGCAGGCGGACAAGCGGCGGGCGCGGGGAGTACGAGGTCAGCGGCGTCTTCACCGAGGGGATCGCAGCCACAGACCTACTAGGCCGTCGGCTTTTTCTCGACCTTAACGGGCTCACCATTGACACGGGCCTCGCCGCCCGATTGCAAGGCGGTAAGCCACGGCTACGTATAATAGCCGGCGGAATTCAAGTCCAGCGCCAGATCGCAGCTGTACTGATGCTCCCCGCACCGGTACGCGCTGACGCAGCCCTGGGCGTCGGTGCGCCCGTCGTACAGACTCGCCGTTACGCTGTGGAGCACGTTGAAATAGGCAGCGTGCGATTGGTCAACTCCGATGCGGCGACCCTTTATGCACGGTCACTAGTCCTGCGGAACGCGATAAGCGAGGCCGAGGAGATGCCGATCGCGGCGCGCGTAAATCATGTGCGCACCATTTGGGCTCGACGCAATGAATTTCCGTCAGTGATTGCAGGTGTCATATCCGAACACGAAGCGATCACGACCAGCGCGGCTCCAGTCGGGCGCAGTTTAGAGTCATGCGTGACTCGGTTGCAAGAGCGCGTGTCCGAGTCGTCCAGCGACCTGGGGATAATTTATAGCCAACAGGTTGACGTCTTGCCAGCGATCTTGGAGTCGCTTGAGATCGAGAACCAAATTCAGGAACCGGTTGTAACGGTCGATGAGGTTGACCCAGAAGACGTTGACCTACGCCGCAGAACGATAAACGAATGGAAGCGCTGGGCAAATGCCCGCGGGCCGAAGAGCGCCGTTTTTCGGCAGATGGTTCGTGAGGCTTACCGGTCAACGTGCGTGGTTTGTGGCCTGAGGTTCTCGAAGACGCGCATCACAGCGCCGGGAGTCGACGCTGCCCACATTCTGCCGTGGAGCGACTACGAACTTGACGAGGTGCATAATGGGTTATGTCTTTGCAAGCTACATCACTGGGCGTTCGACGAGGGCCTGCTTCGACTTTCGCACCGCGAAGGGGAATACTTTACGGAGATACCAGCGGGAGTCGAGGAACGCATCCTTGGGGAGGATCCACTCTTCGACATGGCGTCACTTCGCATGCACGTTGGAAGGATTCCAAGTTCGAGGCTCCCGCCCAGTGCTACGGACCGCCCTAGACCGCAATTTCTTGAAATGCTGAACGCTTCCGAAGAGTCGGCTCAAGAGCCGTCTGACTAGCCGGCCGCTGCAAGATAAAGTAACGCAAGACGCGACGAGCCAGCCATTCGGCGACATTGACCGTAACCGCGTTGCCCAACGCCTGGTAACGGAGTGAGTCGAGGCGATCCTGGTCGATCGAACCGCCTTCGACCAACGTCCACCCCTCAGGAAAGCCCTGCACTATTTCGCACTCTCGGGGCGTCAGACGCCTTACACGTCCGTCCGGATACGTAACATAGGTGCGGCTCCAGTCCGTCCCCGTATGCCGAGCAGAACACGCGTAGAGGCAGTATGCTATCCTTTGGAAGACCGGCCCTTTGACAGTATTTCCAAGGACTTCCTTAAAGGGGGAAAGAGCGGTCGCCCCATCCTGTTTGCCCGACGTAACATTCCCTTCGCTGCATTCGGGCTCAAAAAGTATCTCGAATGGACCTTTCGCTTCTCGATAACATCCAACAATGTAGACTCTTTGACGAGATTGGGCGACTCCGAAGTTTTTGCTGTTAAGCATACGCCATCCCACGCTATACCCGAGATCGGCCAACGTTCGAACAACGACTTGGAAGTCTCGTCCTTTGTGGGAAGAGAGCAAGCCAGGAACGTTCTCGAGGATAAAAACTCCGGGACGGCACTCGCCAAGAAGCCTAGCAAATTCATGAAAGAGGCCTGAGCGCGCTCCTCCAAGTCCAGCGCGCGGGCCCATTCTCGCCACCGAGACGTCTTGACAGGGGAATCCGGCGACCCAGAGATCGGAAACAGGGATGTCTGCACTTTTCACCTTCTTTATGTCAGCAAACCGACCGACGGTCGGCCAGGCGTTCTCAAGTACCCGTGTACAAAATCGGTCAATCTCGCATTGTAGCGTGATCTCAAAGGCGCCGGTTCTATGAAAACCTAAGTCAAATCCGCCTATGCCAGTGAAGAGCGATGCCAACTTTAGTTTGCGAGCTGCGCCCGCGTTCAGCGGGCTCATCAACAATAGCCTCCCGCAGGCGTGATGCGAGGGCGCATGGATCCTTCAACTCGCATTCCCAAGCAACGATGTAACTCCAGCCAAGAGCAGTGAGCGTTTCCGCGACGAGCACATCTCGCTTCTGATTGCGATCGAGCTTTGGATTCCAGTACGAAAGGTTGCTCTTCGGCCGTCGACCTTCTTTGCAGTTGTGTCCATGCCAGAAGCAGCCATGTAAGAACACCGCGGCGTGAAAGCGCGGCAGAACCAAGTCGGGTTGCCCAGGAAGGTCGGAGCGCCGCAAACGATATCGAAAACCGCTCCCGTGCAAGATGTGACGCAGCGCTATCTCGGGCTTCGTGTCCCTGGACCGGATGCGCCGCATAATCGCCGAGCGCTCCTGAGGCGTAAACATGTCGGCCATACGGCGTCCAAGATACGCCCCCGGGGTCTGAAAACTTCGTCGGCATGCGGCGACAGGCCCGGTGGAGCAGGCAGCGACCGATCACGCTTGGTCCTCCTCGTTCCCAATGAGCGCCATCTGACGTGGCGCCGAGTCGACGAGGAGCGAGAGCTTAACGCAGTTTCTCTGCGCTGCGAGTCCGAGCTGCGCCAGATCCATGCAAAGCGACACGTGCTCCTCACGAAAGAGCCGTCGGCCGAGTGCATCCCGATCAGGCGTGAGCAATCCCAGTTCCTCCCAGCGCTTGATCGTGTCAACGCTTCTGCCAACGCGTCGGGCAATCTCGCCTATCAGCACGCACGGTGCTTTCGACCCATGCACCCGTTTCCCCCCTTCCCCACGGTAAGGGTAGGACCGCGATTCGACTTAGGCACGCGACTGGCCAATGGAAAGACATGTTGAGCCTCAAGGCACAGCTTTCGCGACGCCGGAATAAATCGCGGGCGCTGGGCCTGGAGGTGGTACTCCGTGGCTAGCCCGCGCCTAGGACTAACGTATTATCGGCCCGCGGGCGTAGCCTTGCGGGCTGACAGGGCGTCAGGTCTGTGACCCCGCCCCTGGTTGCGGCCGGGGCGCCGCAGGCGCTGTGGCCACAACCACCGGTTTGCGTCGTGAAAAGCCCTCGAACCGGGCCAAGGTGAGTAACGCTACAATGTAAAGTAACGCGTGAAGCGATAACGCCTGCGTAATGCGCTCGGTACGACTCAGCTACGCGATAGGATTCGGGAGTGACGCCGAACGGCGCCCCCTGATCGTTGCCGAGCATCGGTCCGATCGGGCTTGCCAGGTCCGTGTTTGTAGCTGGGGCCAGCCTTGACGGCCGCAGAGTGATTGCATGTCTGAACTCGGCGAGTTAGCGCCCGCGGTCGAGTACCGTATCGATGAAAGCGGCGCCCTGAAAGTGGAGGCTGATCGCATACGACCCTGATGCGAAAGCCCACTAAGCATAGCATCGGCGCCCCAAGCTCACGAGCGACAGCGGACCTTGAGAGCGTTGTCCTGGCGAACGCGTGGCTCTTAGGAAGCAAGACGAAATCGACTCCCAGCACGTCGGGTTCGGCCCCGGATCGCAGATCTAGTGGTTCGCTGTAGGTGGCATACGGCGCGCTACTTTGCAGACCTCGTCCCTGATGGATACGATAGGATTCGCCGAGAGATAATATATAAATGGGGCGGAAACGTCCGGGTCGCGAGCTTGTTCGCTAGGTTCAGGTCAAATCGAAGGCGCGTCGTGACGTCGCCTCCATGATCCAGCGGTATTGGCTTGAACTTCTAGGTCGTGCCCACCAAGGAGCGGTTTCATCATCAGTCCGTTCCGTTGGATGGATCACTGGTATGGCCCCAGGCTTTTTGAGGCCGCTAATATCTTCAGCTTTGCGGCATGCGCTCGCAGCTTGCTGGAATCCGCCGGTGACAGCCACTGGTCGCTTCGAGACATTCCTCTTAACCTCGCGCGTAACTGCGTTCACGTCAAGCGATACATTCGTGGAGTGCACGATCGCTCCATTATGACAAGCCCGGAGATTTAGGACAGTCTTATTATCCACTTTACATACGGGCGAGCCTTTTATAAAGGAGAGATCGCGCCTTCCGGAACACAAGGCTCAGCGCGCCTCTAAGGCAAGTCTGATCAATTAAGCACTGGACTGGCTATTCGCGATTGATCGGCCATTTTCGAGATCGCTCCTCTGCTTTTCGGATCTGGCCCCGACT
>JBARKF010000197.1:0-3342 GCA_049800655.1 Candidatus Cybelea sp.
TCGATCGCGACGGAAAGCCGGTTCCGATCCAGGTTAGCGTTCGACTCACCAATGGAACGCAAGCCGCGGTGCAGCCGCTGCAGGCCGGCGCCCTCAATGCCGGCGATCAGGTCGTAATCGGCTTCAAAAATGCGCAGCACAACGGCAAAGCGAACGGCGCCGCGCGCCCGCCGATGAGCGCTCCAGTGGGCGCGGGTATGCGGGGGATCCACTCATGACACCCGTCGTTGAAGTCGTAGATCTGCAACGAGAGTACGCCATGGGTGACGACCGCATCTACGCGTTACGCGGCGTCAATCTGACGCTCGAACGCGGTGAGTTCGTCGCCGTGATGGGCCCCTCGGGTTCCGGCAAATCAACGTTCATGCACGTCGTCGGTCTGCTCGACCAACCAACGGCGGGTACCTATCGCTTCGAAGGCGCCGAAGTCTCGCATTTGAGTGCCGACGAACGCGCCGACATTCGAGGGCGGCGCCTCGGCTTCGTCTTCCAAGCGTACAATCTGCTGCCGCGCACGAGCGCGCTAGAGAACGTCGAGCTGCCGATGGTCTACGCGGGAGTCCCCGAGAGGGAGCGCAAGGCCATCGCCGTGGCTAAGCTCGAGATGGTCGGCATCGCGGACCTTGCGGCTCATCATCCCAATCAAATGTCGGGCGGTCAGCAGCAGCGGGTCGCCATCGCGCGCTCGCTGGTGAACGATCCCGGGTTGATCCTCGCCGATGAGCCGACCGGGGCACTTGACACGAAGAGTTCGCGAGACATTATGCATTTATTGACGCGTCTCAATGAAGCAGCGAGCATCACGGTGATGCTCGTCACGCACGAGCCCGACGTCGCCGCGTACGCGCGGCGAATCGTCACATTTCGCGACGGTCGCATCACGGGCGATGCGATCAACCAAAGGCGGGCAGCATGACCATCAAGGCAACGCTCCGCGTCGCGCTCGCGGCGCTGATTCGTAACAAGACGCGCTCGCTGCTGACGATGCTCGGCATCGTGATCGGCGTCGCCGCCGTAATCATCACGGTTGCGATCGGCGTCGGCGCGCGCACTTCGGTGCAGGCGAGCATCAATAGCCTCGGGTCGAATCTGATCGTGGTTCAGCCGGGGAGCGTTACGCAGAGCGGCGCGCGCACCGGGTTCGGCGCCGCATCGACGCTCACGCCGGCCGACGGCCTCGCAATCGCAAAGCTGCCGGGCGTTGCCGCCGTTTCGCCGACGGTTTCGCTGCGTACGCAAGTGGTTGCCGGCGAAAACAATTGGCAGACGACGATCACCGGCGTCGCGCCGACGTACACGTTCATTCGTTCGTGGGGCCTCTCCGCCGGACGCTTCTTCAACCAGAACGATGTGACATCGGACGCAAAGGTCGCCCTGCTCGGCCAGACCGTCGTCGGCCAGCTCTTCCCCGGTGGCGCGTCGCCGATCGGTCAAACCGTCATTATCAAAGGCGCTCCGTTTACCGTCATCGGCACGCTCGATCCACTTGGACAGAGCGGCCTCGGTCAAGACCAGGACGACGTCGTTCTCATCCCCTATACGTCGGCGATGGAGCGTCTCACGGGGCTCACCACCGTCAACACCTTGATGGTCTCGGCGGCCACGGCGCCCCAGATCGACGGCGTCACGCAGAGCGTGACCTCGCTGCTCGAAGAACGGCATCGCATCGTACCGCCGCAGACGGACGACTTTCAAGTTCGCAACCTGCAGGCGATCGCGCAGACGGCTTCGCAGACGGGCGCCATCTTGGAGCTGTTGCTCGCCGGCGTTGCCGCGGTCTCGCTCGTCGTTGGCGGCATCGGCATCATGAACATCATGCTCGTCTCGGTGACCGAGCGCACGCGTGAGATCGGCCTGCGCATGGCGGTCGGAGCGCGCGCGGCCTCGATTATGCGGCAGTTTCTCGCCGAGTCGATCGTCCTTGCCACGATCGGCGGCCTGATCGGCGTCGCCGCCGGAGGAATCGGCGCGCTCGCGCTCGCGCTGCTAACCCACTGGCCGACCGCGGTTCCGCTGCAATGGGTTCTGGCGTCGGTCGCGTTCTCCGCATTGGTCGGCATCTTCTTCGGCTACTATCCGGCCCGGCAGGCCGCCGCCCTCAGCCCGATTGAGGCGCTACGATTCGAGTGAACGCGCGCATCGCGGTGATCGACGATGAGCCCAACATTCGCCAGCTGCTCACGCTTGCGCTCGGGCACCGCGGTTTCACGGTGCGCTGCGCCGCAGACGGCGCGGCCGGACTCGAACTCGTGCGCGACTGGCTGCCCGACCTGATCGTCCTTGACGTGATGATGCCAAAGGCCAGCGGCTTCGAGCTCTTGCCGGAGCTTCGGCGCATCACCGACGCACCGATCGTCATGCTCAGCGCGCGCGGGGAAGTCGAGGATAAGGTCGAGGGTCTCGCGCACGGTGCCGACGATTATCTCAGCAAGCCCTTCGAAATCTCCGAGCTGGTCGCGCACGTCGAAGCCAAGCTGCGCCGTCCGCATCTCGAGACACGCGCGATGCTGCAATACGAAGGGCTGAGCGTCGATCTCGAGCAGCACCTTGTCGAACGCGACGGACGAAAACTCGATCTCTCGCCGCTTGAGTACGATCTTCTGGTGACGCTGCTGCGCCGCCCGCGCCGCGTCTTCACGCGCGAAGAGCTGCTTGACGCCGTCTGGGGCGATGCCGACGTGGGTACGGGCGCGGTCGAACGGTACATCTCGTACCTGCGCGGCAAAGTCGACGAGGGCTTCGACCGCCCGCTCATTCAAACGGTCCGCGGCGCGGGATATACGCTGCGTGCCTGAACCTTTTGCCAGCTTCGCCAAGCGCCTGACGACGAGCTACGTCGTGCTGGCCGTCGCGCTCATCGTTTTGGTCGTTGCGACGACCACCATCCTCGCCTTCATTCTCTATGTCGGCTCGTTGAATGAGGCGATTGCGGCGAACGCACAACGCGCGACGCAACGAGCGCAGACGTTCGAGCGTCAGCACGAGCCCCTGAGCGTATACGCGCCCCAGCTGGCCGCAGAAATCGGTGGTTCGCGCCTGGGCGTACGCATTTACGACGATTCGCACCGGCTGCTCGCCGTTGGCAGTCGCGGCACTACGACGCCGGGCCGTTTCTCGCGCGCCGCGGCTGCGATCTTCGGGCTCCGTCCGTCGGTCGTGCGCGTCGCCGGCGGAACGATCGTCATTGCACCCGATCTCGCCGGCTTTACACGCCTGCTCGCGCGCTATCTCGCGTTCGTCATACCGATCGGCGCACTCGCCGTGCTTGCCGCGTGGCTGCTCGGGCGCGCAATAACTCGCCGGGCGATCGCGCCGCTGCGCGAGGTGGCGCTGGCGCTGCAC
>JBARKF010000198.1:0-2748 GCA_049800655.1 Candidatus Cybelea sp.
CACTAACTGTACCCGCGCCTCATCGTAACGACCCAACGCGATTAGATATGTTGCCTCGTCGGTGAGGAAGTTGACGATATTCGGTGCTGTTCCTGGAGAGTTTGATGATCGGTAGTCCGCAATAACATCGCCGATAAGGCTTAGAGCCGTTTCCGGGTCGCCACCAAGATACGCGTTTTGAGCTAGGGCGGTCCCTACCGAGGCCCCCAGGATCGTGGCGCCAAGAGTCTTCGCAAGCCTAAGCGCCTCGCTAAGGTAAACGCGTGAACCGGTAAGATCACCGAGCCACGCTCCGGCAAGCCCCAATCGGTGCAGGCATACAGCCCTTAACCGGCTATCACCCATGGTATCCGCAATCGCCAAAGCTTCACGCAGCAGCGGTTCGGCGTCCGCGGGCCTTCCGAGAACCGAAAGCATTCCACCGACGAGACTTTGAGTCGCGGCGATTTCAGCCACATCCCCAAGCGACCGATACCGCAATAAGGCGCGCTCAGCCACGTCCAGTGCTCCTTTGAAATCGCCTAATCGACGAGCACCTTCAGCCTCGCTGTGTTCGAGCTGCGCGAGGATGCGGAGCGGCGTGCCTTCATCAACCAGCCTCATTGCCTGCCGGACCCAACGCCGGCCCTCGGCTAGAGTAAAGCCGTGCCACATGACGGCGCGCACGGCAGCCAAACGTTGCCCAAAGATAATATCGCCCCGTTTTACGAGAGACCATCCCAGCGCCGCCCGCCAGTTCTCCAATTCTAGGGTGACCTGCGGAAGCCACGCATGATCGGGCATCGTATCCCACTCACGTTGCCGCTGCTCCGCCAATTCCACATAGAACAGCGCATGACGTCGAGCTAGTTCTCCTTGCTCACCGCGCGCTAATAGCTTGGCAATCGCATACTGTCGTGACGACTCCAAAAGGCGATAGCGCTGCTCTTTGCCGATCAACTCCGCGAGAAGGAGCGACTTCGATACAAGTGATGCAACGAGGTCTATTATGTCTAGGTCGTCTTCCCCATCAGTGGCACAGACCGTCGTCGCAGCCTCGAGCGTGCAACCGCCGACGAAAACGGAGAGTGACTCAAAGAACCGTTGCGGAAGGTTTCAGCACGTTTGAGACCACGCGTCGCGCGTGATTAGTGTGCGATGCGATGATTCTATGCGAACGCATGTGCGATGTCAAGCGATGCGTTTGAATCTTTGGCAATCATGCCGATGACGCTCGTTGGCTGCGCATCGTCGCGCGTTGCATCAGCCGGCTTATTGATGTAGACGACGCTGGGTAATGCGCGTTGCGCGGGGCCATTCGGCCGGAAGCGCCGAGGCTGTTGCTTCCATGCGTGTTGCAGCACCGCGTTTCGACGCGCGAGAACCTCCTGTGCACGACCGAAATGCACGTCGGCGGGTGTGAGAAACGCAAGGCCGCTGTGGTGATGGTGGTAGTTGTACCAGTACACAAGTTCGGGCATGAAGGCACGCGCTGCCTCGATCGACGGGAAGAACTCGGGAAACTCCGGTCGGTATTTGAGCGTTTTGAAGTGCGCTTCGGAGAACGGGTTGTCGTTGGAGACATGCGGTCGCGAATGGCTCTTGGAGATCGCGAGATCGGCAAAGAGCAGCGCGAGCGATTTCGCCTTCATCGCCGAGCCGCCGTCGGCGTGAATATGCAACTGCCCCGGTTGGATGCCTTGGTCGCGCGCCGCGTCGATGAACAAGGCCTTGGCGATCGCCGCCGATTCTCGAGTGGCTACCGCCCAGGCAACGATGAACCGGCTGAAGACGTCGAGCACGAGATACAGGCTGAACCACGTCCACTTCGCGGGGCCAGGGAGCTTGGTAATATCCCACGACCATAGCGCGTTGGGCGCCGTGGTAAGCAGCTCGGGCTTAACGCGCGCCGGATGCGCCGCAATCGCGCGGCGCTCATGCAGTTGGCCTTCGTCGCGAAGAACGCGATAGAACGTCGACGCCGATGCCAGATAACGGCCTTCGTCCAGGAGGGTCGCGACGATCGCTCGCGGCGCGCTGTTGCAAAAGCGCTCAGCGTTGCATACTGCTAACACTGCGGATCGTTCCGCAGCGCTTAATGCGTTCGGCTGAAAGCCCCTGCGAACGAGTTGGAATGTCGCCGGCGGCGACGCCGCCTTGTCGCGCCATCGACACCACGTCGCCCGCGACGTGCCGGTGCTGCGGCAGCCTTCGCGTTGGGAGATGCCGGCCGCGATGAGTTCGTTCATCGTTTCTTGCGTGATGGCTCGGACGACGGCGCGGTTTCCTTGCTCCCGAGCTCCTGCAAGAGCGCCTGCATTTTTCCCTGGACCTCAACGATCTTTTCGAGTTGCGCGGTGCGTTTCAGGAGCCGCTCGTTCTGGCGACGCAGTCGCTCCAGTTCCCGCGCTTGCGGGTTGGGCTTGGGACCGCGCTTGCGATCGAGAGCAGTCTTGCCGCCACCGTCGCGTTTCTGTCGCCACAGGGCGATGTGGGAGCTGTAGATGCCTTCACGGCGCAAGACCGCACCGCGAGCTTCAGGCGTCTTGGCCGCCTCGTATGCCGCCAGGATCCGCAGCTTCTGCTCGACGCTGAAGTGGCGGCGCGTCGGCCGTACGGGGGATGGTGAGTTCGTGGATGTCGTCACGGAGAAAGACCTTTCTCCGCCCTTCGCTCATTAAACTATGAAGGGTAGTGGTCTCATCCAGGGCTGAAACCAAGGGTTGCTCGCGCGCGGTCAGTAAGTCGTAGCTCCAGTCAATAAGCGCC
>JBARKF010000199.1:0-8065 GCA_049800655.1 Candidatus Cybelea sp.
CCCTCGCGCGACTCGTGCCACGTCTCAAGCTCAACGCCACGCCGAACCTTCTTTAGATAGGCCTCGACCCGCTCGCCCTGGCTTTCGGCCGAAGGCCCCATCTGGGGAACGCGGGCCAACTGTAGAACGCTCCGACAGGCCTCGACGTTGGGAGCAAAGTATGAAGACGATTGGATTTGGTAGCCGTGCCACTGGCATTGGCCTGACCGTTGCAATGTTGGCCGGGTGCGGAGGAGCGCAGACCACGGGGACGGCTGTGACACCGCAAGGCGCTTTGAAGCTGACTCAGGCTCGCGAGGCACCGCGGTCGTGGATGAAGCCAGGATCGTCGCGCAGCGATTTGGTTTACATTGCCTCCGGGAACGACGTGTACGTCTACAGTTATCCCCACGGTAAGCAAGTCGGCGAATTGATTGGTTTTAACGATGCATCGGGGGCCTGTTCTGATGCGGACGGAAATGTTTGGATAACAAACGCCTTCGCGAACAGTTACGCCGGCGGAACCCTAGTTGAATACGCGCACGGCGGCACGGCACCGATCGCGACATTGGAAGACCAGGGCTACTTCGTCCCCGTTGCGTGCTCGGTAGACCCAAGCACGGGCAATCTTGCCGCAGCCAATAGCCACAGAGGTGGTAGCCCTTACCCGATAGCGGTGTGGACCGGTGCTGAGGGCTCTCCGACGCTCTACCCGCCTACTCGGGGCGTCACAGCTAACAATCCCTTTACCATCTCCTATTCCGGCAACGGGGACCTTTACATTAGGTCGGAGCGATACAGAAGCGGAGAAGCCTGGCTTCCAAAAGGAAGTTCAGCGATAATGCAGTTCGACATCGTGAAGAGGGCTTTCTACGGGTGGGATGGACAATATTTTGTGATGAGCGGCTTGCCTGAGCGTAAGCCGTGGCTGATGACGCGCTACACGTTAAACGGTGGACAAGGGACGGTCGCTGGGAAGGTTAAGTTGAGCTATACCAGCTGCCGACCCTCGGGTGCATTTTCGATTCAACGCTCTGAACTTGCGGTTATCTGCGACGAGGCCGTGGGCGGTCACCATGACGAGGGCAACGGCGTCGCCTATTACGATTATCCGTCGGGTGGCGATCCAGTAGCGGTGATTTCGGGGGTAGCCGCCTATGGCGTAGCCATCTCGGTCGCGCCATCAAACTCGCGCATTCGCAAATAACCGAGACGCGGCTGACGCATCGAAGCTAAGAGCGTCGGCTGGAGCCTTCCTGGAATCAACGAGCAGACGCTGAATTCGCGCGGGTTTCGCCGACTATTCTCCCAACGGCCGGGCTGGGACTGAACAAGCCTGCGGCGAAGGTTCTTAGCCGCTCGTCCGTTCAGCTTCCGGAGGCATCGCTTATGGGCTACTTGGTTCGCTTAGCGTCTATCATCGGCGCGGCTGCGCTATTTGCCGGATGCGGAGGATCGCAGCAAATCGGGCAAACGGCGTCCGTGCAACTGCAAGGAGACGCGACTTCAACGCCCTTGCCTGGCCACGCGGTGTCACACCGTGCGTCGAGGCCGCTTCCGCGCTACCCTCAAAGCAGTCAGCCCCTGCTGTATGCCGCCAGCGACAACCCAGGCGCCATCGACATCTTTCCGCTCACGGGGCCGAATCAGCAACAGATCGGCTCGATCTCCAACGGCCTCGAGACTCCGTGGGGATTGAGCCTCGACGCCAACAATGCACTCTACGTCGCTAACGTGGAAGGTACCGTCACCGTCTACCCATATGGCTCCACAAGCCCGTCGATGACGTACGCGCATGTGGGCGTAGCATTATACGCATTAGCCGATTCGACGGGGCACGTCTTCGTATCGGGTTATGGCCACAACCATGTGGGACATGTCTTAGAGTTCAACGCCGGCAGCAACCAGGAGATCGCGCATGAGCAATTGGGCTTAGAAACGGACGGAATGGCCGAGGACGGGCAAGGCAACCTCTACGTGGCATACCGGGGCGTCGGCAAGTTTCGGAAAAGCTCCATCGCGGAGTTCGGACCGGGCCTTAAGCATAAGCGGCATCTGCGTATGAAGATCGATGAGCCTCAAGGATTACTCCTTGATAGTGCCGGGAACATCATCGTCGTCGAGTCGGTCGCCGATCGGATCGATGTGTTTCCGCCCGGAGCGACGACGCCGTCGGTGACGGTAACGGTCTCCGGGATAGGCCATCTCGCGGAGCTGGCGATGCAGAATAGTGAGACGACCCTGTGGGTTTCTTCGGAAGGGGGATTCGTGTACTCGATGCCCTACCCGCTCACGACGAGTACGGTACCGACCGAATACGAGACTATCACTGGGGAATCAAACGGAATCGCCGTCAGCCCCTAGCGCTCGGCTTGGTCCCGGCTGTCTCTAACCGCTCGCGCGGATCTGCCATAGGCGAGCCCGTTGTTCAGCATAAACGTTCGCCGCCGTCAGTAGGCGTATGCCAGGCAATAGATGTTTCTCCGCGGATCGTCCGCAGACTACGCAAACTTTCGGCTCATCGTTGTACCTCGCGAGGACGGCAAAATTCAAACAACGCCCTGAGTTTTCCACTCGAGTATGGTAAGACCCGATGCTCGATCAGGTCCTTGAGACAAGCCGAGAGGTCGCGCTAATGTACACGAATCGCTGCGACTCCAAGTCAGAGGAAGCCGCCGGTGCGCGCCTGGATTTTTTTTAAAACAGCGGTTCAAAAGAGACGAGAACGCAGCAACCGGTTCACTTTCGCGCGTCGGTTATTGCGTGATTCTCTAGAACTACCAGCTGAAGACAACAAGCCCATTGCCAGTAGCGTTTTTCCAGTTTCGCCACATGTGCACGTTTTTGGCGCTCGACTCTGCGTACGATGACCCGCCGCCACCGCCACCGCCTAATCCGCATTCGGGGTCCGAAAGCGTGGGAGCGCAGGCGCCGCCACCGCCGCCTCCGCCGTAGTAGCCGCCACCACCGCCTCCCCCCGCGCCCGCGTAACAGGTGCTGCCGCAGCCAGAAGGAGGATAGCCGCCAGCCTGTCCACCGCTGCCGCCCTCGCCTAGAGTGCCTGGGTTTCCGGAACCACCGGTCCCGTACGAACCGTACTGGCCGCGGCCACCAGAGCCACCCTGACTTTGGGTGCCGCCGCCTCCTCCACCACCGCCGCCATAGTAACTGTCGCCGCTGCCGCCGTCGCCACCGATTTTCCGCCCCCCGCCACCGCCATTAACGCCGTCGGTGCCGGCTCCGCCTCCGCCGCCGGCTACGATAATGCGGCTCGTTCGTAATCCATTTTCACGCACATCCGACGCACCGCCGCCGCCAAATCCGTAGCATTTATAGCCGCTGCGGCCGCAGTAAGGGTATAGCCCGCCGGCAGCGCCGCCGTTGAATCCGGTCCCACCTGAGCCGACGCCGGCCCCCTCGGCCGATCCTTCGCCACCGACGAATACGTGCAACCACTGACCCGGAGTAACCGGAATTACCGCATATACGCGACCGCCGCGGCCGGTGGTCTTGGGGTAGCGCGGGTAGGGGGCGGGAGCGCCGCCTGCGCCCCGCGCCACGACGGTAATGAACGTTACACCTGCCGGTACATTGAACGACTGCATGGTGCCTGTGAACTGAAACGTGTGATGGCGTACTGAAGCGTCGCTGCTGGGGTAGACCAGGGGCATCGCACTACCGCCGGCGTGTCCGCCGCATCCTGCGAGCATAGCCGCAGCGGCACTGGTACCAATTGCAAAGCGAGCTATGGTCCTCATGTGCGGGCACCTCCCGGAAGCCTAAACGGGTGAGCGGCTAAGGAGGTTCGCGGAGTGCGGGCGCTTATCCCAGCAAAGCGAACGTTATGATCGCACGAGCGTTAGCAGCGCGTCCCAATGCGGCGGATGCGGCACCTGCGCGCCGCGATCAAGCGGCTGAGCCCGGAGGATCGCGCGCGTCTTCTCGCCTGGTTGGCCCTGCATTACGACGATGCTGGGATGCTGTTTAGCGCACAGCTTACGAGGCGCCGGCAGCGGTTCTCGATCGGTGGCGTCGAGTATTGGCTCGTACGGGTCCCCAAAAGAAGCCAGTGATGGACGATTCAGAGTGCTGTTCCTGATGCGCGTTCGCTCTACCGATCGTACTGCGAGAATCGGAAACGCAGATCGAATGCTTCAAGCGTTACCTGGCGCTGTGCCCCGCTCAAAATGAAGTGGACGCTGCGGCATACGTCCGTCGAATCGGCGCCGCGATGACTATAGTTTTATTTACACGGAACCATCTTTGAAAGTGACGGTGTTACTTGTGCTTGCAGGTTACGCAAAAGGCGATTCGAACGAGCCGCACTGCAGATAACGCGGACTAGTGTTTACTGATGCTCTAGGCAGCCCGCTTGACCTCGACGCCATCTCTAAGGCGTTTTCCGCTTTTGCCCGCAGAGCGGGCGTCAAGCGAAAGGGTATTTCACTTCACTCATGTCGCCATTTCTGTGTAATTCAGGCGCTTGTCGAGGGAAACGGCGTGAAGACGTCTCCGCGCTATTTGGAATGAGCCCCGAGATGGTTCTGAGAGTGTACGGCCGTTGCGTGACTGGAGCACAGGAGCGGGCAGTCGCCGGGATTGACGCCGCGATCGCCGCGGCGCAGGGCCGCCGCGCGCCTGGTAAGCACCCGCGGCCGTGAAGTGGGGGACGAATACCGACCTGCACCGGAATTGCACCGCGGCGGCCCGGTCGACTGTCCTCGGGAGGTCGATACTGGATAAACCCGGCATAAAATAAAGACGAATCACGTGCGCGCCCGTAGCTCAAACTGGATAGAGCAGGGGACTCCTAAAGCCGCTCGGGACCCTCCCTTGCCGTGTCGCAATATGTCGAAGCGACCCGAGCGGTGTTATCCTGTAACGCTTTTTAGCAAACGGCGTGTGCCAATCTGTGCCACCCGCTCCCGCCGCGAGATGAGCAATTCTAAACCGTATGGCAACCGAATGGCAACCGCGCCGCCGCGATGTCGATGGCGATCGAAAACCGCGTGAATCTGGCTGCGAGAAAGGATTTCTCGGACGCCTGTCGCGACGACCGCCCGCCGCGCCCAGATCACTGCGATTCCCTCGGAGCGCAGGTTGCGTCAAGGGCGCAAAGCGGCGAAGTGAACCCTTGACGCAGCCGAGCACCGAGGAAGCTTACGCGGCTGGCGCGGCCGATTCTGCGCCGGATTTGCGCGCTTTTCCGCCGCGGCAACACGTGATCGCCTTGCCGCCGAGGCGTCCGGCCCAAGCATCTTGAAGACTGATACCGTTCGCGCAGATCTTAACGTTAAAGCTGTTGAATGCGGCGGTCTTGAAATGCACACCGTTCAGCTCGGAAGAGTCGCCAAGTGCCGGGAGGTGCGCGGGTCGAGTTATCGGGGCTTAGCGATGCCTGGCCGGACTAGTTCTGTGGGCAAATGGTGAGCAAAATTCGATTTGCCCACATGGCCCTGCGGGAACAGGTAAGGAATGCGACCATCGAATGCCTTAGCGCTAAGGCAATGCCTTCGTTTGCGAGCGAGGCAAGGAGCCCGAGAACCGAAACTCGGGTGGTCCTGTAAAGATCAGGGTTTTTGCGCCTTACGCATCTAGCCGGCTCGGCGCGCAGTCGCGGCGACCTTTGCAAGCGCGTGTGTACCCATTACACTGCTAAGGCGTCACAGAGAACAAGGCGTTTTACTGTTCTGGACAATGCATAGTTCTCGGCGCTGAATCGAGGCGCGTCACTCCACCGGCTTGGGCGCCGCGATCGATTGCGATGCGAGTTCAACGAGGAGGGTTTCCGGAATAATCCCGCTCGCAATGCGACGAAATGCCTTGTCGCTCGGACTTTTTTGCGATGTCGAGTGCGTGAGCGTAATAAACGCGAGCGGTAAGGCGAGGCTTGGTGAAGGCGCTCGTTTAAGGAGCGCCTTCGGAGAAGTCCGTTTTGATGGTTGTCTATTTAGGGAGATGACAGGCTTCCCAGCGCTATCCTCACGGCAGTCCGCGTTGAGGGTGTCGGCGTCGAGAAGCGTGTGGGCAGCGCATCATGTACCTATCCAGGTAAACGCCGCAGGAGCATGCGCGTTGAATTGAATTGTGTCGTACGGCGACGCTAGCGTCAGACAAACCACCTGGTTCGCGAGCAGCGTTTGCTGCGCACCGCCGTTGTATTGGAATGTTCCGTTGCTCGCGTTTGCTGCCTTGAAAATAACAAACGACGGACCGTAGTAGCTCGTTCCAGCGTGAGCCCCTGCGGCCGCTGCCGAGTAAGCCGTTCCGATAGAGATGTTCGGGAGCGTATTGATAGGTGTGTTCTGGTCATTGTAGCCCGCGCAGTTTGTGATAATGAGACGCCCCGGCGTGCCGGTCACGGATACCGGACTCCCCGCCCACGGGCCGCCCATGTAGCAGTTGTCGACTTGAACGTACGAAGGATCCCCGGTAATGAGCAGAGCGAACTCCGATGCCGCCGAACCCGAGTCGCCCGTATCTTGCCCAGAGTTAGCACCCGCGTAGGAAGCAGCCAGGTTTACGTCAGAGATGATCACCGAAACCGGGCTTCCGGAAATGCAAATGTTTGCTGTTCCGTCGCTCCCAGCCGAGGTCTTTGTTCCAACATTGCTAATCTGTCCGCCGATGATGCTGACCGCCTCACAGGTACCAATCTGAACGCCGTACTGATTGGGCATCGCTGTACCCTTGGCAGCGGTAACGTCCGAGTAAATGACATTGTTGATGAGAAGAATCGGCCCGATGTTCGCTGCCGATCCACCGCCGGCGGTGTTGCAGTCAATATAAACGATCGGGTCAGCGCCGGTCGAGTCGTGGTTTTTGGTTATCTCATTGTTGCTGAATATCTGGTTGAATATCTGTTTGCCGCCCTGCGGGACAAGATTGATGCACGTTACCAAGCAGTCGATCTTGTTTCCATCGATTACGTTGTCTTGCGTGCCGCTGCCAGTGCCGGTATGGTTGATGTCCGAGTAGTCGATACCATAACTCCAGCCGTAAACGTGAATGCCTCGTATCGTGCTGTGCTCACAATTAGTAGGGCCGCCGCCAATCAAGATACACGTACTCGTGCCGCCAACACTGTGGCCGTCCATTTCGCTCGGCCCGGAAATCTCGGTTTGTTCCCCCTGCACAATAATGGCGGTTACATTCGGCTGCGTCGAGTAGGTGTAGTGAATCGTGCAGCGTCTGGCCGACCCTGCTAGACCTTGGAAGTTCATGGCTGTCGGGCAATCGGTAAACGTGCAAGAATCTACGCCATTGTTCCAAACGTCGAGGTTCAGGCAAGTGTCGGCAGGGTACTCTGGGGTGATCCATCGGAAAGCCAGATTCTTAAAGAAGGTGCCGCCGGAAGTATGATTCCCGGTGCTGTTGAGAAAGATGGACGGCCCCGTGGTAACGGGGTCGGTAATCGAGAAGTGAAAAGCACCTGGATTGCCGTTCCCGCCCGTACCCAAACCTTGAATGATGTAACCGCCAATGCCATCCTCGCTGGGCACGATGATGCCGCCCGTCGAAGCCAGGACAGGGAAGTTGAACTGCGGAATCCGCGCCATACCGCCGCCCAAGCCGGCAGCGGTAACCATCGCCGTAAACAGGGAGGTGAGCGCAGCGCTGTTGCTTGTGGGGCTTCCGCTACCGGCCACGCCGAAATCCACGGCGTTGTAGATGGTGTTGTTGTCGCTTCCGACCCAGGTCGACCAAGTAGTCTCACCTGGCGGGTTGGTGTAGTAGTGTATCGACCCGTCGGGATTCTGAACCGTCGCATAAGCATTGGAATCGCCCGCGGTGAGAGTCTTCCAGTTAGGACCGTTTGGGTCAAACTCCGCATTATACATCCGGAACAGGTACGAGTTACCGTTGCTGTCGGTGAACTCCTGATCCGTGTGCTGGACGCCGCTCGTCTCCCCCGGCTGAAACTGAACGAAAGGATAGTTGCCGCTTGCCACAAGATTCATAACATCAAACTCCTTTCTTCGTTTTGGCTCTTTTTTAGGAAGAGATTGTCTTCACTTTTGCCTTTCAGGCTTTTGGGGATGCGCGCACTTGACAAGGCTCGTCCCTAAATCGTCGCCCGGAACGC
>JBARKF010000200.1:0-7542 GCA_049800655.1 Candidatus Cybelea sp.
GCGCGTAACCCCGCGTAGACGCTCTGCTGCCGCGTCGCGCCGCCGCGAACGACGGCCGTCACGCGCTCGGGCGCGACTCGCGCGAAGAGCGCCCGCATCGGTTCGATCGATTCCGGTTCGGTCGCGACGACGAGCTCCGCGACCTCGGGCATGCGCGCAAACGTTTGCATGGACCAGCCGGCCATCGGCAAGCCGGCCAACTCGAGAAACTGTTTGGGACCGCCCAAGCGCGTGCCGCGACCGGCCGCAACGATGACGGCCCCCCATCTCACGAAGCGACGCCCTCGCGTTTTGGACGCGCAAAGATCATCCGGCCGGCGACGGTCTGCAGCACGCTCGTCACGATGACGTCGGTCTCTTCGCCAATCAATCGGCGCCCATGCTCGACGACGATCATCGTGCCGTCTTCGAGGTAGCCGACGCCTTGATGAAACTCTTTACCCTCACGAATCACCGCGACGTGAAGCTCTTCACCGGGGAGCACAACCGGTTTGACCGCGTTGGCCAGCTCGTTGACGTTGAGAACATCCACACCCTCGACTTGCGCAACGCGGTTCAAGTTGTAATCGTTGGTAACGAGCTTCGCTCCGAGCTCTTGCGCGAGGCGCACGAGCCGCGCGTCCACGTTTCCAGGCGCCATGTCGGCAAAGTCGCGTTCGCTGATTTCGACGATCGAAAGCTCCTGCAACCGGCTAAGCACGTCGAAGCCGCGGCGGCCGCGCGTGCGTTTGAGCGGATCGACTGAATCGGAGATCGCTTGTAGCTCGCGCAAGACGAAGCGCGGCACCAGGAGGGTACCCTCGAGAAATCCACTCTCGACGATCTCGACGATCCGGCCATCCACGATCGTGGACGTATCGATGAGCTTCGTGCCGCTCTCCGCGCCGCTTCCCGCGCCCCCGCGTGGAACCGGAACGATTCGAATCTTCGCGCCGATGCGCGCCCCTAAGTACGCCGCGAAGATGGCGACGATCAGGTAGAGGACGATCGCGATATACGTTCCGGCTCGCCCAAAATCGGAGATCAGCTCGAAAACGATGCCTTTGATGAGGAAGGCGATCAATAAGCCGACGACGAGGCCAACGGCTCCGCCCGCGATCTCGGCGGGCGTCAGGCGTTCCATCGCGCCTTCCGTTTGCCGCAGCTGCACTTCGAAGAGCGCTTGTGCGAATGGCGCGAGCAGCGCACCAATGATCGCACCGATGACGGGCGAAAGGATCAAGAAGGCGAGTTGAAACGCTTCGTTTGCAAAGTGCGGCGAGAGCAGACTAAAATAGGCCTCACGCCCTAAAAGAAAGCCCGTCACGCCGAAGACGACGATGAATGCGGCGCGTAAGACGGTCTCGGACAGGTTCGTTGGTGCTACTCGAATGTTACGAAGGCTCCGCAGACGTCGTTGGCTAGAAAGGTGCCCCGCCGGGTTAGTCGCACGCGGTCGCCGACGCATTCCAGCAGTCCCGTCCGTGCGAATCGAGTAACGACGGGAGCGTAATCTTCCAACACGTCGATACCGTACCGTTCTTTGAACTCGCTCACTCCAACCCCCTGCGCGGTTCGCAGGGCGAGCATCACCGCCTCGCCCACCCGCCTGCGACCTTCCAGCCGCTCGGCTTCCGACGGAATCGAATTGCGCGCCCGAGCCGCTGCCACATATGCTTCCAGCGAGCGCGTGTGGAGGCTGCGCACGCCGTCGCGATAGGAAGCGGCGCCGACGCCCAGCCCGAGATACTCGCCGTTCGCCCAGTAGTTGAGGTTGTGCGCGCAGCGGTGCCCGGGACGGGCGAAATTGCTGATCTCGTACTGCTCGTAGCCGGCGGCCCCGAGCGTCTCGATGGCAATCTCGTAGAGTTCGGCTTCGCGCGCGTCGTCAAAAAAAGCAGCGGGCTCACGCGCGCGCCACGCGGTAAACGGCGTGCCTTCCTCAACCGTCAAACCGTACGCGGAGCAGTGATCGACGTCGAGCGCGATCGCGGCTTGCAGCGTTCGGCGCCAGCTCGCGGGCGTTTGCCCGGGTACCGCGAACATCAAGTCGAGCGAAATTGACTCGATCCGCGCGGCGCGCGCCTGCGTGACGACCGCGCCGACCTGCTCGACCGTGTGCTTGCGGCCGAGCACGCGAATTTCGCTCGGTTCGAACGATTGCACGCCCATCGAGAGCCGAGTGACGCCGGCCTCGCGGTACGCGTCGAGGTCACCCTCGCGTACGAGCTCGGGATTGATCTCGACGGAAACCTCGTGCGCGCCGGGAAACCGTTCGTGCAAGCGCGCGAGCAAATCGGTAAGATCGGTGCGATCGTAGGCGTTAGGCGTTCCGCCGCCAAGGTAGATGGTCTGCGCCGGGGCACGTGGCTCGCGTTCGATCTCAGCGTAGAGCGCTGCGAGGTAGTTACGCGCCACGCTCGCGCGCAGCGGCCACTTGGCAAAATCGCAATACGGGCAGAGATACGGACAGAAAGGCAGATGGACGTAGACGCCGGCCATGGCGGTTTACGTCGGCGCGAGATGTTGTGCCGTTAACTCGCTGATCTTACCGACGACGTCGTGGTTGACTTCTTGCACGGCGGCTCCGATGGCATGTTTGATCGCGTTACGGCTCGCGCGACCGTGCGTGACGATGCAGTTTCCGCGCAGCCCGAGCAGCGGTGCGCCGCCGTACGTTTCATAGTCGAATCGTTTTCGCAGGCGCTTGAGCGCGGGAGCCAGCATCGCCGTCCCAAGTTTGGTGAGGACGCCGCCGCCGAGGAGCGTATCGCGCATGACGCGCGCGAGATCGGCAAACAAGCCTTCGCCGGTTTTGAGCACAACGTTTCCGACGAAACCGTCGGTAACGATGACGTCTGCGACGTTGTGAAAGAGGTCGCCGCCTTCGACGTTGCCGATGAACTTCACGGGCGCCACCTCCAATAGGCGCGCGGCTTCCAGCACCAGCTGATTCCCCTTGCTGCGCTCCTCGCCCACGGAGAGTATGCCCACCCGCGGCTCGGGAACGTTCAGCACGGCTTTCGCATACGCCGAGCCCATGATCGCGAACTGTTCAAGCCATTCCGGCCGGCAGTCGACGTTTGCCCCCGAATCGAGCAGAACGGTCGGCCCGTTGAGCGCCGGCCAGACCGTTGCGATCGCCGGCCGCGAAACGCCTTCGATCGTCCGCAGCTTGATCATGGCGATCGCTAAAAACGCGCCGCTATTCCCAGCCGAGACGACGGCGTCGGCATTACCCTGCTTGATTAGGTTCACTGCGACGCCGAGCGACGTCCGCTCGCAGCTTCGTAGAGCGGTCGAGGGCGACAAATCCATCGCGACGGCTTCGGGCGCGTGGACCACCGTGACCCGGTTGGCCGCTGGTCCGCGCAGAAGCGGGCGGACGCGTCCCTCGTCGCCGACTAGCAGAATGGTGGCATCGAACTCCGCCGCGGCGAGCAGCACGCCCGCGACAATTTCCTGGGGGGCGTGGTCGCCTCCCATCGCATCGACGGCGATGCGCGCGCGGTGCATGGTTGGGCCGTCTTTGGGAGCCAACCCCGGAATCCTTGCCTCTCGTCAACATTTCGGCTTTACGCTTTGGGGTTGCCGGGCGACCGGGCGCCGTGGTACTATCGGCCGGCTATGGCCAAGCGGTGCGAAATTTGCGATAAGGGACCGAAAGCGGGTAACAACGTCAGTCACGCGATGAATAAAACCAAGCGTCGCTGGCTCCCGAATTTGCAGTCGGTTCGCATTGATGACCGCGGCGTTCACCGCACCGCCCGCGTCTGCACCGCCTGTTTGCGCTCAAATCGAGTGACGCGCCGCGCCTAACGGCGCGCAATTCACGAACGCTCTGCAAGCGACTGTGGGCTTGCCGGACGGCCTGCTGAAGTGTACACTTTTGGCATGTAGCTGACCGAATTCTTGTCCGTCGGACGCAAGTGCCGACCGAGGTCACGCTCGGTCAGTTTTCGATAGGATGGGCACGAGATGGGCTTCCAGACGTCCCTTCGACCGTTCGCAGCGCTCGGGTTGCTCGGAGCATCAGCCGGATGCGCATCGTTGCAGCCGCACGTAACCCCGCCAGGTATCGCCGGCCAACACCGGATGCATCGAAATGCACTCTCGTTTGGAACGAAGCTTCGACACGTCGTCGTCGTCGTGATGGAAAATCGTACGTTCAACAACCTCTTTCTTGGCTACGTCGGCGCCGACACCCAAAACTGGGGCCTTAACCAGAACGGCAATCACGTCAAACTGACGCAAATCAGCCTGAACACCTACTGGGATCCCACTCACAGCCATCTCGCACTCCCAGGCGCCGGGGGCGGCTTCTACACGGAAGTCGACAACTTCAAGAACGACGGGTGGGCGAACGAAACCTTTGCCGACTGCAATACGCCGCCATGCATGCCGGAAACCGCGTATGCATACGTGGGGCGAGCCGACGTTCAGAATTACTGGGATTTCGCAAAGCAGTTCACCCTCTCCGACGAGGTTTTCCAAGATAACGAAGGCGCCAGTTATATCGCCCATCAGTATTTGATCGCCGGCCAGGCCAATGGCTATACGGCTAGCCACCTGGATGCCGCGGAGTTGCCCCCCGGCACCACGCAGTGTCCGAGCAATGCTCCGGTCGTGCCGACGGTCGATCTCACGACGGCATGGCCCGGCGTCGAAGAGAAGGCAAACCAAATCGCCCCGTGCCAGGAGTATCCGACGATCTACGATCTGGTCGATACGGCAGCCGGCGGCGGCTACCCGGCGATCAACTGGAAATCGTACGTGCCCGCGACGAGCGTGCATTATTGGAACGGACCGATGTCCGTCCAACACCTCTATAACCTTTACAAAGAAGAAGGCGGAGACAGCGGCACAGGCAACTTTATCGTCGATCCGGGCCTATCGAAGTTTGCCTCCGATGTCGCTACCGGCAATCTGCCGCCGCTCTCATACATTATTCCATGCCCCGACTGGTCGGATCATCCGGGCAAATTCACGTCGCAGTATAAATCGATGTATGGGCCTTCGTTTGTCAGCTTTATCGCAAACACGATTGGTCTAAGCACGCAGTATTGGACGAAGGAGCCGACCGCAATTGTGGTCGTCTGGGACGATTGGGGCGGCTGGTACGACAACGAAACGCCGTTTGAAGCGCCGAATCCGCTGGGAAATCCGGCCGATCCAAACAACTACGGCTACCGCGTTCCGATGCTCGTTATCTCACCATTTTCGAAGGCCGGCGTCATCGACGCCGTTCCGAAAACTCAGTCTGCCATCCTCACTTTCATTGAGGCAGCGTTCCTCCTCGGTACACTTGGGAACACCGACTTGATCCAATATTCCAGAGACAACCTGCTCGGCGGTAACGTCTTCAACTTCAATCAAACACCCATCGTGTATAAGCAAGAGCCGCTCCAACCTGGGGCGCCGGACTTCGGCTCTTCTTCCCTGAAGTGTCCCAACCCGAATAACGGCGGCTAGCGAAAGTGATCCCAGCCCGAACGTTCGAGCGGAGCTCCGTTCCATACCACCCCCAGTTCGCCGCGTAAGACGCCGACCCGAAGGAGCTCGTGATTAAAGTGCGCCGCATAGCGCGCGGCAACGTGACGAAACGCGCGGCGCCGAATCGCCACGATCAGCTCGAAATCTTCACCCCCAGCCAGCCCGAAACGCTCCGGATCCTCACCCCGCGCTTCCGCCACGGCACGAGCCGAACGCGCTAAGGGAACACACTCTACAATCGCGCCACAGCCGCTAGCCGCCGCGAGACGGCTCAAGTCGGTAGACAAACCGTCGGAACAATCAATCATTGCCGTAACGTTGCGGCTTGCGGCGAGAAAGCGGCCTTCGGCGACGCGCGCCTGAGGACGGCGAAACGCTTGTAACGCTTCTTCGCGCAGGTTGCCGCCGATGCGTTCGGGGTCGCGCGTGAGTTCGAGACCGGCGCGGGCCGCGCCAAGCTTGCCCGTCACCGCGACGACGTCGCCTGGGTGGCCCCCGGCGCGCGCCTTTACGTTGGAAGCGCGAACTTCGCCGACGACCGTGATCGCAATCGTCAGCGCAGCGGCACGCGACAGGTCGCCACCGACGACCACAAGCTTGAAGCGCGCCGCGCACGTAGCGAGACCGCGATAGAGCTCGACGATCTCGTCGAGAGTCGCCGTTTCGGGAAAACCGAGTGCGACTGTTGCCAGCACGGGCTTCGCGCCCATCGCCGCGAGATCGCTGACGTTCGCGGCCATGGCCCGCCAGCCCACATCTTGCAGCGCCATCGCATCGCGTGTGAAATCGACGTTTTCGACCAGCATATCGCTCGAGATCGCGCTGCGGTGCGAGCGCGACGGCTGCCACAGCGCCGCGTCGTCGCCGATGCCGGCCGTGAACGGGCGAATCGCTTCGAGTATCTGTTCTTCGTTCACGCCAGGAGCGCGCGAATGCGGCGCAGTTCCGCCGCCGGATCCGGCGCGTCGAAGACTGCCGAACCCATCACGAGCGCGTCCGCGCCCGCCTCGACGAGCGCGCGCGCATTCTCGGCGCCGACGCCTCCATCCACTTCGATCAGGCATTTCGGATTGTGGCGGTCGACGAGCGCACGCGCTTCGCGGACTTTTTCGATCGTGTGCGCGATGAACTTCTGCCCGGAAAAGCCCGGGTTCACGCTCATCACGAGCACGGTCGCACAATCTTCGATCACGTCCCGCAGCATCGCCACCGGCGTCTGCGGACAAATTGCGATCCCGGGTTCCACGCCCGATTCGCGCAGGTGCACGAGCAATCGTTGGGCGTGGCAGGTCGCTTCGAGGTGAAACGTGATGCGATCGCACCCGGCGGCGCGAAAATCGTCCACGTAGCGCTCGGGCTCGACGATCATCAAGTGCGCGTCGAATACCAGCGGCGAAAGTTTGCGGAGATCGCCGACGATCTTCGGACCCCACGTGATGTTCGGTACGAAACGCCCGTCCATGATGTCGAGATGCAGCCATTGTGCGCCGGCTTCCTGCACGCACGCGATCTGTTCGCCAATCCTCGCGAAATCCGCCGACAGCAACGACGGCGCAAGTATGGTCACTGCACTATCTCCGGCTCGACGTCAGGGCGGACTGGTGTGCTGAGTCGAGAGCGCTCGTCGCGGCACATCCATGTGCCGCTCCTGCTCTCGCACTTTTTCGGGCGATCCTGAGCGAGCTCAGCGAGTCGAAGGGTTTGAAACAGCCATCCGTGGCTGGCCCGAAAAAGTTGCGAAGTCTCGACGCAACACCCCAGCGTGCCTTCACGTTGAGCCTGCGCGATTGGTGGACTTCATTGCGAGGGGGACTCGGACGGTGCGGGGGAGCCGCTTGGGTAGACTTTCGGCGGTTCGGTGCCGAGGCGCGTTTCGCCGACAAGCGTTCCGTTGACGTACATGTCGAGCAGCGACGTTCCGACCGCGGTCACGTTGAAGTCGAGTTTTTGACCGGGCTGCGCGAAGGCGTGGTAGAAATCGTACTGGCCGGTCGCGTCAGTCAACGCGAGGCGCACGTCGACAGGCTGGTCGTTCTGCTGGCTGTTTTGCGCGTTTTCAACGACGGGCAC
>JBARKF010000201.1:0-3717 GCA_049800655.1 Candidatus Cybelea sp.
ATCTTCGTCACTTCAAGCGCTTCCTGAAGAGACATTGCCGGAAGTATGGAAGGAAGACGGCGGGCGAGCATCGTTTTTCCGCAGCCCGGCGGACCGACGAGCAGCATATTATGGCCGCCCGCGGCGGCGATCTCGAGCGCGCGCTTCGCCGCAAGCTGTCCGCGGACGTCGGCGAGGTCGCCGTGCACGCGGTCATCGGTACCATCGAGCACAGGCGCTCCGCTTCGCCGCCGCCATTTTGCACCGTTGCCGGCAAGCACGCAGACCGCGGCGTGCAGCGAGTCGATCGCGTAGAGTTCCATACCGGTAACGAGCGCGGCTTCGTCGGCGTTGGATGTCGGCACGATGAGTTTCGTAAAGCCGGCGTTGCGAGCGCCGAGCACCATCGGCAGGATTCCGGTGACGGGTTGCAGCTTGCCGTCCAGTGCCAATTCACCAAGCGCGATGAACTGTCGCAGGACCGTCGCCTCGATTTGCTCGTCGATGCCCATCAGCGCGAGCGCGATCGCGAGATCGAAGGCAGGCCCGGCTTTGCGAACGTCGGCCGGAGAGAGATTGACGAGCAGCCGTCCTGGCGGATAGGCGAATCCTGAGTTGAGAATGGCGGCGCGCACGCGTTCGCGCGCCTCGCCGAGCGCGCGATCCGGAAGGCCGATGATGACGAATGCCGGAGAGCCGGCGGCGCTATCCGCTTCGACGCGCACGACGTAGCCCTCGATGCCGAGCATCGCGGCGGAAAAGGCGAGGGAGAGCACTCGCGATCTCTCTGCGCGCGGAGAGGAGAATGTCTAGGGGTCCGTCCGCGAACTACGGAATGACATCCGCAATGAGCCCCGAGTGGTTGGGCGCGCTTGCCGAAACCGGAACCTTCGTCGTCATTTGCGCCAGCGTGATTGCCGCCTTGGTCCAGCTGCGCCATATCCGCGCTGGAAATCAGTTACAGGCGCTGCTCTCGCTCGAGCGTGATTTTCGCGCTCCCGAACTTCAAGCAGCATTGACGTACGTCCAGGAACGGCTGCCGGAACGACTGGAAGATCCGGCATACCGCCGGCAGCTCGGGGCGATCGGGTTCGTCGATCCGGCACTCCATCCGGAGATGGTGACCTGCAACTGGCTCAACGAGATGGGAACGCTCGTAAAACGTGACCTGGTCTCCGAAGACACGTTCATGGATCTCTTCGCCCGGTTGATCGTGCACTGCTGGAGACAAGTCTCGCCGGCGATTGCGATCATGCGCCGCGCCCGCGGTCCGGCGCAGTATCACGATTTCGAGTACCTAGCGGACCGTGCCGCCGAGTGGCTGAAAAGGAACCCGGAGGGAACGTCGCCGCGTCCATTCCTGAGAACGCCCCTGCCCGATCGCTGGCGCGAACTCGACCGCGAAGAAGCGGCGAACGGCTGATTTGGCGCGGTTTCTCCACAGTTTGCACAAGAGAAACGTCACAGGCTGTGGACAGCAGTCGAAAAACAGGCCGGAGTCCGGCGAGCGCCCAACCCCCGTTCGAGGTTTCTTTAAGGAGAAGGATTTGGAAAGAGCGCTCGCTCGTATAGCTTTTACTCTCGGCGCGTGCCTCGCGCTGGCCGCCTGTTCGCACGGCACGTCACAGTCCGGCGCGACGGCTTCGCCTGGGGCGCAAACCAACGCGCAAAAGACGATCGGCGTCTCGATTCAAAATCGCGAAGCGCAGTTCTATCAGGATATGGAGTCGGGCATGCGCAGCCAGGCCGCGAAACACGGCTACGCGCTGATCGTCGTCGATGCGAGCCGCGACAACGCGCGCCAGCAGAGCCAGGTCGAAGATTTCATCTCCAAGCGCGTCGACGCGATCGTGCTGACGCCGTACGACTCAACCGCGATCGGAAGCGCGATCGCGGAGGCGAATGCGGCCGGCATTCCCGTCTTTACCGCCGACATCGCCAGCACCAGCAAAGAGGGGCATGTGGTCGCGCACGTTGCCAGCGACAACGTCCAAGGCGGCTTCCAAGCCGGCAAACTGATGTGTGAGGCGATCGGCAAGAGCGGTACCATCGCCATCGTCGACGAGCCGGAAGTCACGAGCGTCCAAGATCGCGTCAAAGGCTTCAAAGCAGCAATCGCGCAGCTCTGCCCATCGGTTACGATCGTAGCCGACGTCGACTCCGGCGGAACGCGCGCTAAGGCGAGCAGCGATACCGGCGATATCCTGCAAGCGCACCGCGATCTCAAGGGCATCTTCGGCATCAACGACGATTCGGCGCTCGGAGCGCTGGCCGCGGTGAGGGCCGCGGGATTAACCGGTAAAGTTGCGATCGTGGGTTTCGATGCGTCACCGGAAGCCCGTCAGGCCATCGCCGCCGGCGGAATGTACGGCGATGCGATTCAGTATCCAAGTAAGATCGGCTCGACGACGATCGACGCCATTGCCGATTACTTCGCGGGCAAACAGCCGCCGCCAGTAGTCAAAATCCCGGTCGGCGCGTTCACGCGCGTCAATACCCAAGCCTCGCCTTAAGGTCCCCTAACGTGGCGCCATTACTAGAGATGCGCGGCGTCGGGAAGCGCTTTCCCGGCGTCCAAGCACTCTCGGACGTTTCGCTAACGCTCTCCGCCGGCGAGGTCCTTGTGCTCGTCGGCGAAAACGGCGCCGGCAAATCGACCTTGATGAAAATTCTCGCCGGCGCGCTGCAAGCCGACGCGGGTGAGATCTTCATCGGCGGGACGCGCGTCAAGATCGCGACGCCACAAGAAGCGCAGCGTCTCGGCATCGGAATGATCTATCAAGAGTTTACCCTCGTCCCGCAGCTGACGGTTCCCGCAAACATTAGCTTAGGGCGCGAGCCGACGCGGGGCGGCCTCATCGATGCGCCGGCCGTCCGGGCGCGGGCGAAGCAAGTCCTGGGCGAGCTTGGCTTGGAGCTGCCGTTCGACGTTCCCGTTTCGAAGCTCTCGGTAGGACAGCAGCAGTCGGTCGAAATCGCGAAGGCGCTCGCGACGTCGGCGCGGATCATCGTCATGGACGAGCCGACCGCGGCGCTCTCCGACCGTGAGATCGAACGGCTCTTTGCCATCGTGCGGCGGCTGCGCGCCGGCGGCGCCGGCATCATCTACATCTCGCATCGAATGGACGAGCTTCCCCGCATCGCCGATCGGGTAACGGTGATGCGCGACGGCAAGGTCGTCGAAACGCGCGCCGCGCAGGACTTTCCGCCGGGCGAAATCGTCGAAGCGATGGTCGGACGGCGACTCTCCGCACTGTTCCCCGAGCTGCCCGCGCTGCCGGTAAATGCGGCGAGTCGATTGGACGTGAGGGGATTGAGTCGCGCCGGCATTATTAACGATGTCAGCTTCTCGGTGCGCGCCGGCGAGATCGTCGGGCTAGCGGGACTGGTTGGCGCCGGGAGAACGGAGATCGTGCGTGCGATTGCGGGAGCGGACACTCCGTCGCGTGGCGAAATCCGAATCGACGGCCAGGCGGTGCGCACCGGCCGCATCGGCGAGGCGATCGCCGACGGAATCGCCTTCATTACCGAAGACCGGAAGGCGCAGGGGCTCGTGCTCGGCATGACCGTGCGTGAGAACGTCACGCTGGCGCATCTCGCCGCGTTCGTCGATCGCGATCTGTTGATCGACGTGGCGCGCGAGCGCGCTGCAACGGTGCGGATGATCGACGAGCTGCAGATCCGTACGCCCAGCACCGAGCAACTCGCGCGTAATCTTTCGGGCGGCACGCAGCAGAA
>JBARKF010000202.1:0-2623 GCA_049800655.1 Candidatus Cybelea sp.
GCTTAGGGTAGCGTGGAAGCTGCCTCGACGCACCGAGCGACGGCGCGGCGGCGGGGAAGGGCGTTGAAGCCGCGTCCCCTTGCAGTTGTTGCAAATCCGTTTGCCCGATTTGCTGCGATCCGCCGCAGCCGGCAAACAGTGCAGACACGCCGATTATAATCGTTGCGCGAACCAAGTCCCTCATGACGATGCCTCCGGAAGCTGAACGGGCGAGCGGATTAAACTCGTTTGCCATTGTCGCCAACTTATCCCACCGCGGCAACCCGGCTACGAGTCTGCGGCCTCTGGGAAGGCTTCCCAACGCCTCGTATGCTGGCAGCCTCCCGCAACCGTTGGACTCAGAGACGACAATTTCCACGAGGGATGAAGCCTGATTTGGGGCACGTTTTCGGGCATCGCAGAGAGCGCTAAGTGTATCTCGCGTTTACCAGCGCTACCCGCTAGCCGGGACTGAGCGCGGGAATATCCTCGAGCGTGACGGGCGCAAGTAGGCGACGAGCGCGGTCGCTGAGCTCCGGGCGCACACCGAGGCACACCTGGAGAGACTCCATGAATGCCGACTGTGCGGCCTCGCCGTCGATCTCACCAACGATCGCAGCGATCGCCTCATCGGCCGTCATGCGGACCTTTGCCGACTCATTGATAATGACTGTCGTGTTATCCGGCGCGAGCAAGCCGGCCATCTTCGCGAGCGCCTCAATCGAACGCTGGCAGCGATCCACCGACTGCAACGCGAGCCTCGAATCGTCCGACGCTTGGGCTTGGGCTGCTATACCCTCGCTGATAAACAGCACCCGCTCTGCGCGGCGCACGATGTCTTCAGGGCCAAGCTTCGCGTCACCGTCAGCCGTGAGCTGCTGGCACGTGGGGCAACGACCGTCCGGCGCCGTGGGCAGGTTACGCGACGAATTTGCAAACTTCGCACGCGGGCGAACTGGCGCAGGTCTTTGAGGTCTTTGCGGTGTTGCTCCTGGATGCCTGGCCTCGTATTCCGCTGAGCGCACCAGGCGTAAGCACTTCACGGCGTGGCGTTGACCGGCGGATACCGTGATGCCGTACTGAGACGAGATCGAGCGATACGAAACGCCAGCGGCGATGTCTTTCGTAATCTGTGCGCTCTGTTCGGATCTGCAGGCGGTACAACTGCGGGGCATAGGGTGGGGCTCCTTGAGGGATCGGGGTGGGTTCGGCTAGAGCCTGAACTCCTCGCCAGTGTCCGGGTCAACGAAAAGTCGGCTGGGCTTCGGCTGTGGCTTGGGAGGGGGCGGTGGTCCGTCGCCGTCCTGTAAGGCATGGATGATGAACTTGCCGGGCGTCTCGACGTGCGACATATCGCGCGGAAAATTGACTTGCGACCAGGCCGCGGTTTCGACCGGGTACGTCTTGTAGCACTTGCTGACGAAGGAACGATAGAGGCCATGGCGGGTCAGCCCGTCGAGCACGGCTGCCGGTACGCCATCGAGGACACCCTCGCCAGCTCCTCCGTCCCCACCCTCTCGGCCATCGTCATGCATGTACGTACGTAATTGTCCGTTCTCTATGTATGTTTGTCGGACACGTTTGTGCTTGAGGATGTCCGACGGCGACTAGGCCGTCCACCGCGATCTCGTAGCGGTTGGACCCGTATCCGCCGTCGGGCTGCCGCTTCTGCTCGATTTTGAAGAGGCCAGCGCTTTCGAGCCATTTCTCACGTCGTTGGATTGTCTTCATCGTAACGCCAAGGTCAGCTGCAAGCGTTTCCTGCTTCGGCCACGCCACAAGCTTGCCATCGATCACTCTAGCGTAGCGGGCGATCTCGTAAAATGTATGAACGTGCTTAACGTCTGCGCCGCATCCGCGCAGCAGCTTTCCCCATAATCCGTAAAGGCGACCGTAGGGGGCAGGAGTTTTCGACGGCTTCGTGCGGTTCATAGCGCGCTGCCGATCTCGGCGATCCGCTCGAGCACGGCCGTGAACACGCGGTCCATAAATAAGCGGTCAACCTCGGCCACCGGAATCACGCTGCGAGTGGTAGACTCGCGAATTCTATTCGGAGCAGCGAATTTCGGCTTATGGTCCTCGCCGTAGACGAGGCAGGTATCGCGCAGCGTAACCGGACCGATCCGCAGGTCGAATACCCATCGCACCTTGCCGAAGCAAACCGAACGTAGGTTCCAGATAGTAAATTCTTGGTTTTCCATGACCTTCTCCATCGGTATATGCGGCTCGCTAAAGCTGCCGCCGTTGTGATTTTGCGCGCACGATGAGAATCGGCGCGAATAAAAAATGCCGCTCGCTGGCGGCTTAGGGCTTATCGTAGCGGTGAAAAACTTAGCGCACGAGCAGGTCGTCCACGGGGACGCCCAAGGCATCCGCGATCCTAACCAACGCGGGTAGGCGCGTACTGGTGCAGCCCTTCTCTGCATCGGAGAGCACGCTGTTGCAGATGCCGGTTTTTCTCGCGAGATCGGTCTGCGATAGACCCATGCCGCTGCGTATCTCTTTGATGCGAAGTAAAGGGACGAGAGGACGGGGAGCCTTCATCATAGCTGTTGCCTCCTGACTAGCGATTGGGAGAAAGCGAAATCTCGGGCAAATGAAAATAGCCACCCGTTTCGGTGGCTATCTGCGACGTTTGTCGTTT
>JBARKF010000203.1:0-3767 GCA_049800655.1 Candidatus Cybelea sp.
ACCCGCGGCGGCGAGGGCGAGCGTTGCGATTGCCAGATTACGAACCATCTTCAGAGCGTCGAGCATGTGCATTCTCCTCCTAAAGCGGGGCAGCGGGGTCGAGCGCGACACCGTTGGGACCGTCGACGCCGTCGGTGATCGTATCGACGAGCGTGCCGCTGGGATAATCGTAGACGTAAACGGCGTTGCCGACCGCATCGCCGACGTAGACTTGGTGCTCCGCCTTCGTGAAGCGCACGGGGTCGGGATCGATCGTGTTTTGCGCGAACGTCTTCGACGGCTGCGTCTTGCCGGGTGGAAAGACGAGGACGCCCGGCAAGCCTTGATCGGCGGTAACGATGTCGCCGGCCTTATCAATCGTAATTCCGCCGGGCTCCTTGGTGACGATGCCGAGATTCATGCCCGTCGCGCTTCCCGGCGCATATTCCAGGATCTCGCCACTGTTGAATCCGGACGTGTAGGTCGTAACGTAGGCATTCCCCGCCTTATCGATCGCGACGTCGATCGGAAACGTAACGTCGGTGATCTTACGGCTCGGCGAGTTGCTTTCTTGCGGAAAGACGACGACCGATGCGGGACTGAGATTCGTGACGTAGACGTTCTGTTTGCTATCGATCGCGACGCCGGCCGGAGAACTAAGACCGCCACCGGAGTACGTAAACTCGGGCGTCATGCTGCCCGGCGCATACTCCGTTACGGTGTTCGCGTTGGTGTTTGTGATGTAGAGATTCCCCTTGGCGTCGACGTTGGCGCCTTCGGGCCCCGCGATGCCGGAGGTGATCTTTCCAATCGGCGCTTGATTGCGGCCTTTCGTGCAGTAGATTGCGACGTAGCCGAGGCGGAAGCTCGAGACGAAGAGCTCACCCTTCTTGCATCGTTTATGCGCGGCGACGCCGGCTTGACTTTGCACCGCAGGAACGCTTTCTAGTGGCGGCGTCGTTGCCGACGGGCCGCTTCCTGAGCAAGCGGTAGCAGCCACGCTTGCGGCTGCGGCGGCGATGATACAGCGGAGACGGAATCCGAGAGGCATCAACAACGGCTCCCCCTATGCCGGCTCTCTTTCACCGACGGCAATCGGCACGCCTTCGAAGGACGTCGAGAGCACGACGAGCGTTACAATGTGTACTGCGGCGGGCTCGAGATAGTTGAGCAGCTCTTCGAGATGCGTCACATCCCGAACGACCGCTTGTGCGATGAACGAAAACTCGCCCGTGACGCGATAGCAGGCGAGAATCTCCGCGCGCGCTCGTGCGACTTTGATGAAGCGTGCGTCCGGCCCGTTTGGGCGCGCCAAGACGAAGGCCGTGACGGGGAAACCCAGCTTCGCCGGCGAGAGGCACGCCTGATAGCCGACAATGATGCCGGCTTCCTCAAGCCGCCGGATTCGTTCGGCCACGCTGGTCGCGGAGAGGCCGATGGCCTTGCCGATGTCCGCGAACGAATCGCGTCCGTTGGCTTGGAGCGCGCGAACGATCGAACAGTCTACGCGGTCGAGAACTTGAAAACGTGCGGCTTTTGCCAACGATTCCTCCTCTTTCGCGGCGGGGGCGCAGGGTTTCGTTGCATTATCCCTGGTCTTGGCTCCTTCTCCGACGTAGGATGGCGGTGTGGTAACCTACCCCATCGACTGTACGCTGGTCACGTGCGAGCTCGTGCCCGAACTCGACGCCGACGACCGGCTGCTGCTGCGCGAGTTGAAGAAGCGCGGCTTGAGCGTATCCATCGCGGTCTGGAGCGATCCGCGCGTCGATTGGTCGGCGAGCCGTCTCTGCGTACTGCGTTCGACCTGGGACTACCATCAACGCCATCGCGATTTCATGACGTGGATCGATCGAGTTTCAAGGCTGACGGTTTTGCGGAACGATCCGCAGCTGCTGCGCTGGAACGCTCACAAATCATACCTTCGCGAGCTCGAACGATTCGGGGTACCGATCGTTCCGACGGAGTGGCTGCCGCAGGGGGACCGCGCAACGCTAGAGGAGCTCAAGCAAAAACGCGGCTGGCCTGAGATCGTACTCAAACCGGCGCTCGGCGCCGCCGCGCAGGATGTGACGCACATATGTGGCGATGCCGCGTCGCTTGCCGCCGGTGAGACTCGCCTCAACGGTTTGCTGGCGAAGACCGACGTCTTGGTGCAGCCGTATCTCAAGGCGGTTGTCGAGTATGGCGAGCGCGCTTTGATTTTCCTGCGGGGCCGGTACTCGCACGCCGTCGTGAAAAAACCCTTCGATACGGTCCTAATCGTCGGTGGCGCGACCTCATCGATCGAAGCGACCGCCGAAGAGATCGCCGTCGCGATCCAAGCCACGGCGGCCTTGCCGCGAGCGCCGCTCTACGCGCGCATCGATCTCTTACGCGATGACGCGGGTGGCGTTCGCGTGAGCGAAGTCGAGCTCATCGAGCCCGGGCTGTACTTTGCCGCACACCAACCGGCCGTGCGCGACTTCGCCGACGCCGTTGTGGCCGAGCTTGAAAGAGCGCGAGAAACGACCAGCTGCGGCACCGCAGCGCGCTTCTCACCGCGCGGCTCCTAAGTTTTCAATTCCGAAGTGCCGGAAACGCGGCCACAGCTGCGGCAGCGGCGGATGCATTCCACGGCAGAGGAGGATCGGGCGGTTCCGTTCGTACGGCATCGCATACGGCGACGTGCCGAAGTGTGCCACGATCTGCGACGAGCCGCAGATTGCCGACCACTTCGCCGGGTCGACGTTGACGGCGAGCACGACCGCGCCGTCGTAACCGCGCGGACCCCAGAGATAGTATTGATTGTTGGCGCTGAGGGCCGGCGGTAGATTCGTCCCGAAGAAGTCGATTGCGGCAGCCTCGCCGTAGTTCGAGGCAAAGATCGCCGACTTCACGCGATCGGCCGGCGGCAACGCCGTATAGGCCGCTTCAACGGTTCGCACGAGATCGCGCCAGCCGAACTCATCGGAGAGCATCTGCATGAGCGGCGCGCCGATGCCCGCCCGCTCGACCGGCGGCGGTCGAAACGCCATGCGATCGAGCATGCGCTGCAAACGATCGGGCGCTATCACCGGCAGGACGAGCGGGAGCGAGAGCGCGGCGTTCGCGGCGATCAGCACGGCCCAGAGTGCGACAAGCACGCGCGGCAATGCCGCGCATGCGGCGGCGCCGAGCGCAAACATGGCTGGGTAGGCTCCGGCCATGTAGTAGCTTTTGCCATGCGTCGTTAAGATGAAGAGCGCGGTGACCACGAACGCGATTGATAGGAATCGATAGCGCTTCAGCCGCGCGCTCGCAAATGGCGCGATGATGCCCGTGATCCAGAGCGGCGCGAGCACGATATTCACCGACAAGATTTGACCGATGGTAAACTCGAGCGGCGTGCCGGTAAAGTTGCCCGAGTTATCGTTGGCAACGAGCTCGAGGAAAGGGAAGCCGTGGACGGCCTGCCAGAGAACGTTCGGCAGAGCGATCGCGGCCGCGAAGAGTGCGCCGATCCAAAAGTCGCGCGAGCGAAAGGCCGCGCGTGGTCCGGCGAGCGCGAGTCCGAGCGCGAGCGCTACGCCCCAAACCGCGACGCCGTAACGCGCCTGAAACGCGACGCCCGCGATGATTCCGGCCCACCAGAAGGCTCGTGCTTCGCCGAGCGTGATTGCACGCACCAGAAAGTACGCGACGGCGCTGAAGGCGATCGGCTCGAACGTCGACGTTGAGAGCGTCGCGGTCATCGCGGTGACGAGGGTGGCGCCAGCGGCCGCGACCGCGGCGAGCCAGGCGCCGCGCGTGCTCGCGCCGAGCAACTG
>JBARKF010000204.1:0-17911 GCA_049800655.1 Candidatus Cybelea sp.
GGCGTCGACACGAAGGGCGACGTCATGATTCCCGCCTCCACGCCAAACGACAACGGCAATTTTTCGATAAACGTCTTTAAACCGAATTGTGGCGCGTTGGCTTGGCAGGCTGAGATCGACGGCAGCCAACCCGAAGATGCGTACAGCGCCGACGCGCTGCGCGGGAAGGTGCTCGTCGGCGACCTTCAAAGCGGGAGCGAGGGCACCGGCGCGGTCGTGCTCTGTTCGAAATCGAGCGGATGCGGCGCGCCGTTGACCAATCCGGCCGTCACCGGCTTTGGCGGCGGCGTCGCGATGGCCAAGAACGGCGATTGTTGGCTGGCAGCGGAGCAACAGGCGTTCGAAGGCTTCGTTCTCGTGTACTTTAAGGGTTGCACCGGATCGGGCGAAGTGGCAACGGGCACTTCGAACAGCTACTATGGCGGCCTTTTCATCGACACGAAGGGCAACCTGGGATCGATCGATCTGACCGGCACGCTCTACGTGTACCGCGGCTGTAACCCCGCGTGTACGCTCGTGAGCAGCTCGCCGCTCCGCGGTGAATCGCTCTTCGGCGGGCTCGATGCGAGCGGCAAGCACTTCGTCGTTGGCGACGAGTCAAACACCGAGGTCGACGTCTATTCGTACACCCCGAGCGGCGGCGCGAAGTATCAGTACAGTTTCAACAACGGTCTGTACTTAAGCAACAGCCTCGAAGCCGCCCATTTCGCTCCGGACAATAAGAGATTGTAACGTCTCCGCCGAAGTCAGGCTCGGCAGCGCCTAGGGGTTGAAGTTGTCGCTAGCGACGGCACCCATGGCGCCCGAAATTCCGTTTTTCGAGGTCAGCGTCTTGATTAACGAGCCGCTTGGATAGTTGAGAATGAACACATTGTTCGGTGGGCCTTCATCGACCACATATGCCCGGTCATTCTTTCCATTGATCCTCACGCTAAGCGGCCAGATATAGCCGGAGCCGAGGGTGCCGGAGATTTTGTCATACGGCGGAGGAATGATGTCGACGGAATTGTTGCCTTCGTCGCAAATCACGATGTTGCCGTTCTTGTCGAGCGCCATGCCGCCCGGGAAGTTCAGCGCGACGCCGAGCTTCGTGGCGTGGCATCCGTTCAAGCCGCCGCTGTACTCCATGATGCGGCCGCTTCCACCTGTCTCCACGCCTACGAACACATCGCCGTTGCCGTCGACTGCATCCGATAAGAAGAGCGCGGCGGCGTTGGCACATGACGCTGAGACGAGATTGGTGTGCTGCGCATACTCGTTCACCGATGAGGTCAACTCGTCGGCTTCGTAAACGTTGCCGGCGGCGTCGGTGGTCACGTCCACGGGAAGCTGCATTCGGATGGCATAGGTAAACGATGGCGCGCTCCCGCCAGGTACGTACTCGACGATCTGGACCGGACTAAACTGGGCGAAGTAAAGGTTGCCTTGTGCATCGACCCAGTTGCGATCGATATCACCGATGCCGTTCGTGATGCTGCCGAGCTTTTTCCAACCCCCGTTGCTGAACATGTCAACAGCGTGATTTCCGCCGTCGTCGACGTACAGGATTCCACCGCCTTTTTTCGCCATCGCGCCCTGGCCGGCGGCTACGCCCGGCACCGGGGCACTCTGCCCCGCCGTCCCAGCCGTCGCACAGCCACTGAGGACTCCAGCCACGACTAGGGCAATCGATGCTCGAAAGATAGCTCGCATTGGTCGCGCCTCCTTTGTACAACGGTTCATTGCCGGCTGCCGTAAACCTCGTTGGCGGTCAAGTGCAGTGCGGTGAAGCGACGAAACGAGTCCGCCGGAGCGGACTCGTTTCTTTCGAGCAGATGCCGGTCAAGCGCCTATTTCTTGTGGACGCTCACTGCTTGGCCGTACACATACTCAGGCACCGGGTTAGCGACCGCGATCGGCTGACCCCCGGCCGGGTATTTCCAAGCATCCACGCGGTTCTCGCAGGAGAGGTTGCCGCCGATGACGACTTCGCCTTGCTTCGTATTTACGGGCGTATTCTTCCGTCCGGCAATAAAGGGCTGGACCACGTCGACTTGGCTGCCGTTACAGTTGTCCTCGAGAGCAGTACTGCCGACTACCGCGAGATTCGATCCCTGCTCGCTCATTTGATAGATCGTGGTCGCGGGGCTCGAAGGATTGCCGCCGGCATCCTGATCCGTCAGGGTGATGTTTTTGCCATCCCACATGACGCTACCGGGGAAGTAGATGGTTTGCTTGACAGAAACCGGTTCTAACCCCGAGCCACCGGCCGGAAGTTCGGCCACGCCTGCGCCGCCGCTGTAAGTCTCAGCTTCGACGAAAAGATTACCCTTATTGTCGTAACCGGGCGGCCAAAGGTATAAATCTTGCTCGTTTGTGTATTCGGTCGGCTTCCCAGAGGCAAGCTTGAACACCTCGATGTTGCCGATTGCGCTGGGGGCAGAGAAGTTCGCGACTGCGAGATCGCCGTTCGGCGAGACTGAACACCCGATACTATATCCATTCGTGCTTAGTGTGGCTATGGGCTGTGTGCCGCCGCGTTGGTATTCGACTACCGATGCGCCCGTGAAGTTCGTGATCCAGGTGTTACCCTTTGCGTCAACGCACTCACCGTACGGGCTGTTAAAGCCGGTCAACGTATTCAACTTTGTTGCGTATTGGATTACCTCGTTTTCTTCGTAGATTGAGAGATCCAACTCGGGGTTGGGACACAGACCACATATGTCGTCGTAGGCAAAGTACAAGCACATAGGCCACGGAGAACAGGGGGAATTGGGCATCATGGGCGGTTTCTCGTGTTCTGTTCGTCGCGATGGTGTGATCTTGGCCATCGTGGTCATGGCGAGAAGGTTGGCTCCCGACGGGCTGACGCTTTTGTGATCGCTCGCTGCGGCGGAGGCGCGTGGGGCAAAGGCCGCTGAGCTCCCGTTGCTGCTGCAACCAGCGATCATGGATGCGGCAAGCGCGACGCTCACGGCCGAGACGAATAAGCTCGAGACTTTCATTGTTAGGCTCCGTTCTGTAACTTGATTGGGGGTCGAGGTCGCGATGCGCCTCGCATGGGCCAACCCTAGCGGAGCCGGCTAACGCCCACCACCCACGCTTTCCACACTTGAGGTCCACAAATAGAGCTTGCAGATCCGATAATCAAACTGCGGCCTCAACCGCCTGTTCTTCGCACCACGCACCGCCTTCGGCCGCCAGGCTCGTAACCTGATCGTCGTCCAGCGATTCGTGCAACGTCGCGAGGAGCATTTCGTAGATCCACTGCTCCGTGGGTTCGCGCTGCACTGCGAGCTGATCGAACCGTGCGTTCACGTAGCCGAGCAATTGAGCGGCGCAACGGGTATCGCCGTCAAGTGCCGCAATAAGCGCGAGATGCTGGAGCGCAATGGCGATAAATACTTCTTCCCGTCGCTCTCGAGCGAGGCGCAGCGCCTCACGCGCTGAGTCGCGCGCTCTCGAGGCGTCCCCGAGCGCGACGCAATAGGCCGCGGCGTTGTTGTGCCAACCCGCACTCACCCCCCGTTTCCGGAGCGACGCGAGTTCCAGCGCCTCGTTTGTCAATCGCAAAGCCTGCTCCGGATCACCCGCCGCAAATGCTAACTCCGCCATATTGCCCAGTGCACGAGCAGTCCCCAACTCGTCGCCAAGCGTTTTCATTAGCGCGAGCGATTGCGCGTGCAACTCGCGGCTCGCGCGGAGATCGCCTCGACTCGACTCGATGATTGCGAGGAGGTTTAGATTTTCTGCCGCGTGCCACGCGTCCGCGCTCAACGCCGCAAGAGCGTGGGAGGCCACCTCGCGCGCCTCATCGAGGCGTCCCATCTGATAAAGAGCGAATCCAAGCATCCGCTGCGCACGCGCAGCGCCGTGAAGGTCGCCCACCGATGCGTACAACTGCACGGCCAGCTCAGCGGCTTCGTGTCTGCACTTTCCGTCGGAAAGACCGCTGTGTGCCAGTTGGAGTGCCGCCGCAATCGCCGGATGGTCGGCTTGGCTAACACGCGAAAGCGCAACCTCGACCCAATAGTGGCCTTCGGCAATGAGACCGGCATCCGACCACAGCGCTCCCAATGCGCCGGCGATGGCGCCCCCGAGCACGGCGTCATTTTCTCGCGAGAGCGCCCACTCCAGCGCCGCGCGATAATTGTCGAGCTCCAGCTCCATCGCCGCAAGCCACGCCTTTGAGGACGAGCCGGACCGCTCGTCGGCGGCTTCGGCCCGTTCGCGAAAGTACTCGCAGTGGCGGCGGGCCAAGCGTTCGCGCTGACCAGACGCGATCAACTTCTCGAGGGCATAGGCGGAGGTGGATTCGAGCAATCGATAGCGTTCATGTTCGCCTCGCGTATCGGCGGCGACCAGCGATTTGTCGGTCAACGACGTGAGCAGGTCGAAGATGTCGCCTTCATCCAGACCATCACCGCCGCAGACCGCGGTTGCGGCATTTAGACCAAAGCTGCCGGCAAAAATACCTAGGCGCACGAACAAGTGGCGTTCCTGTGACCCGAGTAGATCGTAGCTCCAGTCGATCAACGCGGTCAGCGTCTTCTGACGCGGCAGCGCGCTACGACTTCCACCGGTAAGAAGCTTGAAGCGCTCCTTGAGGCGGCGCGCGAGGTTGAAGAGCGAGAGCACCTTCACACATGCGGCAGCTAGCTCGATGGCAAGCGGAATGCCGTCGAGGCGTCGGCATATCTCCGCGATGATGGCTGCGTTGTCATCACGAAGAACGAAGCGCGTATCGGCGGAGGTTGCGCGATCGACAAAGAGCGGGACGGAGTCGTAGCGCAGCGCCTCGTCCGCGTTCAAACCAGCCGTTTCGGCCGGGACGGCTAGCGGCGCGACCTCGTGCACCGCTTCCCCGCTAATGTTGAGCCTTTGGCGCGACGTTGCCAGAATACGAACATCTTTAGCCGTTGACAGGATTGCGTCAGCAAGCGCGGCCGTCGTTTCCAGCACGTGCTCGGCGTTGTCGAAGATCAGCAGTAATTGCTTGCGTTTTAGCCAGGCCGGAATTGCCTCGTCGATGGCCCGGCCCTGTTGTTGACTCATCCCCAGAGGTCGGGCGACGACGCTGCCGACTAACTCCGGATCGGTGATCGGAGCAAAGTCGACGAACCAAACCCCATCAGGATAGCGATCGAGCATGCCAGAGCCGACCTGAATCGCGAGGCGCGTCTTGCCGACGCCGCCCGAACCGACGAGTGTGAGCAGGGGGTGACGATCGAGCAGTTCCTCGACCAGCGCCACGTCGTGGTCGCGGCCGACGAACGTCGTGCGCGCGATGGGAAGGTTATTTGGTCGTGCCTGAGGCTCGCTCGGTGCAGCAAAGTCGACCGCGCTCGGGCCCCGACGACGTGCTTGATCGGCAGCGGACAGCAACTCATGCTGGGCCGCCCCAGTGATGCCCAGCGCGTCGACGATCAGCGCGAGGGTGTTGCGGTGGGGAGCGCGGCGATCACCGCGTTCGTACGACCCGACGGCTTTAGCGCTAATCCGAGCTCGCTCGGCGAGTTGTTCCTGTGACAGCCCAGCCTGCAGTCGTAATCGTTTGAGTAAAGTCCCAAACTCCGCGACGGACACTGGAACCGAGCGCTGCGCACGAAGCAAAGACGCCTACCTTGGAAACAGCGAGACAGCGGTTTCTCAGCGCTCATACTACGCCCATCGTGTTACGCGCCCCTTTTCCTCACGAAGGTTCGTAGCGGTTCAACCCCCGAATTCATCACGCTCAGTTCGACCGAAAAAGACGTCTTCGTCGCGGATCGCTTCTAGGGACGCGTCGACGAGTACACCTATCCGGCGGAAAGCTCGTGATCACGTTCTCGTCCGAGGGCGATGGGCAGCTCTATGGCTGCGCGACCTCACCGTCGGGAAGCTACCACTAGCGCTTGGCCCGCTCGCAGTCCGAGGCGTCGAGTGCCGATCGCGGCTAAACGCTGCGGTCGGCACTCGCGTTTTATTCGGCAACTGTGCGTTTCTCAGAGCTTTGGAGAAGGGTTGAAAGCAAATCCTTCGGGACTATCGCCTCCTAAAAAGTTTCGAAAACTATACTTATAAGTGACGCGCGTCGGACTGTACTTATAGATATCGGTCAGCGTGTAGGGGTAGGAGGCCCCACGATACTCCGTCACGCCATAACTATCGGATTTCTGGTTCAGGCCTCCATAGACTTCCCTTCCGTGGAGCGGGAAGGGGCCACCGACGAGCGTGCAGTTGGGGTTGCAACCCTTGTACACCCAAAGCTGAGAGTCTTGGTAGTAGCTTCCCAGGTCAAGTGAGACCAGATAGCCGTGCGAGTCAATGCTGATGCTGCCGTAGGCTTTGTTTTGATAGCCCGTTACCGCTTCACCCGATCCGCTGCAGCCCTTCCAGTACGTCATCGTCGGCGGATAGATATAATAGCTACCAAATCTATCCGAGGTTAGCCAGCAATCTCCGTTCTTGGCCATAGCGATCCCGCCGGCATATCCAATGATGTTGGGGTTAGAAAGCTCTTTTGTGCAGCCGGCTTTTAACGTACAAATGGCGATGTTACCGACGCTGCTTCCCAGTCCGACGATGTTGGCGATGGCGATGGTACCGCTCGTTGCGTTCATACTGGCCGCATCGCTGGGTTGCCCGTAGGGATCGCTAAACGAACCGACTTCGGGCCCGCACATCTTTGGGCCGCGGTAGACTGCGACCGATTCCGGGCCGCCTAGCGGAACGATCAGGTTGCCCTTGGGGTCGGCGGCGACGTCGTTAACGGAGGCACTGTTTCCAGTATCGACAGTGCAACGCGGCCCCTTGCCGCTAGTGGCGAAGCCTTCGACCTCGGTCCCGTTGAATGCGCTGACATAGATGCCTTTTCTGCCGTTTCCGGGCGCTCGAACGCGGCGGAACGATCGCTCATCGCTTCCACGGAGCCACCCCGGCAGCGCGCGCACTGCCTGCGTCCCTGACGCACCAGTCCCTGCCATTGCACTATCGGGCGCACCAAGGCTCGAAAGAGGGCCGCCTGAGCAGCCGGCAACCGTAGCTGCCAGGGGCAGCAGCGCTGGCCATAACCTCGATTTTCGGATCAAATTCATTTCATGTCGCTCCGTTATGATGCTCTCGTGAAATATCAGACAAGGGGCTCTCTAAATGGCAACCGGTGTCACGGATAATGGCTAGGAACCTATGGCTTCTTAATAAGAACTCCGGTTGATGTCTTAATATCCTTGGTAAGTGCCGCTTCAGGTGAGAATTGATTTGGCGCGTACTCGTACACCACATCAGGATGTTCCCAGTTTGCCACTGCGACCGTGCCGGCGGAATCCTCAGATATCGCAAACGGTTCCGTATATCCATCACTGATCGTTTCGCTCGGGCTGGTTTTCCCCGGAGGATAAACGTTGACGAATCCTTTGAGGTCCGCCACCCACAGGTTCCCCAACGAGTCGAACGCCACGCCAATCGGTCTCTTCAGTCCCTGCAAGTTAAGAGGGTTTGCATTACTCGTTCCTTTCGGAATCTTAAAAATCTGGTCTGTAACATAGTCCGCAACGTACAAATTCTGCTTAGTATCAAGCGTTAGACCCCACGGCGCAGTAATGCCCTGACCGCTAATAACTCTCGATGGGGATGTAGCGCCAGCCGCATACTCAGAAATGTTGCCGTTGCCCCAGACGTTCGATACGTACAGGGTTAGAGAATTGTCGACCGCCAGACCGGCCGGATATCTGATACCGTCGGTAATGCTGAGGCTATGGGCCGTCTGACCCTTAGGATACTCAGTTATGCTGTAACTAGAGTAATCTCCGGCGCAGTCATTTGCCACATAAAGGGTTCCTTGTCTATCCATCGCCAAGCCACTTGGGCACCCGACCGCATCCGTAATCGTCGCCGTGGGCTTCGGGTTCTTCTTTAAGTTGTTCGCTGGATAAATCTGCACTTCGTTCGAGGTGTTAGCCACAAATACCAAAGGCGCAGATACCCGATAGGAAGGATCGACGCTATTCAGGCTCCGCCCCGTTTGGGCAACGGCCTCCCCGTTCGCACCCTGCAGCGGCTGCATTGGAGCGGCGCCGGCGCTGCAGCCGACGAGACTCGTGATGCAAGTACAGCTCGCCAGCAATCCAAGCGAAAGAGATAAACGCATCATGCTGCTTTCGGCTCCTCCTTTTTCTCAACTCGCAATCGCTTTTATTTAACCTCACCGCGCGGGAGTACCATTACGCGCCGACCGCCAACGCAGCTTCGAGCGCGATTAACGGGCAGAAGCGCCGCGCGCGGGGCGCTCCTGCCACCTAAGCCTTCTAATTTGGCGCCTGTAAATAGGGATCGGAAAACCTATGGCTTTCGAATAAGAACCCCGGTTGAAGTTTTGATGTCCTTTGTAAGCGCTGCCTCAGGTGAGTCTTGACCTGAAGCGTACTCGTATACCACATCCGGGTATTGCCAGTTAGCCACGACGATAGTGCCGGCGGGATCCTCAGAAATAGCAAACGGCGTGGTATATCCGTAACTCAGCGTTTCACTCGGACTGGTCGCACCCGGTGGGTAAATGTTGACAAATCCTCCTAGGTCTGCCACCCAGAGATTTCGCGAGGCGTCAAATGCCACGCCTACGGGCTCCTTAAGCCCCTGCAAGTTAAGAGGCTTCAGTTTGGTGGTTCCCTTTGGTACCTCGTAAATCTGTACCTCGACATAATCCGCAACGTACAAATTCTGCTTAGCATCGAGCGCTAGACCCCATGGCGCAATGAGACCCTGCCCCGTGATGATTTTTGATGGCGAGGTTGCGCCAGCCCGATACTCAGCAATACTAGGACTGTTGTACTTGGAATTCGACACATACAGCGTTTGATTTTTATCGATTGCGAGGCCTGCGGGATAGTTGATGCCGTCCGTAATGCTGACGCTGTGGGTGGTTTGACCCTTAGAATATTCGGTTACGCTGTAGCCCGTCGAGCCGCTGGCGCATTCATTCGCCACATAAAGGGTGCCTTTTTTGTCCATTGCCAAGCCGTATGGGCACCCGATCGCATCCGTAATCGTTGCCACTGGCGCCGAGTTCTTTTTTAGCGTTTTCGCTAGATAAATCTGTACCTCGCTCGTAGTGTCAGCCACAAATACCAACGGCTTGGATGTTCGATAGGAAGCGTGAACCCCGGCGCCTTGCGCGCGTGCGGTTGGAGCAACCGCCTTGAAGTTTGCGTCGGGCATAGGCTGCAACGAACCGCCAGTGGCGCTGCAGCCAATGAGAACTATTAGAAATGCACAGCCCGCCAGCGGTCCAAACGAGAACGGTAAAAGCTTCATGGTACTGTCAGAATCCTCCATATTCTCAATTCAGTAATCGATTAGTATCGTAGGCTTCGACTTCTCCGAGGAGGAATCGCAACGGGCGCGCCGGCCAAAATAACACTTAGTAGTCTACGTAGCAGTTCGCTTGTGACGAATGGGATAGGGTACACATGTGCGGCATCCGGCAGTTGCGCCCAAGGATCATTATAACGACCGGCAATCGCGCAGTCACGTCAATTTTTGTGACGGCTTTCGGCCGCGCCGAACGGAAAATCGTAAGCGCGCTCGAACACCACGTCGAATGCGTCGGGTAGTGCCGCCAGAATCGGCTGTATCGACGCCCGAGGCCGGGCGCCACGACGACCTTATCGCCGGGTTTACAAACACTCAGGTGCTCCACGCTTGCCGTGATTTGCTACGGCGTCTGGATCGGTCCGCCAGCCTTCGGGGCAATATTCTCCTTGGTGCGAGCCCCCTAGCTTCAGCACCGGCCGCCGCAGTGCGAGACGAGCTGCGGTTGATCGTCAACCGGGCTCTTGAAGGCCTGACCGAGCGTCAAGCCACGATCGTGCGGCGATGCGACATGCACTGCGAAGCATTCGCGCTCGTCGCATCCGACCTCGGCATTTCAACGCGACAGCTTTTTCGCGATCGGGCCGATGCGCTTTCGGAAATTACTTTGGCGATACTCCAGGCACAGGTCCTAAGCGGCGTAACGCTGGACGTTAGCGCTTCCACTATTGACGCGTTAATGCGTTCGGCTGAAGCGCTCGTGCAGTGCGGAAACTGGCGAGCTGCCGCCGACATGCTGGAGCAGGCCATCGGCTCGGTAACAGAACCGGGCGAACTAGCACGGGTTCGACTTACACTAGGCGACCTCTATGTCGACGCCGGGCGCATAAACCTCGCAAAACAGCACATTGAAGCCCAGATCGCAACGCCGGATGCAGGTGAGTGGCAGCGGCTCTATGCGCAGATTCTTCAGGCTCGTTTAACGTATTCTGTCGGAGACGCGCGTGCCGCAGAAGGTCCGCTGCGTAAGAGCATCCGGTCCTTCCGTCAGTTGGCATGCGATACTCCGAGCAAGGACGCGATCGAAGGTTTTGCGCGATCGCTGCTGGTCCAGAGCGACTTAAATTTGAAGCTTGGACGAGTAGCGGACGCGGCTGCAGTGAGCGCTGAGGCACTCAACGTTCTTTCAGCGGTTGAAGCGCCGGACGCATTCTTGAACCTATCAGCGCGGACGGCTGACGCCGTTTGTCGTCTGTTCTCGTGGGCTGACGCAGAAGTGGGTCAAGTCGAGCTCATGCGTTGCTATGAGGAATCCATCGAACGGGGATACCTTCGAGAGTCGGTCATGATTTCCACGCATCTGTCGGGATACTACCGGCTCTCCAACCGGCTCGGTCATTCGCTTCAGATCGTCGGCCGGGCTATGCCGACTGCGCGAGCCCTTGGAACCGGTGAAGCGCTGGGCGGTCTCTTAACCGAGAAGGGCTGGACGTTATTGCTCATGGGCTGCCATGACGACGCGCTACGTGCGCTGAAGGAAGCGCGAGCGCAGTCTTGCTTGAACCGGGAACTTGAGGCCGTTACCGATCTCTTGTCCGCGCGCGCCTTGGTCGGATCGGGTCGCCCGGACTTAGCGTTGGCAACGGCAGAGGCGGTGGAAACCACCTTTATGCAAATGGGGCGGACTCGGCTTGTCGGTGTATCGCTCGTCGTACAGGCTGAGGCTTTGCAGCGCCTTGGGCGCATGGATGCCGCATATCGAACCGCACGCGTCGCATTCGACATATTGCAATCAACGCTCGGCAAGCGCGCTCCGGTGGTGGTGCGGGCCGGCAAACTCGTCAAAACGCTCGCGGCGGCCCACTAACATGTACCTACGGCGGTGATCGTCGCTTACCGTTTACCCGCAGCCGTTCACCGCGGCGCCAGTTTACATACCAGGTTTTTCCCGCACTGATCGTCGTCAGCAACAGTACGCCATAGCGCCGTCGGGGCGCATCTCGGCCCTCGGCCTAAGAACAAGCGTAGGTTGGGTCGCTTGTTTCCGAAAAATAAATTGTTGTAACTCCCTTCACTTCATCGGTCACAATCTGAGCGAGGTAGACGTTACCCTCGGCATCAGCGGCAACGCACGATCGCACCTTCTTGGTGGAAAGGAGCTTCTGTCAATGAGAATTTCGATCACGGCCGTTTATGCGACAGTCGCATTAGCGACCACTGCTCTACTGTCCGGCTGTGGCGGCGGCGCTTCGTCATCGAGCTTCGCCCCAGCAGCATCGACGCAGCAAAGCATGACGCAATCTGGGTCGAACGCCCGACCAAAACGAGGCGTCATGCGCTACGATCTCGTCACGCTCGACTCGCTCGGCGGAAGCGTTAGCTTCGCGATCAACATCAACGAAAGCGGCCAGGCCAGCGGCACGTCACTTCTGGGTTCAAACGCAATCTTGCACGCCCAGGTCTGGGAACAACCCCCGCGCACGATCGACCTCGGCACGCTCGGCGGTCCGAACAGCGCGATTTTCCAATACAATCATGGCATCTTCGGTCGCTTTGTGGGGTGGTCGGAAACCTCCGCCATCGACCCCAATGACGAAAACTTCTGCGGTTTCGGCACGTCACACATTTGCCTCGGGTTCAACTGGCAGCACGGTAAGATGACATCGCTCCCGACGCTTGGTGGAAATAATGACAACACCAACGATGTGAACGCGCGCGGCCAGATCGCCGGTGCTGCCGAGACCAGCACCCAAGACCCGAGCTGCACGCCACCGCACGTCCTCGATTTTCTCGGCGTCATTTGGCAGCCGAACGGCAAGATCACAACGCTGCCGCCCTACCCCGGCGATACCGTCTCATACGCGTACACGCTTACCCAGTCCGGGCAGGATGCGGTCGGGAATTCAGGTTCGTGCGCCGCTTCGGCAACTCACGCGGTGCTCTGGCACAATGCCTCACCGGTCAATCTCGGCAACCTCGGCGGCAGCGTTAACATAGCGCTGGACATCAACAACCGCGGTCAGGTCATTGGCAACTCCAACCTTTACGGAAACACGGTGACGCATACGTTTCTCTGGCAGCACGGCTCGATGAAGGATCTCGGCACCTTGCCCGGCGACGTCGATAGCTTTGCCGGCGGGATCAACGACGAGGGACAGGTCGTCGGCCAATCATGCGACGCAAGCGGAAACTGCCGAGGCTACCTCTGGCAGAACGGGTCATTTACCGATCTCAACACGCTTATTCCGCCGAGCATGAACCTGGATGTACTCTTTGGCAGCAATATTAACGACCTCGGGGAGATCACCGGAGCGACCGTCAACGCACAGGGCTTAGAGCGCGGGTTCGTATTAGTTCCTCGCGGATTCGGCCACGCGTTGCCTCAAGGCGTGTCCGCACGCAAGGTTACGCTACCCGAAAGCGTACGGATGCGAGTTCAGGACCGCCGTGGGCCGTTCTGGGATCTTCGCGGCAAAACTGCATTTCCACGATAGAGCTAGCGACAATCAGGCAATCCAACGCGCGACCCCGCTTCGGCGGGCTCGTCTCTTTTGCTAGCCGGATCGCCGTTACGGCAGAAGCGGCGGCGAATACGCTAATCCTTGCGGGTCGTCGAGATCGTTGCTGATCTGTCGATGCAATGGTTTAACCGAGCCCGGTGGGAACTCCAAAATAGAATTGGTCCCCAGATTTGCCACATAAAGCCAGCCTCGCTCGTTGACCGTCACCGCAACCGGCATGTATAGGCCTCTCTTGATCGTTCGATAGGGTACGCTCGAGCCCGATTCAAATTCCACGATGTTGCTCTCGTTGGAATTCGCGACGTACAGGGTTCCATTTGCGTCCACCGCAATGCCGATTGGCGACGTTATGCCATCCGTAATGCTTCGAACCGGAGACTTCCCGCCGGGCGCGTACACGATGACGTTGCCTGACGATGAGCCGATCCTGTTTGCAACGTACATATTCCCCGATTGATCGAAAGCGATGCCAAGCGGAAGACTCAGGCCCTTCATGATGATCGTGGATGGCTTTTTTGAACCCGCCGGGTATTCGGTGAGACTCGGCCCGGATCGCCGTTTGAGACGGCTTACGTAAAGATCCGTTACCCAGAGGTTGCCGCCACCATCAATCGCGCAGAACTCTGGACTACCCAACCCCTTTTTAATGATCAGATTCGGGCGTGTTCTGCCTGCCGGATATTCGGAAATCCAGCCCTCAGTGTTCACCACGTATAATGTGCCGTTTCCGTCGATGCAGTCTCCGGACGGCTCGCCCAGACCAATCGTGATGCGCTTTTCCGGGTTCCGACGTTTTTCAGTAGCATCATAAACTAAAAGGGTGTTCTGGCTGTACTCGGTAACGAACAGGCGCTGCCGTGAGCGATCGCTTGAGATCGCTCGAGTTTGCCCCATCGTCTGGGGCGCCGTGAGCGTTGCCTGCGGTCCGGCGCAGCCGACAAGCAATACGGCAGCCAGGCTGATGGTAGCTGCGGACTGAGCGAACCTTCTCACGCGACACCTCCGAGTAGCTGAGTCAATCGGAAACGGACGTTCGTTACGTAGTCGAGCGCTCCGCCCATTGTGGCGGTTAATTCTGGCCGTCGAGGGCGTTGCGTTTCGTTCCGCTGCCGGAAAATGCGGATTACCCGACTTCTAGCAGTTCGATGCCCTAAGGTTCGAGCCTATTCGGCGCAGCTCCGTTGCCAGGCGTCCCCGAGGCACGTTGGCAGCGAGCTATTCCCACCTGGCGAACTCCTCGCTTATGGGGTCAACGTGAAGACTGCTCAATTCCCGTTAAGCGCATATAGTTGAATCGGATTCCGACTTTCGTTAAACTCGACGCCGCAGTTCGGTTCGTCCAGTCCCACATGTACGGTCCAAAGTTGAACCAGGGCTTGGCACCGCACGCGAACGTTCTCCCGCTTCCGTCGGCAAACTTAACACCGTTGTGCCATGCTTGAATGCGTCCGGCGGAGGTCGATGAAATCAGTGCAGTAATCTTCCACGTATCGGTTGCACCTTCGACGTAAGGCACTGTTTTGGTGCCGCTGCCACTCTCGAGATACCATGCTTGGCCGTTAGCGCCCCCGGCCAGGTTTTGGATGCCGAGAACGGTAACGGGCGATAAACCGCAAGCATAATCGTGAATCTGCCAAACCAGTCGCTGGGTAAATTTACCAACGTCAACTCCCATGCGAGTAACGGTTTGAAAGTTCCACGTGTACGTCTGACCCGAGTTTAACAAAAACACGCCAGAACCGCCATTTCCGACCGGATTCAATTGGTTGCGCATGCAACCGGCATTCTTGACTAAGATAAAGTCTGCGGATGTCGCCGCCGGATGCGTTGCAACTCCACACTGCCCGGTATTAGCCGTAACACCTGGATCGCCGATTTGCCAGAGAAGATCTGGAGCTGACGCTACCGCGCCTTGTGGCTTCAGTAGTCCCAGGAGCATCGCGAGTTCATGCATCACTTGGCTCCTTATGTGCAAACTGCGAGGCTGAATTCCTTCCCGACTCGTCTCGAAATCTCTGCGGAGGCCGGGAGTCGAATCTCTTGGCCTTTTAGCCTCGTCTCGGAAAGATAACGACGGTATTGCTTTATTGTTTGGAGCGCGGATTATAGGCAATGCCCGTGGGTTCAAGGCTCTCGAGTAGGCCCTTGTTGAAGCTGTACTTGTAGCTCATTGCTTGATGGCCATACTTGTAGACTTCAATCTGATTGCTGGCGAAGTTCAGCATCGCGAACTCGGTAGAGTTCTCGTTTAGTCGCCCGGAGTAAGCGCAGCAGCGCAAGGTGAAAGGACCGCCGACCAGCGTGCAAGCCCTCTTGCAGCCGCCGTACACAAACACCAAGGTAGCGCTGTCGGCGACACTCGTTGAAACCAGGTCGCCGGAAGAATCGATGTCAAGCGTACCAAACTCGTTGGGGTTTTGATACCCGGTCGCCGTAACCCTGGTTCCCGCACATTTCGCGAAGTACGTCAGTGTCGTCAAGTCTGAGTAATCTGATCCTGTTACGTAGCAGTTCCCATTGTTGTCCATCGCCACGCTGTACACATCCTTCATGTTAGGGTTCGTGAGCTCAGACGTGCAGCCTCTCTGGGCCGTACATACCGAAACACTCGCTGGTTCAGAGGGCATCCGCACATTGGTCACCACGAAGTTCCCGGATAGTGCGTCGTTGCCGGCGAGTCGGAAGGGCTCGCCGAATGTGTCGGCGATTGTCGCAACTTTGGGCCCGCACATCCCCGGGCCTTGGAAGACAAGCACCGAGTTCGTCCACTGACTTGACGCGAGTAGGTTGCCCTTGCCATCAACCGCGATGTCGCTTACATTCGCGCCGCTAGGCACGGAGCAGGTTGGGCCTTTGTTCCGTTTGTTGTGGCTCCTGTACCCTAGGATGCTGGAGCCTTCAAACTCGTTGACATAGAGACCGCTCTCGGCATCGTAAGAAGCATAGGGCGCGCCCTGCGGCACCGCGCCAGCGGTTTCCACTGCCTGCGTAGGACCGCATCCGGAAAGCAGAACGAGACTCGCGCTTAAAGCCCAGCGCCGAAACCAGACCGTCATGAGAACACTCCCTTCCTCTCGTTTCAGCGTAGCATTGCAAGTGGCGCCGGCGGAAGGTCCAAATGGCTCAACAAGATGCTCAGCGGCTCCCGGCTCGGCTCAACCGACACTGCTACGCGATCGGACCGGGTTTTAGCGTCTCGCGATCCTTTCTAGCGCTATCGTATGTTACGGCAGCAGCGGTGGCGAGTAGACTAACCCTTGCGGGCCGTCCGGGCATCAGGGGCGCCTCACGTAGAATATGGCGGCTTCAACAGGATTAGGGGACGGGTCGGCTTTCCGGAGAACTTGACAAACGGCGGGTCAATCAGCCTGCTGGAAGGAGGCATCTCTTGAGAACGACGCTTGGCTTTTTTGTTTTAGCCGCAATGATGGCAGCTCCGGCGGTCGCGCAATCAATGAGCGGCATGGATGCTATGCAGTATTACGTCGGCACGTGGTCCTGTCAGGCCGGGGCCGTCGGCCAGCCGGCAAGCAATGCAACCGCGACTTATACGCTCGATAGCGGAGTCTTGCGCGGATGGGTCAACGTGCCGCCGCAGGGCAAGATGACAACGCCCTACGTGCTTAACATCGCGACTACATACGATTCAAAGAGCAATCGTTACGTCCAAACTCAGCTGGATAATCAGGCCCACTGGTCTACCTCATTTGCGCAGCCATGGACCGGAAGTATCGAGCAATGGACGGATCAGGCAACGGCCGACGGTAAGCTCGGGCGGAGTGAAACCATTCGCACCAATCAGAATTCGTTCAGCTTTAACGGCTATCCATCGATGGCTGCGACGCAGCCAGACTTTAAGGGGTCGTGCACGCGCTCGTCGTAAGCTAGTCACCGATCGAGCTCGCGCCGAATGCTGGCCAAGCCGTTGGCGATGCGCCGTTCGTCATACTAGTGTAGTGTCTCGCTAACAAATTTACAGTAGCGGGGCAGTCGTGAGAACGACGGGGGACATATCTCGGGCCGCGCAGTATCTGCTCACAAGGACTGCGCGGCATCGGGCCAAAGACAGCCGGCCAGTGACGAAGAAAAAGAGTCCGGCGAAGCGCAGAGATCGGCGCCGCAAGAGCGTGCCTGATATCAATCGTCCGCTTAGTGAACGCGAGATTGAAGAGTTGAGCGCGTATTTCGCATCGACGTATGCGCCGGATGATTGCATGCCCATCTCGATGCTTCACGGTTTTCTCTCCGCCGTTCTCTCAGGCCCAATGGTCATGCCGAATGAGTGGCTCCCGCGCGTATGGGGTGAGGAGGAGCCTGGCTTCGAGAGCGAAGCCCAGATGCGGCGCATCATCGGTCTACTGATGCGTTTCTACAATGGCATTGCCGCCGAGTTCGCCCGGAACCCGCTGCGTTTTGAGCCGCTGCTCGACGTCATGGTGCAGGATGGCGCTGAACGGGTCGACGCCGAGGCGTGGTGCGTTGGCTACGGCTTTGGCATGGTCCCTCACGAACACGCATGGAAGGACCTGATGCAAGACCCGGGGACGGCCATGTTTTTTTACCCGATCGTGTCGCTCGGGATGCGCGGCTCAGATCCGGACAACGACGAAATGCTTGCAGACCCTGAGGCGTATAGCGTCAACGTTGCGACTCTCGGAAAATGTGCCGGAGTTATCTACATGCTGTGGCGCGATCGCGAAGTACATGACGACGCTGGTATCGCCGCTTCCGCATCAGAAATCGCAAAGCACGAAGAGCCGAGCCTGTTCTGATTCTATCATTTCGCGTTATAGCTTTTACAAGTCATCCATCGTGCCGTATACTTGCAATATGTGGAGTGCCGCAAAACGCGGAATTCATCCGCGTCTACAATGAAGACCCAAAACCGTTCGTGTGGACTGCGAGCGCGCGGTCCATCATCAAGAAGGTTAACCGTTGTAAAGCGTTGCGGAGACACTACACTAGCTACTGTAATGTCTCACGTATAGATTTACTTAACGAAATATTGTACAATTTATACATGTGGAGTCCAGCCAAACCCTTGTCGATCACGCGGCGGGATCGTGCGAGGCTCGAACGATGGACACAGGCCTTGACGACGCCGAAAAGCATCGCCCAACGCG
>JBARKF010000205.1:0-4966 GCA_049800655.1 Candidatus Cybelea sp.
AGCCGGCTAGCATCGCGAACGCAGCGGTAGCAGTTATCGCAGCGTTCGCAGTCTTGGAAGTGAACATGATTTTGTTTCTCCTGAAGTGAGTTCGGGAAAGCGGAAGTTCTAGGAACCGAAAGCGACGCTCAATGAGGGCACGGCCGACGGCGCCTTAGAGGTTGCCTCTAATGATCATTGTCCGCCCACGCAGGGAAGAGGTCCAGGGACGCCCGTACAGATATCCGTACAGTTTCGGCTGCCGACTGGAGGAGAGATGGAAACTGCCGGTCGACCCCACTTTGGAGCGCTGCTGCGACAGTTTCGCCTCGACGCAGGGCTTACGCAGCAACAGCTCGCGGAGCGGGCGAAACTGAGCGTGGAGGCTATTAGCACGCTCGAGCGCGGTGCGCGCACGCGGCCCTATCGGGATACGGTCAGCCTCCTCGGGCGAGCGCTCGGATTGTCGGCGGAGCGCCAGGCGCTTCTGAGAAGTGCAATCGGCATACCACATGCCACTCGCCAGCTCGAACGCAGTGAGGCCCTGAATGCATCGCTGTTACGCCTCGTGCGTCCCGACGCGCAAGTGACTCCGGGACACAATCTTCCGGCGCAGTTAACTTCCTTTCTTGGACGGCAGCGCGAGGTTGCTGAGATTGCAGCGCTTCTGCACACGCACCGATTTGTAACGGTTGTCGGGGCTGGGGGAGTGGGCAAGACGCGCGTCGCGGTGCAGACGGGGAGCGACGTACTCGATGGCTGTCCCGACGGCGTATGGCTGGTCGATCTGGCTCCGCTTGCGGACCAAAGCCTCCTCGCGAGCACGATCTTGAACGCACTGCAGCTTCCGTCCACGACCGGATCGCCGTCAGACGCTGTTATCGCGTACCTCAAGACGCGTCGTCTGCTGCTGATCTTAGACGACTGCGAGCATGTGATCCCTCGCGCTCGCGACGTCGCAGCTAGTATTGTGCAGTCGTGTCCCTCCGTGCGAATTTTGACGACCAGCCGACAGGCGTTGGAAGTCCCCGGCGAGCGGGTCTATCGGTTGCCATCGCTGGCGGTTCCACCCGATTCCTGTCGAACTGCGCAAGACGCCTTGCGATATGGCGCGGTCGCGCTGTTCGTCGACCGTGCGGTTTGCGTCGATGCCGGTTTTGCGTTGAGCGACGACAACGCGCCCACTGTTGCAGACATTTGCCGGCGGCTCGACGGCATTCCGCTGGCAATCGAACTCGCCGCCGCTCGTGTAAAGGTGCTCGCACCGCAGCAAATCGCGGAGCGGCTTGATCAACGTTTCCGGCTTCTCACTGGTGGCGACCCTCGGGCGCTGCCGCGCCATCGGACGATGACCGCGCTGATCGACTGGAGCTATGATCTGCTGACCTCGCGGGAGCAAAGATTCTTCGAGATGCTCTCGGTGTTCACGGATGGTTGCACGCTCGAGGCTGTGACGGCGGTCTGCGGGCATGATGACAACGAGGACGACATCACGCTGATTGACCTTATCTCCTCGCTCGTGACGAAGTCGCTGCTGGTTGCGGAGTTCGGCGGTAACAAACAGCGTTATCGACTATTGGAGTCGTCGCGGCAGTACGCATTTGGCAAACTTGTGGAACGTGGCGAGCAGAACGAAGCAGCGCAGCGGCACGCGCTCTTCTACGTGGAACTAGCCGAACGACTTGAACGTCCGTTTGACACGATGCCCGAGTCAGCTTGGCTTGGCCAAGCGAAAGCGGAGCTGGGGAACTGGCGGGCTGCGCTCGAGTGGGCACTCGGAAAACGGGGTCAGGTCATTTTGGGGCAACGCCTCGCCGTCGTACGCGCGGTAGTATGGCGAAGCTTCACGTTTGCTGAGGGACGCCGTTGGGTGCGGGCGGCACTCGACTTGGTCGATGACCTCACTCCACCTGGTTTAGTGGCGCAACTCGAAAGCGCCGAGGCGGACGGCGCACTAGCCCAAGAACCAGCGATGTCGTTAGCGATGGCGGACCGTGCCCTGGCGCGGTATCGCGAACTCGGCGATGTACCTGGAATCGCCCAGGCGAAGTACTTGGTCGGCGGAGCGCTAGTCTTTCTCGGGAGACCGGCCGATGCGTTACCATTCCTTCAAGAGGCCTCGGAAGTTGCGCGCGAACTAAGCAATTACCGCCTGACCGCAAACATTTTACAAAGAATGGGATGGGCGCGGTGCGAGCTCGGTGATTTCGTGGGGGCTCGTGACAATTTTACGGATGCTTTCCGGCTCTCGGAGGTACTGGGTGCTACGCTGCTAGCGGCGAGCATTACTCAAAGCCTAGCCGAAAATGCCTTCCGCGCCGCTGATCCGGAAACTGCCCTACGGTTGACCGCCGACGCACTCGCTACTTACCGATCAATGAACTTTGTAGAACCATGCATAGCTACGCTGAGCAGCATGTTGGCATATCTCACGGCGCTGGGTCGGTACGATGAGGCGCGCTCATACGCAAACGAAGTGCTCGAACTCGCCCGTCCGATGCGACTGTCCCTGTATGTAGCTCGGGCACTCTGGCACCTCGCGTCAATGGCAACCCTGCGGCCACAGATCGACATTGGAAGGCCTAATGAGTACGCCGGCGCCGCTCGGCTCTTCGGTTTTGTCGAAGCTCACTTTGCGACGCGGGGAATTCCTCAGCGTTACGGCTTACCTTTCGGATACGACCGCGCACTCTCCGTTCTTCGCGAAGCGATCGGTTCTGATGAGGTCACATACTTGATGGCTGCCGGCGCAACGATGACCGAAGATGAGGCGTTCGCGCAGGCGCACGCACTTGAGTGACAGTGCACTTATTTGCATAGGCCTGGACGATTACTTCGGGACGGCTCGACGTGTGCAACAGCCGTGCAACGGAGTGGTTCGAAAGGGGCAAAATCGACTAGGAGCGGCCAGGAACCGAGATTTCGGGAAACCCTTATAGCATCGGACATTTCAGTAGTGGGCAGGATCGGCCAGGACCGCCGTACGAGACTTCGAATCCCGCTGGGGCTATAATTTCTTATTTTACAAGGGTTGTTGCACCACGTTCAGGCGCCGTCTAACCAAGTGCAACAAGCGTTACGCGAAAGGGGCCGATGCCTTCGTAGATTGCAGCCCCGCCGCGCGGCTCTTTGCACGGCGGTCGCGCTCGCGAGGCCTGCAGCCTTGCTCGCGTTGCAACTGCACGCGCCTCGCACTGCGGGCGGCTTAGCGCTCGCGGATGTTCGCAGTCTTAACTTAGCCTAGCAGCGTGGGTCGCGGCGGCCTGGATCTGACTGAGGTGGCCTTTTACGCAGCCGATACTGTCAGGGTTGGTTAGAGGGAGGCGTCCGGTAAGCTTACTCTTTCGCGCGCGGACTGTAAGCGATGCCGAGGGGGCTAAGGCTCGGCGATATGCCGTTATTAAAACTGTACTTATAAGCGAGAGACGTCGGCGAATAGCTATACACGTCGACTTGTTTGTTGTCGTAGTCCATGGCGGCGAACGCAGTGCCCTTCTTGTTGAGGTGACCTCGGACCGCCTTACCGAGAAGCGGGAACGGGCCGCCGAGTCGGGTGCACGTCGGCTTGCAGCCGCTGTAGACGTAAACCGCGCCCGTGTTGTTCGCGTAGCCGTCGATCGAGACGAGGTTGCCCTTGGGGTCGATATCAAGGCCGCCGACCGAGCCGTTGACGAAACCGGTGGTCACTTGGCCTCCGCCGGCGCATTTCGCGAAATACACCAGAACGGCAGCGCTGCCCGAGCTGTAGCCTGATCCCCAGCAATTGCCCTTGTTATCCATCGCGACACCCAGCATCTCGTTGATGCTCGCGTTGGTCAGGTTCGTCGTGCAGCCGGCCTTCACCGTGCAGACCAAAATGCTGCCTGGATTGTTACCGTCGAAGATGATGCCAACGGCGATTGTGCCGGTGAGTGCGTTGGCGCTGGCGGCATCGACCGGCTGGCCATAGGACTCGGCGAGCGAAGCGATTTGCGCACCACACATTCCCGGTCCTTGAAAGACGAGCACGCTGTGCGATCCCGTGGGAGCGATTAGGTTGCCCTTATCGTCAACTGCGATGCCGTTGACGCCGGATATCCCAGGAACTGTGCAGATGGGCGGCTCGTTCTTCTTCTCGTCGCTCTTATAGCCTAGAACACTTGACGCGGAATACTCGCCGACGTAGATGCCTCTTTTCGCGTCGTCGGGCGCCGGAATACCCTTAAGCGGGAGTTGGTGTGACGTGGCGCCTACCGATTGGCCGCCCCCGGCCGACGGCGCGATCTGTGGGCCGCTACTCGTGCAGCCCCCCAGCAGTACCGCGAAGGCCGCTGCGACCAACATTTCCTTAACAGAACCAAACGTCTTCATCGTGTAAAATCCCTTTCTCAAACGCTTCCGCGAACGCTGCGGCGCGCTTACTGCCCGTGCTTTGTGGTCATTATTGTCCGCTCGAAGAGGGAAGGCGTCCAGGTACGCCCGTACAGATTACCCGGACAGTTCAAATGCCAACTGGAGGCGGGATGGAACCGGCCGGTCAGCTCCACTTCGGGGCTCTGCTCAGGCAGTTTCGCCTCGACGCGGTGATGACGCAGCAGACCCTCGCGGAGCGGGCAAAGCTGAGCGTCGAGGCAATCAGCACGCTCGAGCGCGGAGCGCGAACTCGGCCCTACAAGGAGACGGTGAGCCTCCTCGCGCGCGCCCTTGGGCTGTCACCCGAGCGTGAAGCACTACTCGAAAGTGCCATCGACGTCGCGCGGCCGCCCCGCTAACGAGGGCGCGTCGACGCCGTGAAACCATCGCTGTTGAGGATCGTGCGTCCGCGCTAAGGCGTTTGAAAACGAGCCCCCCCGGCCGATTTAGGCCAGCGACGTTGTTCATAAAAGAATCAAGAGGGCTCTAGCTGACGCTTACTCCAGCGCCTCTGCTTGCACGATCGCCTCATCTTCGGCCATCTTTGTGCCGGTGGCCATTAGGCGCGCGAGTTCATCGGCGCCAACGGCCTTGC
>JBARKF010000206.1:0-12223 GCA_049800655.1 Candidatus Cybelea sp.
CGTATACCGTTGCGTTCGTGAGGGCGGTGTACAGATTATTCTTTTTGTCCAGTGTCATCCCGATCGGCGAACCGCCGGTGTTGTCGAGCGGAATCGTGTACTCCGGCGTCGTGTCCTGGGGCGCGTACACCGTCACGCAAATGCATCCCAAGATCCCCTGTGCGATGTACACGGTGCCATCGCTGCCGACGACCACGAAGACGGGATTTGCTCCAGGCGAGTAGCTTTTAAACGGCGTCGTCTTTCCAGGCGCGTAAACGGTTACGGTGCTGCCCCCGGCATTCGGGACGTAGAGATTTCCCTTCTTATCGACCGCCAAACCATCGGGCGTGTTGATCTCGTCCGTGATTTCGCCGATCGGCGCGGGATTTTCGCCTTTGGCAGGATAGATTTCGACCGCGTTGATGTCGATGTCGGAAACGTAGACGACACCTTTTTTGTGTTTCTTGTCCGGGAGGATCCAGCCGCCGTGAGCGCGGGCTTTGGCGACCCCGGCAGTTCCGAGCGTCCGCACTTGTGTCGCCGCGTCGGCTGCGCCGGACGACGAAGGTGCGACAGACGTTAATTGGTTGCCACTGCACGCCGCGAGGAGTGCGATGGAAGCGAGAGTAGCATACTTGACTATGTTGCCCATATTCATAAACTACGCTCCATTTCTTAGACGATGGCTAGAGAGAAGCACCTCTCTAGCCGTGCTCCTTAGGGCCTCGATATAGGTTTTCGCAGTTAGGCCGCTGACTCCCCGTTTGCGCCTGGCGGGGCGCCAACGAAGGCTTAGCGGATAAGCCGAGCAATTACGATCGTCGCCACCAAGATGGTGACGAAGACGATCCAGAATTGCGCGACCGGAATGTGGTTCTTTCCCGTGATGGCGGCGGAAACGATTTGGGTTTGCGCCCACAGGAAGATCGCTGAGATGCCGACACCCATAACGAGTAGGCCGCGGTCCCCCTCGGATAAGTAAAGCACGGTGTAGAGAATAGCGCAGAGGAGCTGCAGCCCGACGATGAGCCATACGAATGGGCGAGGGCCGTAGCTATCCGCTATCCCAGTGATGCCGAAGTGCAACGGAACGCGGTCAGAGAGCTCACGGTACCGTGCGGAGGTGAACGCGACGGTTCCAATCAAGATGACGGCACCGGCGGCGAAGGCGACTGTTACCATACGTCGGTTTACCCACATCCCCAGCTCGAGTTTCACCGATTCTTGGACCACGGCTCGGACGGAGCGGACAACGAGGAAAGGGGGCCTGACGCTCTGTATGACTGGCCTGAATGATCACTTCTCAGCGACTTTTTGCACGGTTGAGCGCAACTTGGGTCGCCCTTGCTCTCGCGATGCCGAGCGCGAGACTCGCTGCGGCGGTGACACCATCACCCTCTTGGCTGGCCGCAGCCACTACAGACGTTGCTAATGCGGCGATCGCTCGCGAGAATATACCGGGTTTACAGATCGCGATCTTTCGCAGCGGCCAGATCGTGCTCGAACAAGGGTACGGCGTCGTTAATACGGCCACGCAGGCACCCGTAGAAACGAATACGCTCTTTGAAATTGGCTCGATAACGAAGTCGTTCACGTCGGCTGCGATCCTTCAGCTGAAAGAACGCGGCAAACTGAAGTTGACGGATCGGCTGGGGAAATATGTACCAGAGTACCCCAGAGGCAAGGCTGTCACGATCGAACAGTTGCTTACGATGACGAGCGGCATCCCCGACCACATTAACGACGTACCGGGTGCTGCAAAGACCATTTCATCAAGCCCGGGTGACCTTCATGCTGCGCTCGGTCTGATTAAGAATATGCCGCTAAACTTCAAGCCCGGCACGCAGTCGGCATATAGCAACACGAACTATCTGCTTCTCGGAAGCATCCTCGCGCGTGTCTCCCACATGCCATACGATGAATACGTTTCCAAGAACATCTTTGCACCGGCGCACATGACTCACAGTGCCTTCCTCAAAGACGAGCCCTCCTTGGCAAGCATGGCCGTCGGATACTCTCTCACTTCCGCAACGGAACTAAAACGCGCCGGGCACATCGGTTACGGCTGGTCCGGTGGAGCGGGCTCTATCGTCTCCACCGCCGGCGATCTTGCGCGATGGGACAACGCCTTTTTCACGGATCGCATTATTTCTACGGCCGATGTGAAGTTAGCGACGACACCGCTTTACATAAATGGCAAATCCACCACGTACGGCCTTGGATGGAGTGTCGATCAGATTGAGGGGATTCCGGTCGTCTCCCACGATGGCGGAATGCTCGGTTTTACCTCGATCAATGACGTGTTTCCAACGCTCAATCTCGGCATCATTGTTTTAACGAACAACGGCGAGACGCCGCCCGATTCGATCGCTAAAGATATCCTTGCAAGGCTGGACCCCGACTTTGCAAAGAACCGCGACATCGCCGCCGCCGGTGAAAACCCGCAAATCACGGCGCGCGTCGCGAAGGTGTGGACTGAGCTTCACGTCGGGACAATCGATCGCTCGGAACTGACTCAAGACTTGAACAAAGCGTTAATGCCCGAGCAGATTCGCTTTATGCATGCGCACTATGCGGGAGCCGGGCCACCGCTCCGATGGATTTACAAAGGCACTCAACTTTGGCCTGATGGCGGCGCGACCTACTCGTATCGTGTTCTCTTTAAAAATGGTTTAGCGCTTCTTGTTGCCGCAAGCATTGCGAACGACGGCAAGTTCGCTAACATCGATACGCAGTATGACTGAGGCAACTTTCTGCCAGAAGCCTGAGATGACAACGAGCTGAGGAAGGCGCCGGCGATATCCGGCCCAGAACCGGATTCAAACCCGGCGTCTTCCTCATTTGTCCACCGGCTGCGGAACGCAGCCAAGAACGTAACGAAAACGCGTCACCAAACGTTTCGGCCGGCGGCTTGTTGGGAACGCGTCGCTCGATCGGTGAGAAGCCGCCGCGGCTATGCGTGACTTCGTGTAAGCGCTAAGGTTTACGAGTGTTGGGGTTTAAGCCTTACGAGTTCCACAGCTAGATGCTCCAAGGCGTTCGGCGACCAGCTCGCGTTTTCACGGCGACGCCGACAAGACCGTTGCGTTCCGCTAGTTTTGTTGAAGCAATCTTCATGCGCGTCTAGACGGGCGCGATCTCGGTCATAGCAGGTCCTTTTTTTCGCGCAAGCTTCAATCTTCTACGGATTTGTCAGCGAACGCCATAAATGAAATCGCCGCGCCAGGAACTTCCGAAAATTCGGGAGTCTCGCCTTTCCTTGCCGACATGACCGGCGATGCCGTTGGCTTTGCCGGGAGTTTGCGAGTCCGGTGCCACCTTAGTCTGAACCATAGATTACTCAACTTTCAACTAGAAGCTTCATTCTTGCAACTCTCGGAACCTGATAAGCTGCGAAAGGTTGCCTGATGATCGTTGCCAACGAGATACGGAGACGAATCGAATTTGTTTCCAAAAGCCAACAAATGACTCCAAACGCCGCGTTCTGTCGAACGTGTAGTTGTTTTTGCCGCGAATTTGGAACAAAAGCACGCTCAAAGCCGCCTGCTAACTCTGACAAGGCCGAGTGGGGTCGCCGTAATGTGATCTTATTAGAGGCTTTTCGTATGAGCGCACGCAACTGCATATAGCCCCCCAAAAGCTGATCCACGAAAGGCTCAAATGAAACTCAAAGACGCGATAGCGGAAATAAAGCGCTGTCGCATAGTAGACCCTGCCCACGCTGCTGTGCTCGAAGCACAGGTCTTAGGGCGCACATCGAGCGTCGACCTCGACGCTACTGACAATCCGGAACTGAAAGCAGCTCGCGCAATGCTCGGCTTGGTGTAGCGCATCCGGGAACCGGATCAGGCGCTGATTTAACCTGAATGCGCTAACTTTAGTTTTGGAGCCACATCGCACGCTCCATAGCTTTTTCCAGCGTCCTTAGTTCGGGTGCAAAGTTAGAAGGTTTGCCCCGTTACTTAACGCCATGCCTTGGATTATACGACTCGGCGGCTCCTGGAGGAGCTGACTCAGCATACCCGAGGGTTGAAAGGGATATGCGATTGTCCAGACCCCGCTGCCATTCTCACCACTGAGCGCGGAGACGAAGAGCTCGCTCTCGTTTGCCTCGATGGCGAGCTGAGTTAACGTCCCGTTACTAGCGAGGATCTCTTGCGCCCGGCGTTTGTGCCCGGGCCACCACCAGGATGTTGCCGCGGTTATCGACGATGAGGCCTTGCGGCTCATTCAACGTCATCCCAAGAACTTTGCCATGCGTTGAACCGGGCGCGAACTCCTCGATGCTGTGCCGCTTCCTATCGCTCGTGCGGTAAGCTACGTATAGATTCCCTTGTGAATCGAAATCCACGCCGTCAGCCTCTGCCCCGGACGTCTGCAACACTCTGTACGCGTTGGTACTTCCCGAAAGGTAATCGACTACGGTTCCGCCATGCTGGTTGCTCACGCAGAGATCGCCGCTTCCATCGACGATTGGATAGAGCGGCCCATCAAGATCCTGGGACCACGTTGTGGATGCCTTGATGGAGCCCGCCGCATAAGCCGTTACGGTGTTATTGCGTCGTTAGCTACGTAGAGGGTGCCGTTTTTATCGACGTACAGACCGTATGGCGAGTTAACGCCTGTGGTGATTTCGCCTACCATCTGCCCTCCGGGTCTCCGGATATACCAGTATCGCCGAGGGGTACTCGGCGGCGAGGTAGATGAGCGGACCGGTCGTACCTGGCGTTTTAGCTTTCGACGATAGCCAGCCGTTTGGCCCGATACCGCTGGCGACCGGTGGAAGTGGTGTAGCCGACGCTGAGAATGCGCTAGACGCCGGCGCTTGAGGCGCCGGCTGCGATTGCCCGCAGCCTGCAAGTAATACAGCAGCGGCACTAATGCTAAGCGCAGAACGAACAAGTGTGCTCATCTCTCCATCTCCCAAGCCCCCGAGCGGACGTCATTGTAAAGGGTTCGGCGCGGGCACTCTGGTCGATTCCGCAAACGCACAGGCTCGCAAAACCGAACTAGCACGATTCGAAAACGATTAGATGCCGAGCACCTCCGCCACGGCAGCGTTTTCCGAAAGCTGCAGTAGCTGACTCAGCGTCCCCGAGCGCGGAAGGGGATAAGCGATTGTCCAGGTCCCGCTACCCTCACCGAGCGCGGAGACAAAAGGGCTCGCTCTCGTTTGCCTCAATGGCGACCTGAGTCAACATGGCGCCCTTGGGAGCTGTCCCTTCCGACCGACGTTTGTGCCCGGGCCTAAGAGCTCGATGCGATCAGCGTTAACATTTGCCACCACTAGGATGTTGCCGCTGCCATCGACGATAAGGGCTTGCGGCTCGGCAGCGACGGGGAAGCGCGGAACCGACCGCAAACATTTCAGGTAATGGCGCCAAAACCATTACTCGGTTCCCGTACCCTGTCGCGGCAGCCGTGAGCCTTGCCGAGTAAGAAGCAAGCACACCAACAACATTATTCGGAGGGGAAGGATGTCTGCTAAGTGGTTTGTCGTCCTTGCATCCCTGAGCCTTCTCGTTGCAGCAGGATGTTCTTCTTCCGGTAGTACGCCTGCAGTTTTGACTCGCGCAGTGCTGCAGAGCGGATCTCCGATCAAATACATTACGCACGTCGTCGTCATCATCCAAGAGAATCGCAGCTTTGAAAACTTCTTCGCTGGTTATCCAGGTGCCGACGCGCCGACGTCGGGCTGCGCGATTCCAGAGAAAAACGTGCGACGGGGGGTTACCCGACAGGTCGCGCGCGGCGGCTTGAGTTGTCCCCCCGGAGACATCTCGGTTGCGCTCAAACCGATCACCTTCAGCTCGGTCGATTTGGGGCACGACTGGCAGTCGTCCCAGGTTTCTTGGGATAAGGGGAAGATGGACGGCTTTTCCAAATTTTGCTGCAAAGGTGGTCCGTATCCGGCGTATTCGTACGTCAAGCGGTCTCTGATCGAACCGTATTGGGACATTGCGCGGCAGTACGTGCTCGCCGATGAGATGTTTCCGACCGAGTGGGGCGGGAGTTTCACCGGACATCTGACGCTGGTCGCGGGCACCGACGACATCGATCGATCGCCATCTGAAGCCGAGATCGATAACCCGGAAGCGGCACCCTACGATTGCGATTCGCCGCCGGGCACGAAGAGCTCGTACGTAACCTCCAAACGGATAGTGGAGATGAACAAGGGCCCGTTCCCGTGTTTCAACCAGTGGAACTCGATTGCCGAGGTGCTCGATAATGCCGGCGTTTCGTGGAAGTACTATGCTACCAGAAAACTCGATGCGGGCATCTGGGAGCCCTTTGAAGCGATGCAATACGTGAGGTACGGTCCCGACTGGGCGGCCGACATCATCGCTCCGCAGTCGAAGATATTAACCGATGCCGGCAAGGGAGACCTGGCATCAGTAAGCTTTGTTACTCCGAGATTTGCCGACTCCGATCACCCGCCCCTCAAGGGGCGGCAGGGGAGCGACCTCGGCCCTTCATGGGTGGCATCGGTAGTCAATGCGATCGGAGAAAGTTCGTACTGGGATTCCACAGCGATCGTCGTCCTGTGGGATGATTGGGGCGGATGGTACGATAATTCGAAGCCGCCGCAGCTCGATTATCGCGGGCTCGGTTTCCGCGTTCCTTGTCTCATCATCTCGCCCTACGCCAAGACCGGTTACGTCGATAGTACGCAATACGAGTTCGCCAGCGTTCTGAAGTTCATCGAAGAGGTCTACGGCACCGGAAGCATCGGGCCGACGTCACAAGGCTACACCGATCAGCGCGCAAAGAGCTTGGATGCAGCCTTCGACTTCAATCAGCAGCCACGTCCCTTTAGGGCGATTCCTTCGAAGTATCCGCTGTCGCACTTCCTGCACGAACCGCCGTCGAGCGAACCAGTCGACACACAATAATGTCAATCGCGCCTGCACCGGAAACGCACCCGGACGGAGCCGGGGAACTCTCAAGCCTGTCGAAGCGATGCCGCTTCAGGGGGACGGACGCGTGAAAACCTTAGTTACAGTGATTCTAGCCGTTATGGTAGCGGGGTGCGGAGGCGGAAGCACGCCGCTGAGCCCATCGCCTGCCGGCCCTTCGACGGAGCCTGTCCTGAGCGAAATCGAAGGGCTCAGGATGACAGCGGCGGAGCGAACGCACGTGCGTCATGCGTATAACCTGCTCTACAGTTTCAAAGGTGGGATTAGCGACGGCAGAGACCCGCACGCGGGCCCTCTCATTAACGTCATGGGCACGCTCTACGGAACCACGGTATACGGGGGCGGCCCCTGTCATGACCGTTGCTTCGGCGGCACGGTCTTCGCGATCACGACGTCCGGCGGCGAAACCGTGCTCCACAGCTTCGAAGTTGGCTCGGGAGACGGTAAGAACCCGCGGGCAGGCCTCATCGACGTCACGGGCACACTCTATGGCACCACCGTCCATGGTGGAAGTGCGTCGTGCTATTGCGGCGCCGTGTTCAAGGTCACGCTGTCCGGCGCGGAAACCGTGCTCCACAGCTTCGCAGGTGGACCAGACGGCTTCGGTCCGGACGCGGGCCTCCTCGACGTCAACGGCACGCTCTACGGCACGACCATTAACGGCGGTACCGTCAACGACGGAACGGTCTTCGCGATCACGACCGCCGGCACGGAGACCGTGCTCCACAGCTTCGCAGGTAACCCAGACGGCGCACACCCCTACGCGGGCCTCATCAACGTCAACGGCACGCTCTACGGCACGACCACGAGTGGCGGCGCGTGCGGCTCAAGAGGCGGTTGCGGAACCGTCTTTACGATCGCGCCGTCCGGCGCGGAAACCGTGCTCTATAGCTTTAAAGGTGGCTCGGCAGACGGCAAATACCCAACGCAGGCGGACCTCCTCGACGTCAACGGCACGCTTTACGGCACGACTAAACACGGTGGGGCGAACGACCGGGGAACGGTATTCTCGCTCACGACCTCCGGCGAGGAAACCGTAGTCCACAGCTTCGGCGGCTCGCGAGACGGCGTGTTTCCATATGGGGGCCTCATCGACGTCAACGGCACGCTCTACGGTACCACCTCCAACGGTGGCTCGGTTTCATGCGGTGTGCGATACGGCGACATCCATGGATGCGGAACAGTTTTTAAGACTACAACCTCGGGTATGGAAAGCGTGCTCCACAGCTTCGGCGCGGCGAAGGACGGCAGATACCCGTATGCGGGCCTCGTCAGTGTAAACGATACGCTCTACGGCACGACTACTGCCGGCGGCGCGCATAACGCAGGAACCGTCTTCTCGTTATCGCCGTGAAACGGCTACAGCGAATAGGTAAATGTCGAGCTACGACAGCCCCAACAGCGGTAGCGCACGTTGTTTCTGCCGGCCTTGAGGTCAAAGACCAATACCGTAGCGGCGCGCCCGGCGCGGATCTCACCGGGGCCGCTCATCTTCAGTAGCGACGGATCGCTCCAGATCGCCACTCCAAAACGCAGTGCTCGTGGCGCCGCAAACGTGAGCTTCAGCCAGCCGTCCTTAACGGTCGCGCGTAGAAGCGACGGCATCTGCCGACTAGGAACTTCGGGCAGCGGGCGATCGAAACGCGAGATCGGATAATCCGCGTATCGGAAGACCCGGCTGGGCAATGTGCGGCCCGAAAGAAATGTCATGCCGACGTGGGAGTCGTGATAATCGATCGTCGCTGGATATAGGGTGTCGCCATGAAGCACGCTTGACTCAAATTTCCTGCCTCCGAATATATACGGGAAAGCGACCGCACGCGGCGCAGCAGAGAACGTGCGAGCGTCTCGAGACGCCTGACTTAGCGTTTCGAGTTTCATTCCATCACGCACGGCCTCGTCGAACAAAGCACTCATGACCACCGCGTCGGCCGCAATAGAACCGTCACCGGCCTCCTGCTGCACGATCATGACAATCGGCTGGGTCTCGCCGGCTGCAGCATATGCATCGACGATTTTTCGCGCGTACGCGGCGGCGCTCTTCCGAGAAAAGCCACCACGCAGCAACAGATCGTCGGGATCGGTTGAGAAGGCTGCTTCGCGCCCGCTGAGGTATGCACGCGTCAGATCACGCGCTGTCCACTCAAATGCCAGCAGCGCGCATCCGCCATCCGGCTGCGGCCGCTTGTACGAATGAACGTCGGCGCAATAGGTGCCCCAGGGCGCGCCATAATCGAACGTCCCGTCGGTGCCGCGACTGTTCCAGGCAATGCCCCAGAACGCACGCTCGCCAAACGAAAGAGCTCGTCGTATGTCGCGTTCTTCACCGGCCGTTAGAACGCTTACCGTCGGAACGTACCACGGAAGCTTCGCCTTCATCGCGGCGTGCAGGTTGCCCCAGAACTGAGCCTGGGCATCGTCGCCGTTCGCAGCGTGAAACGCGTTGTAGTCAGCCGCACGGGCCATGTGCTGGATATCACCCACCATCCAAGATACCGGGACGCCGTGCGCGGCGGCCGTTCGCTCGATGTTACGCGTGTCCTCCGGCGAGTCCGCCTCCTGTAACGAGGTAAAGACGAAGCGCGTCTGCGTCGGTTTGGATGGTATCGACCAACGCGGGCGATTCGGAGACGGATTTCTACCTAAGACGTTTAAGCCGCACTTCGCCAAGCGTACGTTGATGGGCGGAAAATCGCCAGCCGGGATCCGATACCAAATCACTCCGTCGTAGCTCACCGCGCACGGAGCAGCGCTTCGATCGACGACGATGCTCGGGGCGGGCGCGGTTGCGGGTGCGGTTGCGTGCGCGCAAGCTGCGAGCGCGATGACGGCCGTTATCACGGCGTGGGGGAGCCTAGAACGGATGCTTTTTAGCAAGTACTACGATTCCTGCTTTATCGAAGATTCTCTCGTATGCGCCGCTCTTAACTAGTCGTTCGACTTTTAAGGCATCGATCGTTTCCCAATAGGTTGGGTCTGTAAAACCATCGAACACTAAATAGTCCTGGTCGCTCATCGCAATCGTGGCATGAGGGTCCATCCCAAGATGGCCGATAATCCATCCGCCTGTCCCTATGGTTGCAGTCCGCGGCAACATTGCTAGCTCGCGTTCCCGAAGCCGGTCGTCGATTGTCGGCAGCCTATACAGCGCGAATCCAGGATTTATGGGGCTGTAATATCTCGATGTCCATATCGATGCGAGCAGAGCGAATAATAACGCCCCTTCGGCTGCGAATCGCGACCTGCGAAACACCCGAGAAGCGCCATCAACAAAAGCACACAAGATATAACCGCTCCAAGTCGCCGTGTACTGCGCCCCTAAATCCATTGTGACGGCTTCGCGCGAGAGGAGGACCTCCGCTAGCCCCGGCAGCGCAAACAGCAGATAGCGCGATCCCAACGGAAGGAAACCGAGCGGCAGCAGTATCGCGAAAAGATACTGAGGGCGCAGCGGCGATAGCACGTCCGCAAAACCCGCCGTCGTCGCTGGAACCCGCCACGATTCGTAATAGTGCAATGAAAAATAGCGAAAGTTCGGGTCTATCATCGGCCGCAGCAAACCGAAATAGAAGGCCGCTGCGATGACCGCTATCGCTGTGATCCACAGGCCGCATCGTCGCATCTGCCGATCCTGTCGTCCCATCAGCGCGATGACAAGCCCAATGAATGCTAAGCTGACAAACTGGTCCTCTTTCACGATCGCGAGTATTGCGGCGCCGCCTATTGCTACCCACCAGCGCTTGCGATCGACCGCCCAAACCAGCGTCGCCGTAAGAGGGGGAGCAAACGCGAGCTCGTGAAAGTCGCCGACCGCCCCCGCGCTCAAAGGCGGATACGCCGCCGCGACGACCGTCGTTGCAAAAGCTAGCCATTTTGGAAACCGTGATACCGCCATACCCCACAGAGGAAAAACGATCGCTGCCGTCAGGAGACATTGCAGCAGAATCAAACCGCGAGCACCATCGAAGGCGCGCACGAAAGGTTGCGTTATAAACAAAATCGGCGAAAAGTGAACGAGCAGATGATTGACGGAGCCTTCTTCCGTCGCGGAAAACCCCGTCCACGCGCCGTTGACTATCTGGGTAAAGGTTGCGTCGTCGATGCCTGCCCTGAAAATTGTGTAACGCCACGTTGCGAGATACGCGTATATCCCTGCAAGAATGATATACAGGGCCGCGATAGCAACAGGCCAGCCGACGTCTCGGTATGACGGGTGGGCGCGAAAATCATTCACAGCTTAAAGACCGGTTCGGCGTCGCATTGCCCGGTTCCAGCGGAGCGCCCAGGTCTTCACTCCACACCCGTAGGCCGCGCGAGCTGCGGTGGCCGAGGCTACTTTAAGAGCCGTAAATAAAGCCGATCCGAAACAGACCTTTGCCGCCAGGCTGCATGAAATCCGCCGTAAGTAACGATGCCTTTGAAGGTTCTGGTTACGCCCCGGCAGCCACCGATGGCACCGGCGTATTTTAATAAGCCGGTGCCGTTCATTTCTGACTCTGCGTAACTGAAAAGTGCAGGTTATTTCTGAACTGCTACCACTCCGAGCGGGAAGTCGAAGCTGCCCGTGAAGACCGCAATCGGTGAACCGCCGGCTGGGTAGTTGAATACCTCGGCGCCATCGTTACCCGCATCTCCGCAATAGATAAGGCCCTTAACGATCCAGGTCTGCGCGCAGTCGCTGGAACCCGAGAGCGTTATCGTGTTCTTCAAGGTTGCCTTCGTCCCACTAACGGTATATTGGTAAACCTTTTCCGTATCCTGATCGAAGACGGTGAGGTAGGTGCCGTCCCACTGCACGGAGCCGGGGAACTGCACCGAGTTGCTGGTTTGGATCGTTTCGGCTTTACTGCTGCCCTTCGGGAGCTCGACGAGCGCGAAGCCCGAGCGATCCCCAGTAAAGCCGTCGGCGAAGAGATTCCCCTGGTTATCGTAGCCGTCGAAGAACTCTTCGTCCAACGCCGTGGTGTAAGCAGTACCCGAGCCGCTGCCGTTCTTGAAGATCACGACGTCGCCGCCACCGCCGTTGTTTCCCCCATACAAAATCCCGACTGCAAGATCGCCACCGGCATCCATGGCGCAGCTCGATGGGAACGAGTAGTTCACCGACAGCGTTTTGATCGGCGTATGGGGCACCTTGTACTCCGTGATCTGGGTATTGCCACCGATGTTCCAGAAGATCTTCTTTCCGTAGCCGTAGAGGACGTTCGTGCACCCTTGACCGCCGTCGCCACTGATTTGCCCGATCTCCTTAACGCTCTTTGGATACTCGAAAATGCTGGCGTACGTCTCGTATTGGTTGAAGACGTACTCAAACTTCTTCCCCC
>JBARKF010000207.1:0-6112 GCA_049800655.1 Candidatus Cybelea sp.
TTACGCCAGGACGCCAGGCTACTAGCAAGGCCGGCCGCAGGGTTCGCGACGGTTCCGGTCGCTGGTAGAGATTGCGTGGAACTGGAACACGCCGATAGGGCAGCCGAAAAAACCGCGATGGCGGTTAATCGTGGAAGGTTCACTGTACCCACCTTTCATGAGCGCTCTGCAATGGGGGTAAGGGAGGGTACGGCGCGTGGGAATGGCTCACCTGCGAACCGTTACCGAATCGTGATGCCCGAAGGATTCTCGATTAAGGTGTTCTGGCCGGCGATCGTGCGAATCGGCGCGACGTTGCCGTTGCCCCCTTTGCGCACACGTAGATGTTCTGGTGTCCTACGTCGGATGAGCTTCACCCAGTTAGTAGATCGGCGCGATCGTTAGAAAATAGACTCCTAATTCGCCGTCGGTGACGTACACATCGCCCTTTCGATCGAGTGCCGTGGCCGAGCAACGGTAAAGGTCGGTGGACGAACCGGCGATCAGTCGGATCGGCGCGACATTTCCGCTGGCGCCTGCGCCGTGAGAAAGGCGCGAAACGCACCCGCACGACCTATGGTCTACCATTGAAGGCGTTGTGTCGGTAGATAGAATACTAGAGAAAGCAGTCTTGGTAAGGTCAAGAAAGGGAGAGAAGTTTGCACGCAGATCCGCGTTTTCGCATTTTTATCGCTCTCGGCAGCACCAGGCTAGCGATGCCGGCTAAGGCTCTGTAGCCTGGTGGGAACCGATATGGCGGAGCCGGCCCTGCGCGCAACATCTATCGAGGGGAAGGACGTAAGGCTAGAGGTCCTTTCTGAGAATCCCGCCGTGCTCGAGACGCCGCAAGCCCTGCTCGTGGAACACGCCGTTACACCAGTCTCAAATCTGTTCGTTAGAAACGTCCAGCGACTCCCGGCTGGCGTGACCGCCGAGCTGCTGCCGCTTAAAGGCTGGACTTTTGAGCTTGCCGGGTTGATCGATCGGCCTGTCGCGATTGCCGGCGAAGAGCTACTCGGAATGGATCAGGTCGAATACGAAATGGTTCTTCAATGCTCGGGCAACGGACGCGCGAGATTCTCCGAAATGTTCCCTATCTCGGGTGTCGCTTGGGGTCATGGCGGCATAGCAAACGTTCGTTTCGCAGGAGTTCCGTTATCCGACTTGCTCGAAAAGCACGGCGCCAAAATCAGTCGCGAGGCAAAGTTCGTAACGGCCGAAGGCAAGGACCTCCGGCAGCGGCTCGAGGTTCAGGAATTCGAGCACAGCCTTCCACTCGCCGATTGTCTTGAAAGGTCCATACTGGCGCTGAAGCTCAATGGTGAACCACTGCCCGCCATTCACGGTGGCCCTGTGCGATTTGTGACGCCGGGCTACTACGGCGCCATGCAAATCAAATGGCTGCAGCGACTGCGCTTCGAGAGCATTGAATCCACGAACTTCTACCACGCTGTAGAGTACCGGGTTCCTAAAGCACGTGTTCGTCAGGGAGAAGAGTTCAACTTTACGCTCGAAAACAGCCTTCCGACCTGGAAACTTCGCATAAGTAGCCTGATTTTGGATCCTCAATCCAGTGCCGTTCTTACAGCAGGCGATCATACTTTCCGCGGCGTGGCATTCAACGATGGCGACGCACCAATCGAGTCGGTGCTGGTGTCGTTTGATCAGGGAAAAAGTTGGCGAAGTGCTACGCTTCAGCCATCGAGAAGTCAGTATGCGTGGTGCCGATGGACGATTCAGGAGAGCCTAGCGCCAGGGACGCACGAAGTCTGGTCACGAGCGATTGACGACCTCGGGCGCGCGCAGCCCCTCGACGCTTCGATCTATTGGAATCCTAACGGCTACCAGTGGAATGGCGTATGCAGGCTTGAAGTCCACGTGGTCTAGCGCCGCGCGCTAGTGAAAAGTTGACAGGTCGCTAGACGCGCCTCACGCCATCGCTCGGGGGCAAATCGGCGCTCTTACCGAGTTGCTTGAGGAGCAGTGCGAGGTCGATCGCTTCCTTTTTGAGTGGCGCGCTTGTCAATACGTGCGCCTTCGCGGCGAGCGTGCGCAGGAGTCCGTAGGGCGTTGCGTGACGTTCGGCCAAACGTTGCGCTTCCAGAACATGGTCCGTCGCCGCGTGTACGTCGCCAAGCTTCGCGGAACAGAGGGCAATGAGACGATGAGTATCGCCGATCGCGCGCGGGACTTGCTGGGCCTCGTAACCGTTGAGTGCTTCGTGAGCCTGCGCGAGTGCCAAGGTTTCCTCACCTAGCCGTTCTAAAGCCTCCGCTGCGAACCTGTGCCACGTCGGAATCTCTGCGCTCGCGCATCTGTTGCCCCGTTTGAGGCAGCTGAGGATCGATAGCGCTTGTGCAGCGTGTCCGGTCATCGTGTAGGCATGAGCCGCCTCCATCGTCAGGACTGTTTCGTCCCTCGGCTTCGCCCCGTCTGGCGGAAGTAGTTCTGTTATCCTCTGATACCAGACAATCGCCTGTTCATATTCGCCGCGCATCGAGTTGAGGCCGACGAGTTCTGCACCGAGCCGGCTGGCAGTCGAACACCATCCCGAATCAACGGCGCGCAGGAGCAAACCAGAGATCACCGCAATCGCAGATGCCGTTCGCCCCGAAAGGCATGCGTCCAGCAGCGCGGTCATGGCCAGCGTCTCGAGTGATTTTGGCCGCGACCACAATCGAAATGTTTCGATGAGTTCGCTTGCGTCCAACGAGGCCGAGCGAGCTTGCGTGAAGGAACCTGCGGCGAAATGCAAGAGAGCCAAGTCGCCGAGTACTTCGGCAAGTGCAAACCGCACGTCGAGGTGCTCAGGCTCGGGTAACATGCTACGTCGTAGCAGGGCGACAGCCCGCAAATAGTGGGTCGCTGAATCAATCGTCGTCTCAGCAAGACGCGCGTGCACGCGGGCGAGTCGTGCCTCAAGATATTCGGAACGCCCGGCCTCGACGGCCTCCGCATCGTCGACAATGGCAGCGACGGCGCGCTGTGCGTCACGAGCGGCGACCTCGTCACCGTAGTCAGTCGCGGCGTCCGCTAGATCCAACAGTACCTCCGCGCGCTTAACCGGCTCTCGAACCTCCTGCGCCAGCTCGTGCAGAACTCGAACACACTCGACGTTTCCAGTCTGCCACAAGCTGCGCGCAAGTGTCCGTCGTACGACTTCAATTTCGCGAATGAGTTCGGCGCCGCGGCACGCTACCGGCTCGCGCCTCGCCGACTGCCGGGCGTTGCGCACTTGATCGCCAGTGAGATCCGATAAGCCTAGCATCGTCGCAAGCGCCGTGATTGCGGCGCGCCGATCGCGAAAAAACTGCCTCGGCGAGAGCACCATCGCGCGCTGTACCGCGTCCGCCTTCTCGCCGTCCAGATCGTACCGCCGTACGATCTCCCGTTGACGGAGCGGCAAGCGATGGAGAGCGATTTTGAGCATCCCTGCGAGATGGGCTTGGCGCTGGGCGGTGGGAACGCCGGCGCAGAGCAGTTCCACGGCCGGGCTCTCGGCGATGCGCGAGGCATTCCTTAGATCGCGCAGCAACCGCCGGACGACAGCCGTTGGCTCGTCTTTCTCGCGCCCCTGCGCCATATGCTTAGTATAACCGAAGGCGGCTACAACGACCCCGGCTCCATGATCTTCCGAGGTAGCGCGTGGCATTTTTCGGACCGATTAAGCCCTTTCTGCCAACTTTCTGGAGCTTTATAGGTGCACCGCTTGCCGTCGCTCAACCCCCGGCGTTACGAAAGGAGCTTTTGCATGCGTTCTCACTTATATGTCGTGTTCGGCGCAATCGCCGCACCAGTGCTGCTCGCCGCCTGCAGTATGGGCTCGCGGGCTGTTCCGCCCACCGCCGGAGCAATCGGTCCGTCACTCACGTCGCCTCCAGGCGCACGCCTGTCGCACAACAAGTCTGGCTCACTCCTGTATGTTACCGACTGGTACCCCACGGGGTGCAACCCTAGCGGCCAAGACTGCAAGCAATACGGCGAGGTCTACGTCTACAATGCTCGCTTGAATAATCCGCCGCCGCTGGAAACGATTACCGACAAGGTGTTTACACCGACCGTCGCCTGCCTCGACAGCAAAGGAGTGCTCTACGTAGCCAACTCGCACGCGGCTCCGTTTCCGACGCACGGCTGGATCTCCGAGTACCTCCCGGGGCAGACGAAACCGAGCTTGATCATCCGAAAAGGCATCAACGTTCCCTACGGCTGTGCAATCGATGCCAGCGATAATCTCTTGGTGTCGAATGCGGCTGGCATCAATATCACCGAATACAAACCCGGGCAAACGGAGCCGAAGGTCGTTCTGAGTAAGAAAAACGGTCTGTTTGCGCCCGCTCCAATAGCCTTGGATTCATCGGGTAATCTCTACGTCATCAATAACGATTTCGAGGGCCACGCCAACGTGCAGGTTTTTGCTCCCGGCGCCAAGCAGCCGACAGCGACGATTACGGCCGGCGCGTGGTGGCCCCAAGGAATCGCCGTCGACGCCAACGGCACGCTGTACTTATCGAACTTCCCGACACAAAGCCTCCGCGGTGCGGTCACCGAATTTCACCCAGGCCAAACGGAGCCTTTTCTGACCATTACCGACGACTCATGGGAGCCGTGGGGTCTAACCGTGAACAGCAAAGGGCGCTTGTTTGTCAGCGACAGCCAGAACTCCCAACAATCCATCATTGAGTTCCCTCCCGGGTCATCGCTCCCGTCAAAAAAGACGATCACTGGGGGGCTAATCCTGCCGGCGGGCATAGCTCACTGGCCGGGGGTCTTGCCCTAAGGCGAAATACCCCAACTACTCGTGCGTAGATGGCTGGTGATCCGCGGCACGCCGCGTCCTCCGGCGCTCTACGCCGGTCTTCCCCACTCCCGACGCACGTAGAATCTACCTCGGTGTCTCGCTGACGGGGCCCTTGGAGTTTCCCTCTACTATTCAGGGAACGAGCCAAGGGCCACGGTCGTGCTCGTGCGCATAAGTCAAACGGCGAGGTCGGCGCCTGTCGACTGGCTCCGGCACCATCAGCTCCCCGGTTGAGGGAGCGCCCCTGCGGGAACAGGGACAGAGTGATCACCGGCATACACGCAATCTTCTACACAAAGCACTCCAACGAGATGTATGCCTTTCTCAGGGACGTGCTCGAACTGCACTGCGTCGACGCCGGTAACGGTAGACTCTTCTTCGCCGCACCGCCGACGGAACTCGCCGTCCATGAGACGGAAGACGACCCCGAACACGAACTGTGGCTAATCTGCGACGACATCGCCGTAATGGTACAGCAGCTCGAGAAAAAGGGAATCAAAACGACACCGGTCGCCGACCGTGGCTGGGGTCTGGTGACGACGCTCGAACTCGCCGGCGGCGACAAGCTCGGCCTCTACGAACCAAAGCATCTCTCACCTCTCAGGTAGCATCAGCAGCCACGACGCATCGCCGCGCTACGGGGTCGATACCCTCTGCGCCAATCCGAGGATGCTCGCCGTTTCCCTGGCTTTCGAGGCCGAACTGGCCACAAAGGGCAGCGCATTGCGCCTTATGTCATCGGGTCGGCATGAACTTGGAACCAGGATTGAGCGGCTCCAGGCCGGCCTGATCCGCAGGAAGAAACGGCGCGCCAAAATATGGGAAGCGATCGAGCACGCGATCGGCCGGCGGGACGACGCCGTCGGTCAAAGGAGTGTTCGTCATCAGCGTGAGCATGACGCCCGTGACGTCGTCCGTTAACGCACGGCCATTGAATTCAAGAAAATCGAACGCGGCCGGCGTTCCCAGGCGATACGGCAGGACAACCGGCACAAAGCGCTCGATCAACTGCATGCCGTATTCCTGAGCGACTGCCGATGAGCCGGCCAATCCCGTCATTTTTTTTACCACGTCTGCAAGTACGGGCGCCCAGCGCGTGAGATCATCACTTGGATGCGACCGATTGAAATCTTCACGCACCTGTGGGTCAACCATGTACATGTGCGTGATCAAGGGTAGCCCCCAACGCGCGACCTGCACTTCGGGCGCGTGTCCATAAAGCGAGATCGTCCCCCAAATACGGATGAGTCCGTCGCCGATCCATGCAGTCGGTACTTCCAGTACGATGGCAGTGATATTCCGCTTCAGGAAGAGCTCTTGGGGATTGACGAATGC
>JBARKF010000208.1:0-1906 GCA_049800655.1 Candidatus Cybelea sp.
GTGCTCGGCCTTGCCGTACTGCTTGGCGCCGGTCCGGTACACCTCGACTCGCAGTACGTGCTGCAACGCTACGCGGTTGCCGTCGGGGCCGCGCCGGTGCCGAAGGCAGTGGTCTTTACCTACACCATCTCGCAAGTCGGGCCGAACAACATCGAGCAGCGACACCGCATCTATCGGAGCGGCACCGACGTCCGCGACGAGACGATCTCGGTTGACGGAATCGCGCTCAGCCGGAAGATTGTCCGTTTCTCGCGGCGCGAGGATCGCTATACCGTCGATCGCTTCGCTCCGCGCTCCGATGCCTACGAGTTGCTATTCTTGGGGACGGCAAGGGATGGCCGCCATCTCGACTACGTTTACGAGGCAACGCCGCTCACGAAACCGCCCGGCGCAACGATCGATCGGTTGACGATCGACGGCGTGAATTTTCTACCGCGCGTCGTCCACTTTCACGGCGCGGGCCTCGACGTAACGGGAAGCGGTGAGATCGAGTTTGGATCGTTCGGGAAGTATTGGATGCCGGTGATGGCCGCTGCGCAAGCCCGCGTGAAAGGCAAACCGGCACGCGAGCTGCTCACCTGGAGCGAATACCGCTTTCCCGAAAACCTCCCGACCTCGACGTTCCAGGCGCCGGAGCCGCTGCCGCACACAACGCCCTCCTCGATGTGACGCGGTTTAAATCCGCGTACGCAGCCGCGCTGGTCGCGCTTGTCGTGACCGCGCTCGTCTCGCAACTGCGGCCGACTCCTTACAACAACTACGTTCTGCTGGCGCAAGCATTCTTACACGGGCGCGCCTGGATCGATTGGCCCGGCGCATACATCGATGCGCTCCAATATGCGGGACGATACTACGTCATCGAAGCGCCATTGCCGGCAATCTTGCTGCTGCCCTTCACGGCGATCTTCGGATCGCAGACGAATCAGACGCTCCTCGCCGTCGTGCTCGCTGCGGTCGCCGTCGGCGCAGCCTGGGAACTCGGCGAGCGCTTCGGTCTGGGCGCGTCGGCCAACGCCTGGATCTGCGCCTTTCTCTTGGCCGGCACCGACCTTTTATGGTGCGCGACGCTCGGCGATGTTTGGTTTATCGCGCACGTCAGCGCCGTCGCCTTCACGCTGCTGGCGCTGGTAGAGCTCGCGGGTAAACGGCGTGGCTGGCTGGTGGCACTCTTTGCCGCTTGCGCCTTCGAATCGCGCTTCTCGATGGTGTTGGCACTCCCGGCGTACGCGTATCTGTTGCTCGTCCCACGACGAAGGATGACGGAGCTGATACCCTTCGCGAGCGTATTGATAGCCGTCGGCGCGCTCTGGGTCTTTTACAACCGGACGCGCTGGGGAACGTGGAGCGACATCGGATACACGACCTGGTACCACCAGGACCAAGCCGGCATGCCGTTCGGCTCGCCGTTTCGTTTGATCTATCTCCCCTACCAGCTTTGGTCGTTTTTCATCCAGGTGCCGACGCGCGTTGCGGCGTTTCCGTGGCTACGCCCGGAATACTCGGGCATTGCGCTCACGTGGACGTCGCCGGCGCTGCTCCTCGCCTTCCTCGCGCGTATGCCGGTCCGGTGGGTGATCGCGCTTTGGATCGCCGCGCTGCTGACCGCGTTACCGAACTTTCTCTATTACGTCAACGGTTTCGCACAGTTCGGCATGCGGCACGCCCTCGATTTCGAGCCGTTCCTCGTCGCTCTCATGATGCTCGCGGTACGCGATCGCTTTCCGCGCTGGGGGTATGCGCTGATTGCGTACTCGTGTGCGGTCGGTCTGTGGGGCTCTTGGTACTGGCTCAGCTTCGTGCGCGCGTAGGAATACCGGCCGAAACAAGCGAGCCCGTACCACGTACTCATAGCATGACGCAGGCAGTGGACGGAACGTCGCCCCGTCTGATCGCTCGGAGCGCGGGC
>JBARKF010000209.1:0-9426 GCA_049800655.1 Candidatus Cybelea sp.
GCGATCACGGGAAGCGCCGTCCGGCGCCGCCCTACCGCACCATGCCGGATGACGTGCTCATAACATTTCCGGGAAGCTAGAAACCGTCGCCCGCCGCAGCTGAACTCTACGGATCAATAGTTCGGCATCAGTACTTGGCATTGCATCGTACGTACGGCCATCTAGACAACGTCCCGCAGCTTTCTTGCGCGTACCGCCCCACTGCTTGAAGAAGAACGGCACCTGCACGTAGCGGCACTGTGCCCGGATGTTGCGAACCCACTTCGACTGCATGGGCCTCGCGCCGGGGCCGCTTTCCCCACCAACAATAACCCAGTCGATCCCGGCGAGTGGCAGGTCTGGCAAAGCGGCGAGGAGCGGCTCGCAGGAAAGAAACCTCACCGCTGCAGGTACTTGTTGGAGACTTCGTATCCGCCAATAGTACTGCGGAGATTCGACGCTTACCCCGATCCACACGTTCGTACTGAAAGTGATTTTTTTGCTCAGTCGCTGGAGGCGTTCGGCTCGCTTCGTCAGCACTTGGAACTGGTGCCACGACGCTCGCTCCATGATGTCGAAGACCTGAAAAATGTAATCTTCAGGTACGTCGCGATGAAATAGATCGCTCATGGAGTTTACGAAAATTGTGTGTGGCTTCTTCCAGGACAATGGTTCCAGCAGGCGATGCGGCCGTAAAACGAGATCGAACCCTCGCTCATAGGGATGGCCGAGCACCCCGCGCCAACGCTCTGCGAACGTCTCCGCATAACAATGGTCGCAGCCCGAGCTGACCTTTGTGCAGCCGGTAACAGGATTCCACGTCGCGTCCGTCCACTCGATGGTGGATCGCTGGCTCATCCACGCGACCTCGCGGCATCGGAGTTGAGCAGACGCATGATTTCACGCCCCACGAACATATGTTCGCCACGGACCGAAGCGGAACCTGGCGTGCATCGATATAGGATCGCGTAAAATCGTCCCCTCGGTTCAGGTTTCACGGCGCGTCTTGCCGCCAATTGCCGGTCGACAGGTATTGCCAGATGGCTACTTGCGCGCAGCTTAGATGTCGGCCCCAATGACTGTAGTAGGAGAAGTGCCACGCCCACAGAGCGTTTCGATATCGGCGGCGGTTGTAGAGAGCTGCGCCCTCGTATACGTCGGCGTAGATATCTTCAAGGTCATCCTTAAGCGAAGCTACGACGCGAGTGAGATCACGGTCGTCCAGAGGGTCAAAGACTTTGCCGTAGGCGTCTACGGGCAGCGCAACACCAATTTTGTCCCTCTGCTTCACCGCTCGTTGACTAGGTTCTGATTCCGCCTCATCGCCTTCGTCGGGCGCAACCGCCGGGAGTTCGGCCGCAGCAGCCTGCAAGCGGGCTAAGATGGCGTGCAACTCGCGAAGATTCACGGCGCTGTCCTTTGATTGCGCTTTTTGGAACCAGCGCATGTACGCGTTCGCAGGTTGGTAGAATGCGATCGCTGCGTCTGCCTCTTCCCCAAGACCATTCGGCAAGTTCTTGATCGCGGTCACCTCGCCGACAGCAACGGGGTGACAACCTTCGACCATCTTGATCTTTCGACCGACATGCACCATCGGTCTGACGAACGGGCGAGACTCGACGTAGCATACGTACATGTCCGCTCGAACGTGCCGAGGTACGGGTTCATGTAGGGCGTACGGTGAGCCGTCTTCGCGGAGAAAGTCTGGCCAGATCATCCAGGTGTGCGGCTCGTCAGCGAAGACCATATCTGGACGGTAGCCCTGATGCGCGGGGGCTTTTCTCCCGCCTTCCTCGGGAGTCAAGAAAGTAACGACCACCTCAAAGTCGGGAAGGCGATCTGAGCCCCGCAACCACGCGCCCATTCCGAGCCACATGGTACGTTATTTCTGCAGGGATGCCTCTTGCATCAGCCAGGGCGCTCGATTGCAGTATCAAGCGGTTCCTATCGCCAAACTCGGGTGTATGATTGGCCGAGCGGCTTCGAGGCAGCGTGGTCGGGCGAACAAGGCGATAATCGTGGGCGCTCTCTGTACGGTCGCGCTCTCTACCACGGCATATGCCCGGGCGGCAGACGTATCTCTCGTCGTACCTTATCAGCCCAATAGCGTCTCTCCGGTGACCGTGAATACACTTAAACCCTTCCCATTGACCGCAAACAGTAGCCACATAACGACGTGCAAGCCGACCACGCCGGCAAGCAGTGACGAAGTCATGGCCAGCCTCGACGGAGTCCTCGCGTTTTACGTTGTCTTTCATGGAGGCATCCACCACCAAACGATTTTATGCACCAACAGCCACGAGTCGCAGCGAATCGAAATCGAATATGACCCAGGGCAAGTCGATCCAAACAAAGTGCAACTGCGGCAGTCCGAAGCACCACTACCAGCAGGATGCAACGGGCTTTGGGCTCCAGTCGTTACTATGCTAGCGCCCGCAAACTCGGCGCGCGACGTCCACCGCTTCAACCTGTTTTACGCGGTGTCCGATCCCCAGCGCGCATTACAACAGACTGTTAGTTTTCGCCACGGTGCTGATACGATTGAAGGGCATCCCACGCTCTTTGAAATCTTTGGAGGTCTTCCAAACCCGCCACCGGGATTCAAGGTGACTAACGCCATGGCGGAACGTCCGGTTGCCGCCGACAGTACCTACACCGTGGAAGTTCGGTTCAAGCCCTCGTGGACTGCGCCCGATATTTGCACCGAATGGTTTGCGGTAGGAACATTTACGACTAGTCACTCGCCCTCGCCACCCTAACGGGGATCTGCGCCATGGACAGGGCCGGTATGTGTCACATTTTGTCACGGACGGCTCGGAAACGGTTGGGATCGCGAGGGATGGTTCGGGATCGGTGCGACGGAAAAGCCTCACAGAATAGCACTATTCGGTAACGGACGGGATCGGCTGGAATCCCCGAGCTTGGGTTCGACTCCCGGCCATCCCAAAATTTGTTCTTATTTTACTGGCTTTTCGCCGCTGTCCATCGCTTTTTCTAACGGCGCAAAAAGTTCGAACTAGTCGCAGAGAGTCCGACATGCTCGCCGCTTTGAGCGAAGCTTCGATGCGGTCGATTAAAACGCAGTAACGTAAAGCTGTGGACAGCGTGCGTGATTCCATCGCTCATCGTCACGACGAGCAACGGCTCATGCGCCTGTGTGCACAGCAACTAATGCTGCGATTAAAGAAGAAAGAAAGAAACCACGGAGAGCTAAACGCAGCAACAGGGAATTGCGTTAGAAACGTCGCTCAAATCTGGACGCTCCAACCCTCCCCGACAATCGCGTGAATAAAGGCCGATCTGCCACGACGTTCGGATGGTAATTGGAACTCCGGATAGTATTACAGTTTTCCTGAACTGGTTCGTCCAAGAGCGCAGACTCGGTTGGCGCAGCAAGGGATCCTCTCGGCGCTCCAAATTGCCAGATGGAGGCAGTCATGTCGAAAATTCGCGTTGGACCATTCTCCCTTTCTATCGATGGTTTCGGGGCCGGACCGGAACAGAGCCTGAACGACCCTCTGGGCAAGCGGGGACCGGAAATGTTCGAGTGGTTTTTCCGAACCCGGACGTTTCATGCCATGGCCGGCAGGGAGGGCGGATCGGACGACGTCGACGAGAAATACGCATCGTCCGGCAGCACCGGCTTCGGTGCCTTCATCCTCGGCCGCAACATGTTCGGCCCCATACGCGGCGAATGGCCCGATGAAAGCTGGAAAGGCTGGTGGGGCGACAACCCGCCGTATCATGCGCCAACATTCATCCTGACGCACTATCCCCGCGATCCGGTTGCCATGGACGGCGGCACCACATTTCATTTCATCACCGGCGGTGTTGAAGAAGCGCTTGAGCAAGCAAGGTCCGCGGCCGGTGGCAAGGATGTTAAGATCGGCGGCGGCGTCAGCACGGTGCGGCAATATCTTCAGGCGGGCTTGGTCGATGAGATGCATTTCGCCATAGCGCCAGTCGTTCTCGGGAGGGGCGAAGCGATGTTTGCCGGCATCGACCTGCCTTTGCTCGGCTTTCGCGTCACTGCCCGTGAAGCGACGGAGAACGCCACCCACATCGTTTTGAAGAAATAACGGACCGACGGAGAACTATATTTAGCAACAGGGAGTTGGCTTAGAAACTCCACTCAAACCTGGGCGCGGTCAGCGCACAACGCTGCGGTTATGTCTCGCACCATTGGAGAGCCATCCAAACCAGCGAAAAAGATCTGCTTTCGCTGCTGCTCATCGCGGAAAACCCGAGCTGCAGATGGGCATCATGGCTGCAACTCGTACACTGTTCCCTCGTTATACGCGCCGCCGGTGAGGGCCGTGCCGTACAAGACGCCCGATCGTTTCAACAACGGTGCGGCGTCGGGGTTGCTTCCGTCGCCGTGGTTGAAGCTCAATACGACGCGCTCGCTGAATTTCGCGCCGGTCGGCGTCAATGCGAATATGCTGCCATAGTTGCCTGAACCGCCGAAGAGCGTCGAGCCGTAGAGCGTCCCCGCCGAGTCGGCGGTGAGTCCGCCATTTGCCGGGTAGCTGCCGTCCTGGCCGTGGCCGAAGCTCCAAATCACACGTTCCGTCGGATGCGGTCCCTGCAGCGTTATCTGAAACGCAGTGCCGACGAGGTATGCCCCTAAGGAATAGGTCAATCCGTAGAGATAGTTGCGCTGCCTGATCAGCGGCGCGTAGACACATGCGCCGTCGCCGGGGCCGCCGAAGTTCCAAAGGACGTCTTCGGTGTAGCCGCTCTTAGACGGCTTGATCTCGAAGACGGTGCCATCGTTGCGAAGGCCGCCGGTTAGCGTGGTGCCATAGAGGACGCCCCGTTTTCCCGCGATCAGCTGGGTGTAGGGACATGTACCGTCGGACTTACCTCCGAAACTCCAGATGATCTGCTCCGCGTAGGTCGACCCCGAGGGCGTGAGCTTGAAGACGGTGCCGGCGCCATTAACGCCGCCGAAAATGGTGGTGCTATAGAGCGCACCGGTAGAATCCTCGAGCACGCTGCCGTAGGGGCTTACGCCGTCGCTCGCGCCACTAAACGCGTGGAGGATCTGCTCCGTGTAGGCTCCGCCGGAAGGCGTAAGCTTGAATACTGTGCCGCAGCCGTTGTAGCACGCGCCGTCGCCGCCGGCATACGTCGTGCCGTAGAGCGCTCCGCTTGAGTCTTCGATGAGACCGTCGTTGGGGGACCGGCCGTCGGACTGTGAGGCGCCGAAGCTCCAAATGACCTTTTCTTGGTATCCGGATCGCGAACGCGTCAGCTTGAAGACCGTGCCGCCATCGAACTGTCCGCCCGTCGCCGTCGTTCCGAAGAACGAGCCGTTGCCGGCCGCGATGAGCGGCGCTTGGGGATACCTGCCGTCTTCGCCCTGGCCGAAGTTCCAGATCGTGTGCGAAGTCGACGTCGTGCGCGGGCGCGACGGTGATTCGTGACTTCGCCCGGCGAACATCGCGAGGAGGTTTTGCGGACTGCCTTCGCACGTGCACACCTCGAGCATCGGGACCGCCGCGCGGAAGGTCGACGGTGACGCGAGCGGCGGCTGACCGCCGCCACAACCCCCGACCAATGCCGCGACGACGACGACGCTAACCACTCGGCGCGCACGAACGATCTTCATCTGATCTCCTTCCCGAAGCCCCAAAGATTATTCGTAGTTAACAAGCGAAATGCTTGCTCGGATGGCGCGATCGATCTGATACGGCAAAGCCCTTAGCTATGAAGAACTGATTTGGCCGTTCTTGGCATCGACGTTGGGAAGTTCGAGCTTCATTGTGCGCTGAGCGTTAAAGGTCAGGTGCATACAAATCACTTTCCTCATTCGGAGGCAGGCTGGCTTCGAGCGACTGTACCGGTGGCTTGCAAATCGGCGAACCAGTCGAGTGCACTCGTGCATGGAATCGACCGGTCGTTGGAGCGAAGAGCTTGCTGCGGATCTGCACGAACACGGTCACGTCGTCAGCATCGTGAACCCGCCGGCGATCAAGTCGTTCGGTCAGAGCGAACTCTCTCGGACGAAGACCGACAAGGCGGATGCAGCACTCATCGTGCGATTCTGCATAACCATGCACCCTGCGCTATGGGAGCCGCCCAGCCCGCTCCAGCAGCGCTTGCGGCGTCTGGGCCGCCGGCGCGTGGCGCTGGACGAAACGCGCGTCCAGGAATCGAATCGGCTTGGTGCGCCCGGCTCGAGCGACGTGCGGCCGTTCCCTGATGATGACCTCACGCTGCGAGGGAAGCTCGAGCTGTTGATGTGGATCCCCGGCATCGGCGAGCGTCTCGCGGTTACGATTCTCGGTGAGCTGCCGCACATCAGCGAGTTTCGAAGCGCCAAAGGCACTCTCGCCCTTCACGGGACTGTGCCCGCGAGACCGATCGGGGAAATCGGTATCGGCATCGTGGCTGTCAAAGACCGGCAACCCTCATCTTCGGCGGATGCTGTACGTGCCGGCTGTCGCAGTAATTCGCTGCAACCCAATCCTCAAGGATTTGCGAAACGGTTGCGATCATCAGGCAAGCACGGCAAACAGATCGTCGCTCCGGTCATGCGCCGCCTTTTGGTTTTGGCTTTCGGCGTCCTTAAGTCCGAGCGCCCCTTTGACCCTGAAATCGGGTGTGGGCGACGTCATGGACATCACCCCATCTCGCCGTCGCTTAGCCCTTGACGTCTAACACAGAATCTAACGTTTTCTAACGGAGCGGTCGGGAATGGTCGGAAAGCGACGGTATCGGCCGGGAAGTCCGGGGCGAAAAAGCCTTACAAAATAACGCTATTCGGTAGTGGACGGGACTGCCCGGAACCCCCGAGTGTAGGTTCGACTCCCGGCCATCCCAAGAAAATCGGCCTTATTTTGCAACGATTTCCGCCATACGGATTTCAATTTTGTCACAAACAGATTAGGAAGTCACCAATAAGTAGGAAGCAACTCGACTCGTGTCGGCGCCCACGATTACACATCGGTCGAGATGTTCAAGTACCCCTCCATAGAGCTCTTTGCCTCATTTTTAGATCTCACGTTCGCCAAATTTCATCCGTCGCGCCGGAACCGGACGCGCAGGTGGCTCGATCTGGGTATCGCCTGCTGGTGAAGCTAGTTGTCGTTCTAGCGCCGTAAAGACGTCGATAATCTCCCGAGCCTCGTAGATCTGTTTCCGCTGTCGACCAAGGTGAGCCGGCGTAACTACTCCCGCATAACTAAGACGTTTCATCGCATCTATTGTGGCACGCAAACTGCGGTCGATCATTGATTGCGCCGATGCCAAGGTGATAACGGGCGCACCCGGCAACACATCGATCAACCGTAGTGCGGCAGCATCAGAACGAACAGCGCCTAGGCGTGTGCGCCATTCGCCTTGGATAGCGCGAATTCGCTCCTCGAATTCCATTGCATCGACAGCCGCGCGCGCGCTGGCGCCGGCAAAAATCCCTAACCAGTGGTTTATTGCAGTTACGGCTTTTTTGGAACCCGGCGGTCCATCGTATGCGGTCCCGCGCAACCCGGCCAGATAGTCTTGCACATGTGTGGCAAGCACCAGCGAAACGGGTGGGCTAACGCGCTGAGTCAAACCGCGTGATCGAAGAACCATGTGAATCAGCGCACGCCCGACGCGGCCATTACCGTCTGCAAATGGGTGAATATTCTCAAATTGCGCGTGCGCAATTGCGGCTTGAGCGACGGGAGGAAGCGAATCCTCATTACAAAACGCGCAGAGATCCACAAGCAAATCTTCAACGATATCTGGTGGCGGCGGTACAAATACGGCAGCGCACGGATTGTACGAACTTCCGCCAATCCAGTTTTGTCGATCACGAATGCGGCCGCCGTGATCGTCGCCTAGCGCCGTGCCTCCGAGCAGTCGGCGGTGCGTCTCAAGAAGCACCGGCACCGTGATTGGTGAACCTGCCTGCACCGTTTGAAGCGCGTACGTCATCGCTTCGATGTTGCCGAGGACCTCCGCAGCCGTTACATCGCCCCCATCCTCGCCGCTAGCGCGTGCTGCGTCTGCGCGCAATAGGCGCCGCGCGCCCACCACAAGGCCCTCGATTTTCGATGACGCAACCGATTCTGTCCTAAGCAGTAAGCGGGCAAGCGCCTCAGTGTTCGCCAAAGTCGATGTCTTGGCGTCGAGGTCTCGGGTAGCGCGCTCGGCATCCGATACGTCAGCGGCGGTGCTAGAATCAAAGATGAACTCTTGGCCGTCCAGATAGTCGGGGATGTAGACCGCGTAGCGGCAGCCTTGGCGATCACGTCGCGACAGGCCAGACTCGGGCCGTTTACCCTCCCAGATCCGTTGCTCTCGACGCCCCATAATTGAAGCTTATCGAATAACCTTCAATTAAGCAATGAGGCATTGTAGGTTAGTACCCGTGCCAAAGCCGTATGAGGCGGCCTTGCTCTCTCGTTCACGAGTTGGCGCCCGATCGGGCAATAGGCCGCCTGCCCAGGCCCGGGCTATTGCGGCGCAAGGCCCTGCGCCGATCTGCCGCGCAGACTATGACCGCGTGCCAGCAGACGAAGAACGAATCGCGTCCCTACAGCTAGAGTTGCGCGACCTCGACGCGCGCCGGGCTTCCATCAAGGCGGAGCTTGCGGCGATAGGCAGCCCTCGCGCCGAGGCGTGGCTCACGAATGCTCCGCTTTCCGAGAGCGGGCGGCGACTCGGTTCGCACGAAAAGATCGCACTATTCCGCCGCCTTTTCGCCGGCCGCCCAGACGTTTTCGCGCTGCGATGGGAGAATCGCAAGGACGGCCGCTCGGGATATGCACCGGCGTGCCACAACGAGTGGGTCACCGGTGTTTGCGGCAAGCCGAAGATTAAATGTAGCGCGTGCCCGAATCAAGCGTTTATTCCATTTGGTGACGATATCGTCGAGCAGCACCTACGCGGGACGATCGCCTCAAAAGGATCTGCCGAACACGCGCTCGGCGTTTATCCGCTGCTCTCCGATAATCGCTGCTGGTTCTTAGCGGTTGATTTCGACGGCGGAAGCTGGGCCGAAGATGCGCGCGCATATCTTGATGCGTGTTGCGCGAAGAACGTTCCCGCGGCGCTTGAGCGATCGCGATCGGGAGAGGGCGGGCACGTCTGGACCTTCTTTGCCGAGCCCATTGCAGCAGCGGAGGCGCGTCGCTTGGGAGCGGCGCTCATGACCGAAGCGATGGAACGACGGCCCGAGATCGGATTTGAGTCGTACGATCGTTTCTTCCCGAATCAAGACGTGTTGCCGGCCGGAGGATTCGGCAATCTCATTGCCCTTCCACTCGCGCGCGGTCCTCGCGAGCTTGGCAACAGCGTCTTCGTCGACGACGATCTTGAGCCGTATCCCGACCAATGGGCCTTCCTCGCCGGACTTGAGCGGATCTCGCCGGCTCGAGTCTCCGCGTTGGTTCGCGAGGCGCAGGAGCACGGTCGCGTGCTCGGCGTCCGAATCCCGGTCGATGACGAGGAATC
>JBARKF010000210.1:0-11944 GCA_049800655.1 Candidatus Cybelea sp.
TTGGTTCGCCCGTCGGAGGCTCTACGCGCTGTAGCTTGCCAAGATCATCGGGGCGCACCTGGTGGAAGCTGAGCTGGCTTACCTCGCTGTTTGACCCTACCCGGCACGAGGCGCAGCGTCGCAGACAGCCGCCGTTCCGAAGAAATCCCGTTCCGGAAGATCTTGCGCTAAGCGTAGCAACCGATGCAGCTCGGTCCGCAACTACGTTCGCTCTGGCGATAGGGACCTAACGCTTTGGGGCAGGGGTAGATTGAGGGAAGCCTCAAGTAAGCGCCTCGGAGATATATGGCGGCTTTGCGAACTATCTAGAAATTAGAGTTTTTTCGCCAGAGAGGTACGCGCACTCTGCCTAGAACGGACCCGAACGTATCCTTTGAAGCGGCGGCGAAACACTTGTTTCGCCACCTGCATGAACCGCGGTCGCTTCGAAGAAATCCGCTCGTCCGTCGTATCCTGAGCGATGCAGGTATCGGCACTTTCGGAAGTAGTTCCGACCGCGCAGTGCTGAATCTAATCCATCACCTCGTGCGTGAAGGCGCCAATCACTGCCGAGACGCAGACTTAACTGCGGGTAAGGATGAGCGGGCTCTTCGCCAACATGCCATTGTGATGTTGCAGTGTCTCGCGCAACGCAAGATCCGAGAGGTTGCGGCTGAGCTCGGCATATCCTACCAACATTGTTATCGCGAACGGGCCGAGATTTGTCGGCGCCTCGCTCGTTATATTAGCGAACAAAAGGACAGCCGCGTGGCGTTAGTTTCTCTGCCTGAATGGGATGAGTTTCAGCTGCTCGCGTGGCGGACGCTGCACCGGACCGCATATTGTGATGCTGTCACTGCGTTTCGCATAGGCGATGAGCTTACTAGCGTAGCACAGTCAGCCCAGCAAAGCATTTCAGCGTTTTGTATCCAAACAGAGATAGCGATTAGATTTGGGGACCTCAAGCGAGCGAAACAGGCCAACGCCGCAGCACGCGCGTTGTACGCCGACCAGACGCGACAGAACGATACCTTGTCGTGGCGTGCGACTGAATCCTGCCTCGATATCAGTAGTTCGAGACTCGCACACTATGCAGGGGAAAAGCTGGAAGCTCTGAGCCTGGCGGAGTTGGCGGCAACGCGCTTACAGGTCATTCAGTGGAGCGCCGCTCCGTATGTTAAGGAATTATACGCGCAAAGCCTTTTTGAACTCGGAGTTGGGTTTTGGAACCTTGGCGAGCTCGAAAGAGCATATGAGTACTTATGCTTGGCCGAGGCTAGTGTGTGCAACGCGCGCGCAGTATCGATTCAGGTGCGCACACAGGTAATGCTCTCAGTGTGGAAGATTCGTAACTCTTTACTGATCGCCTCTAAGACTTGGTTTCCCTCGTACCAACGCTTGGCTGGGCTTTCGGCCGCGTTCGACCAAGCATATGGATCTGGACTGATTTTGGAATCTATCGATGCCTTACTCGCAATTGCGCAGTATCACGCATTCGCGGGGAACGATGATGAGGCATTGCGTCCGTGCCGCCGTGCTCAGTTCCTTGCTGGGCAACAGTATAACGAGCGAATACTAACCAATGTTGCGCTCGAGGTAGTGACGATACTCCAGCGAACACGCTATTCCGGGCAAGCGTACTCGTTTATGCCCGCCACGCTCTTGCTATGCGATGACTTTCATCGTGAGGTGGCCTCTTACGTTGCGGCTAAAAACGCGCTGCAATCCCGCCGTCCCGGTGATGCCTGGTTCTTGGCAACCACCGCCTGCGAACGCAAGAAGTACTTCATGCTGACGACGAGACAGGAAATGGTGGCGGCCCAGGCTGCGAGTCGACTAGGGCGGCGGCGCGAGGCGCACACAATGATCGAAAGTGCGGTCTCGGCGGCTGAGAAACTTGGCTCCGCGGCAGTGCTAAGGGACGCCTACGTGGCCGCTGCGGACGTTACCGCTGATGCCCAGTTTAGACGCAAGGCTGGCGAGCTAAAAAGTCTCTTATCGGCGTAGTATTTGAGGACAGGCCGCGCCTTTTCGCAAAAAGTGGTTCCTTTTCGCACGAGCAGATTCGTGCGGTAGATCACGTGGTACCATGGGAACGGAGGTTGAGAAAAAAGTGAGGCTTTTACAGACGAGCGCTCTGGTTTCATTTATGGGAATTGCAAGCATAACTTTTGTCGCTTGTGGCGGCTCTATGTCTCGCGTCGCCTCCGCGCCGACTCTCGACCCTTTTGACGTGGGAACCTCGCGCCTTGACGTTCCGCCGATGGCACATCGGGATCGTACGCGGTCCTGGATGGCACGTGACGCGAAGGAGAGCGACCTCGTTTACATCTCGTCGGAAATGACCTGGGATGTGAACGTCTACTCGTATCCCCAAGGGGAGCCAAAGGGGTTGCTCACCGGTTTCAATCTTCCTCAAGGCCTGTGCTCCGACCCAAAGGGCGACGTTTTTGTTCCAGAGGGAGCAACGAACGACATCAAGGAATACGCGCACGGTGGCACGACCGTAATCGCTTACCTCTCTGACGCCCTCGAAGAACCGGCGGGATGCTCGTTCGATTCTACGACCGGGACCCTAGCCGTCGCGAACGTCATTAGTGCCGCCGGCGCGGGCAACATCGCGCTCTACGCCAACGCGACCGGCTTACCGACGATCGTTTCCGATCCAGCAATTTATCTCCCTTACGAGTGCGGTTACGACAACAAGGGAAACCTTTTCGTAGATGGTTTAACGAGCTTGCCGAGCGAGGGCGGCGTGTTCCAATTCGCAGAGCTCCCCAAAGGCAGCAGTTCGTTTACGAACATCAGCTTGAACAGGAAAATCAAAATTCCGGGTGCGGTTCAGTGGGACGGCACGTATGTAACGGTGGGTGACGCAGAAACGGGCGCAATCTATCGAACCAATGGAGCGGGTGGGAAAGTAGTAGGTTCTACCAAGTTGGCCGGGACAAGGTTCGACTTTCAATCGTGGATCCAAGGCAAGACCATCGTGGCACCTCGTTACTACAGCATTGTAGCCCGCTTCTGGCACTATCCCGCCGGTGGTAAGGCCTACAAATCGATCAAGGTGGGGTCCCCGTTCGGTACTACCGTCAGTGTAGCCGCCAAGTAGTCGGAACAGGAGCAGTGATGATATTAGCTAGTTCAAAACGCATCTTTGCAATGGCGCTCGGAATCTTTATGTTCACAGGTTGCGGCATCACGCAACAAACGACAGTTCCTCCGCCCGGCCGAGTCGGGTTCAACGCCGATGGCGACGCCTCATGGATCCGCCCCGGAGCTGCAAACGGGCCGCTTTTGTACGTATCCTCGCTGCTTACCCGCGTGGTTTACATATTTTCATATCCCCACCTTCAGTTGGTCGGAGTGCTAGGACAACACGGTTGGGACCAGCCCGTCGGGATATGCTCGGACTCCAAAGGCAACGTCTTCCTTACGCTGATCTACGATAGCAAGATCATTGAGTACGCGCACGGTGGTACGAAACCGATCACCACACTGAGTGATCCAGACTCGTATCCATCGAGCTGTGCAATCGATCCGACTACTGGAAATCTTGCCGCGGCAGGGGCCGGGTATTTGAACAGCGCCCTATATGAAGGGGTCGCCATCTATGCGGGTGCCAAGGGTAAGCCGAAGACCTACCAGGACTCCTATTTTGCAAGCGGTGGGTTCTGCGGCTACGACAACAAGGGTAATCTCTTTGAAGATGGCTCGACTCGATCCTATCAAAGCTTCTTACTCGTGGAACTCGCAAAAGGGGCAAAGACCTTTTCCCAAATCACAGTGAACCAGCACATCGATGCGTCTGGCGGCGTTCAATGGGATGGAAAGCACATCACCGTCTTCGACTTTGTAGCAGGCGCGATCTATGGATTGAAGATTACCGGGTCCACTGCAGCGGTAGTCAGCTCGACAACCCTCGACAATAGCGAAGGCGGCTACGGGACATGGATAGAGGGTCATCAAGTGGTTGTACCAAACGAAGCCGAAGGAAGGGTTGACTTGTACGATTACCCGGCCGGCGGTGACGCCATAAAGACCACCACCCTCCAGGCAGCTTTTTCGGCCACCGTCAGTGTAGCCCCAAACCGCTGAGTGTGTCCTGCGGTCAAAGCCTGACAGTCATATCATATCGGAAACCCGAGGGAGTTTCTAGATTAATTGTACTGTTGCACGAGCACCGCGCCTACGATAGCTTAGCCATTTGTTGTCGTCAATAAAAGCACGAGCGAACCTGGCCTGGCTGCTTCGGCGGAACTGAGCCGAGGCGGGGCGAAATGATACGGCGTGCCGTAGCGTTCACAGAGCAAGGAGTAAAGGAATGGGACGCGGGTACCTTGGCCGCTCCGCGCTTTTGCGCTGCGTAGCTCTAGCATCGGTGGTTGGATGCGGTGGATCGCAAGGTTCGAGCTTAGTACCGCAGAGCGGAGCGATCACGGTGAATCCAAAATGGAAGGCACCAAAAAGGCCAAAGCCGGGCGGCACGGTCAATCTCGTTGATTCTTGTCGGATCGTCTTCAACAAACGCCGATTCATAGATCGATGCAATAGAAGACTTCGGGATCGCCAGGATCGAGATCAAGTTTCCCAGCGACGCGATAGCCTCGGCGCTCGTGAAAGCGCTGCGTGGCCTCGTTACTGCGATTCGTAGAAGAATACAAGCGCGTTCCCTTACAGTCTCGCTCGGCTTTCGCGAAGAGAAGGCTGCCGATCCCACCACCTCGACACTCTGGTTTGACGACAACCAGCCAAATAAACGGCCTTGAGAAGAACTCTCTATTCCAGGCATTGAAGCCTATGACGCGCTCGCCTTCGCAGGCAACGTCAACGGAATTGCGCGCGAGCATCCGCTTTAAGAAGTCGCTTTTCTCCCATTGCGTTGTATCGGAAATCGTGAGAATAGTGGGAAACTCATCCTCGGTGGCGGCGCGAATCTGGATTCCCACACGTTTGCTTAACACTAGACTTTTATAGTTGTTGTGCGGCCATTTATGCCAGCTAACGGCTCTGAAACCGCGTCTCAAGTATAAGCCCACAAGATGACTGGCACCATCGGCCGTGTCGCATGCAAACTCCAACTTGCCATCGGCGACGGCTCGGGTTTCAGCTTGTTCAAGAAGCAGCGATCCGATCCCGACCCGCTGGAGTAACGGATCGACGCCGAACTGTCCGAAGTGGCAGACGTGACCTTGCCAGTACCATTCTGGCTCCGTTCGATAGCGCGGACTCCCATAGTAACAGATCGTGCCTACTAGTGCGCCGTCTTTTCGAGCAACCCAGCACGCGGAGGCGGTCTCAACCCGGCTTCGGGTCACACCCAGTTCTTGATCAACAGCTGCGTAGTTGAAGCCCAAGTCACCTAGCTGGCGATACGATGCGTGGATTAGCCTCGTGAGGTTTTCAAAAGAGTCGCGCCTCTCGTCAAAGGGAAGAATCTCAACGTCGGCGTTTCCCTTAATCACACTATGCCCATGATTGCCGCGTCGACATGGCTCGCCAACCTCGGAACTCATTCGTCATCTGTTTTTACTTATCGCCGTTAGTCCCACAGAATCCGCCTTCACTTTAAGCGGCGGACGCGTTTTTAGGACGACTGCGCCCGCGCGGCATCGCGGCGCCGGCTTTTCTGACCGCGCGGACTCCCGCAACCTAGCCGGTGCGCCACTCCACGCTTGTCATCCAGGTCCGCACTTGCCGGTTCTGGCGATGATGGCTCTGTCTCTGTTATCGCTAACGCAAGCCACTCTGGCGCAGCACGCTCGGCGGCTGCGTTCGCGCGCGCGGAGACCCACCAGGGAGGCCGTTGCGATTTCGCCTCAAGAGGTTATTGGGCTGGTTCCTGACGCGAGGCGATGAAATTGCACTATCGAAAGCAGGGGAATGCGAACCTTGGCGCATTTGACGTTTGCGTTTCTGACCGCTAGTGTTGCCCCAGCTTCGGGACAAGACGCCCGGCCAGCATCCGTCTCGATCGGTGCCGCATACGCGCGATTGGCACGTGCCTATGAAAATGCCGATGAACCGGCGCTGCGCGCCTTAGTCGCAGCGAATTTCGATTTCGTCTTCGTTCCAGGTACGAACGAGAGTCTCTCACAATACATCGCCGACTGGAAGGAGAGCAAACAAGCCTTACCGGGACTCGGCGTGAGCATTCGCGTTGTACGTTTGATGGTTCACGCAGGGACTGCTGATGCAGAGATTCTCCTTACGCGGAGTGACTCGCAATCGATTCATGCGCTCGTGGACGTTCAGCGAGAAGAGGATCGCTGGGAACTCCGAAACGGCACTTGGGCCCTCGTGAAGGCGCAAACCGTCAGCGACACGGCCTCGCTCGATGGCGCGATAGTCAGCCACGATGGACCGGCGACTATCCTTCCGATGTGGCAACGTGATGCGATCGTGGCGCAACTCAAAGAGCTCGTCTGGCGCATCGAAACCTCTCTTCCCGGCGGAAGCCAGCGCGATTTCGCGCCGCTCTACAATGCGATTGGGTCGGCGCGCATCGTGGCAATGGGTGAAGGAACGCACGGGACGAGCGAGTTTTTCTCGCTCAAAAACCGCATTTTCCGCTTTCTCGTCGAGAGGATGGGGTTTACGGTGCTCGCTATGGAGACGTCCTGGAATAGCGGTCTGGCGATCGATCGGTTCGTCACCACTGGTCAGGGACGTGCGCGCGCCGCACTGGCTTCGGCATTCCCCGTCTGGAACAATCAGGAAGTGCTCGACCTAATCGAATGGATGCGAGCGTATAACATTACCCGTGGCAATCGACCGGCGTTACGATTCGTGGGAATCGATATGCAAGACAATCCGTTCTTCCTTCGAGATACCCTTCTAAAGTTTGTCAGAGCAACGCGGCCTGCCGATCTTGATCTTACCACCCAGCGCCTCGCCTGTCTAAAGCTAGTGGCGCCCACGACAGCTGCGTGCGTCTCTGGAATCGCTGCGGTCGAAAGGATGGTCGCAAATCAGGCCCGGATTACGACGCTGCCTCGCGATCAGGTTTTGCAGGCAGAGCAGGCAGCCACAGTTGCGCTCGAGATCGCTCAAGTATTCAGCAGTCCGGATCAGCTCGAACAGTCCAATGCACGCGACGGGGCCATGGCTCGCAACGTGCAATGGTTTGCGACCACTGAGTTCGCGCGTTCCCGGATCGCTATTTGGGCACACGACGGTCATGTGATGACGTCAAGCACCTACGGCATGATCCCCATGGGGACTTACCTGCGTCGTCGCTACGGCGCGAGCTATTACGTTATCGGGCTGGCGTTTGACGGAGGAAGCGTTAAGGCTACTGGTGCTATTCCGTCCGTCACAGTGAGCCCGGATCCTCCAGAGGCGGTCGGTGGCATGTTGCGCGCGGCCGGTGAGCCGCTGTTCGGTCTCAACTTAAGACCGATCTCGCCGCAAACGCCGCTCGGCGCATACATCTGGAGCGAACAACCTATGCGAACGCTCGGCGCGATCACGAGCAGTGTAGATCTCAATCCGAGCCAAACCTACGGATATGTTAGTCTGAAGCAGTCATTCGATACACTGATCTTTTTGGAGACGATGCATCCAGCGCACGCACTTGAAGCGCAAGCCGCGCTTACGGGATCGCTCGCAGTCCCTCAAGGCGCCGGCGGCGTCACCTGGCCGACGAAGTGGTCGCTGCTGAGTTTCGGTTCTGTTGGTTATAGCGCCGGCGGTGATGCCCCTAGCGCAGCATATCCGAACGGGCTGCTATGGTTGGCGTCGAGCGCTGCCGGTGGAAACGCAATGACCGGCGGAACTATTCCGGTTGCGCGCTATCTCGGTAGGCGCGTTCAACTCAGGGGAGACCTGCAGGTTTCCAATGCGTTCGGAGGTGCCGGTGCGTGGCTGCGCGTCGACGGTCCCAACGGCAAACCGATCTCGTTCGGCGCAATGTCGGACCGCATGCTGCAAGGGACGACGGGGTGGAGCCCATTCAGTATCAAGGTTGACGTTCCGCGAGACGCGCGCGACATCGCGTTTGGACTATGGCTATACGGTCCCGGCTCGCTGTGGGCAACGAACCTTAAGCTGGAAATCATGGCGGGTAGTAAATCTTAACACAGTGCAGCTGAATCAAATTGCTCCGAGCACCCAAGCCTATGACGTACGGAACCATTCATTTGCGTAGACGCGAAACGGCCGTGCGGGAACCATTCCCGACGCAAGGCAAGTACTAGTTGTGGGCTCGGCGACCACCGGACTGAAAGACGGGCTTATCACTCTTTCGAGTGTTAGTGCCGTGGTATGGACCGGTGGTCTTTTCCTCTTGCAGCTTCGGGCGGGTGGCCAAGCGCCACGACGAAGAAGCCGCGGCGAATCGGAACAGGATACCTGGACAGCTATGGCTGCCACGGCGTGCATCGCATACAGTATGCTCGCCCCGATATTCGTTCTCGTTATTCCAAGCGAGGCGATTCGGCTTGTCGCAACGCCTTTCTTTGCGCTTTACTTTTGGTTGACGCGGCGAGAGGTACCCTGAACTCCTATCTGAGCTGCGGCAAAGGGATGCCGGGCTTGGACACAGTTGCGGTTCGAGAGTCGGTGCGCCCAATAGCAAATCAGGCCTGATGGGAAAGAATAGCGCGGCTAAAGCGATCCAATAACGTCTGGGCATCATAGCGGCTGTTCTTTACGCGCCGCTTATTTCCGTCAACTCTTATCGCGTCGGCAGAGATTCTCTTATTCGGAGGTTGTAACGAGCGTCACCGATTTTCGGCTCGGCGACCGCGTTCGTCCTTGGCCCCCCTACCAGGCGAATCTTAGCCAGGGGTCTGAGTTTCCTCCGCCTCGTTTTCGATCTCTGCTGTCTCGGACTCATCTATCAGTTCGATCGATTCAACGGCTTCGGCATGCGGTATTGCGGCCAAGCGTTCTTCGTTAGTCCCTAAGGTTGGGTTCACGTCGTGCCACTGGATCGCATAGGGCGCTTTAACCCTAACTTGGGCCTCAAAGCCCGTCAAAAGTTTACCGCCAATCGCTTTGCCGCCGACGACGACGCGGACGTCTTGGTTTGCGTATTCTTGAAGCTGCTCATCTGTCATCTCGAATGCTTCGGCTTCGCGGCACTCGGCTCATTGTGAGCTAGGTGTCTATTGCGGCGATTTTACTTCCAGTCCTGGTACCAAAATCGAATCTGTAGGAACCTCCGAACCGAGCTTGTGACTGTGGAAACGCCGCAGCCGTTTGAGTTGCCGGCGACCTCGCTCACGCTCACGACTCGCAAGCTAATGGACCGCTACCGGTGGACGTGCAACCCCATTCGACTTCCTCGCTTCGGCACTGGCATTCCCCGCGCTCCTGCGCTGTTGCGAGGCGCCACGGCCTTCAGGTCCACTTTATCGAGATCCGGAAAAATGGGCCGAGCAACCGTGGCGTTGCCTCAGTTATGGAGCGCTGATCGATCCATACCTCGCAGATATTTCGCAATCAATCTTTCAATCCATGATTAGTCAGAATCGCGCCACGACTTTTCATTTCATTTCCCCTCTGGAAGCCTACCCGTGTACCCCTCGCATGAAGTCGGACTTCGTTAAGCCAGTTCAAACGGCGGTATCATCTACGGCACGACTGCGGAAGGAGGTGCCTAGGGGTACGGCACAATCATCAGCCTAGCCCCGTAGCTCATGTTCGTGGCGCAATCGGTCGCAAAGAGCCCGGCTGCCGGAGCGGACAACCGGCCAATTGACCGCGCACAACTAGAGGCGCGCTTCGACGACCTTTCTCGCTCCCACGATGCGGCCGTCGAGCAATCCGATCGTTCGCTGCGCGTAGGTCGCGAAACGGCGATCGTGAGTTACCATTACGATCGTGGAACCCCGCTCATGTAATTGTCGAAGGAGCTCCATGATGGCTTCTCCGTGAGCGGTGTCAAGGTTTCCGGTCGGCTCGTCAGCGAGCAGCACGGAAGGATCGCCGGCCAGTGCGCGGGCGACAGCCACGCGCTGTTGTTGGCCGCCGGACAGTTGCGCGGGGAAGTGACGCCCGCGATGCGCGACGTCCACCAGGTCGAGCACTTCTGCGACGCGCCGGCGGCGTTCAGCTTTGGTCACCCCGCGATAGGCCAGCGGCAGATCGACATTCTCTTCGACCGTTAGATCGCCGATGAGATTGAAGTTCTGAAAGATGAAGCCGATCTCGCGGTTCCGCATCGCCGCCCGCTCGGCTGGGGAGAGCTGCTCCGTCGGCGTGCCCTCGATCGCGTAGGCGCCGCTCGTCGGCGCGTCGAGCAGACCGACGATCGAGAGGAGCGTCGACTTACCGCAGCCTGACGGTCCTTCGACGCAGACGTATTCACCGTGCGCGATGGAGAGCGAAACGTCGGCCAGCGCGCGCGTCTCGAGTTCGTCAGTCGTGTAGGTCTTGCAGATGCCGCGTAGCTCGAGGAGCATGGCCGTCCCTTCGTTCGTGTTAATGGAGGTGGAGCAGCGACGCGCCACTGTATCCTGACGTATCCGAAACGATAACCGTATCGCCAGCGGCCAAGCCGGAGAGCACTTCGATGCGATCGTTCGAGCCGCGCCCGAGTTTGACGCGCACGAGGTGTGCGGTATTCGTGCGCGGATCGATCCGATAGAGCTGCACGGTCTCGCCATCGCTCGCGCCCGCCGGCCGCGCGATTGACAGAACCTCCGGTAACTTTTGCTGCTCGATCGTGCCGTCCACATTGAGGTCAGGACGCGCGCCGTCTGGCAGCGGTCCAGCAAACGAAACGTCGACGGCGACGCTACCGTTCTCTGCAGCCGGCGCAACGCGCGAAACGCGCCCGGTCGCTACGCCGTTGCCGGTGTCGACAAGAACCGGCATGCCGAGGGCGATCGACGGTACTTGACCTTCGGGAACCTGCAGGACCGCTTTGAGATCGTGCTCGTCGGCGATGCGCGCGAGCTCCCCGCCGGCGTCGACACGTGCGCCCGGATCGATCGCAACCGATTGCACGATGCCGGGCGTACGTGCTCGCACGAGCAATGCCTCAACTTCAGTTTCTCTGACCACAAGCTGGGCCGAAGCTTGATCGAGCTGCGCCTGGGCGGCGGCAACGTCGGCGGCTTGCGCCGACGCACTGACCCCGACCTGGGCGCGGGCGACGTCGGCCTGCGCCGCGGATTCACCGGCTTTGATGGATGCAATCTGATACGTTTGCTCCGCGATGAAGCCGTTTCGGTGCAGACCGCGCGCTGTTTCGAAATCGGTACGATCGACGCGCGCCTGCGCGAGCGCTGTCGTGTAGGCCGATCGCTGCGCGAGGCTCGCCGCCTGCGCTTGCGCCTGCGCGTTACGCAACTGCGCGCGAGCTACGTCGACTGCCGCACGCGCGGCCACGACTGCGGCATCCAATTCGGGATTGCTCATCCGAGTGACCGGAGTACCTGCAACGACCGAGGCGCCGGGTTTCACGAGGACGGCGTCGACGATTCCCACTTGAGTGGCCGCAACGACATGCACCTCCTGCGGCGCCAACGTTCCGGCGGCGGAGATCGACCGCTCAAGCGTTCCGCGCTGCACGACATCGGTAACGATCGTAGTACGGTCGACGGCAACGCCCCTGCCCCCGAGGCCGGCTAGCGATTTCAGCGTGATAAGCGCCACGGCCGCCAGCGCGATAGTCCCGCCGACGATCGACAAACAGTGCGGCAGACTGCCCTTGCGTGGGCGCGCGACGTCCATGCCGCCGATGAACGCCGGTCTCATTCGTAGCGCAACGCGTCGGCCGGCTGGACGCGCAGGGCGCGCCACGCCGGATAGAGCGACGCAAGCAGCGAGCAGATGGCGATCAAGACCGCTACGGCCGCGAACGTCAGCGGGTCAAACGGTGAGACGGCGTTGAGCTGCGATGCGATAGCGCGTGCCGCAAACGCCGCCAGCGCGACGCCCAAGCCGATGCCAGCGCCGGTCGTGAGCAGAGCGCGCCGCAGCACATCCGCGGCGATCGCGCTGGCGGTTGCAC
>JBARKF010000211.1:0-16574 GCA_049800655.1 Candidatus Cybelea sp.
CACCGATCTCAGCGGAACGCTCTACGGCACGACTGAAAATGGCGGCAATGGAGCGTGCGGTTCCACGAGTTGCGGGACGGTCTACGCGATCACAACGTCGGGCAAGGAGACCGTACTGCACAACTTCGCGGGCGGGACAGACGGCGCAGCGCCGCTTGACGATCTGGTCGATGTCAACGGAACACTTTACGGCACGACCGGAGGTGGCGGAATCTCGAACGCTGGGACGGTCTTCTCGATAAAACCGTCAGGCAACGAAGCCGTGCTTTACAGTTTCAAAGGCGGGAAGACCGACGGCGCGCATCCCTGGGCCGGCCTTACTAATGTAAATGGCACGCTGTATGGCACCACCGTTAACGGCGGCGCGACCGCCGATGGAACGGTCTTTTCTGTTACACTGTCCGGCAAGGAAACGGTGCTTCACAGCTTTGCCCGCTACGAAGACGGCCAATACCCGTATGCGGACCTCCTCGAGGACAATGGCACGCTATACGGTACGACCGCGTATGGGGGAGTCTACGGCTATGGAACGGTCTTCTCGCTAAAACCATGATGCATGATGGCGCTCAATCCGAAGCGAGACAGACTATACGTCACCGATCCCCGTATTTACGGCTGCTACGGACCCGTACGCGTGTTCGTACGGCGTTGGGAAGTTAGTCGACAGCATTAAGATAACCACGTTCCGACCGTACGGAATAGCACTGAGCCGATGTGCAGCCAATTCTTCGTACTTCGTGCGCGAGAGGTTCATCACCGGCGTTCATCGACTGGAAGGGATCTTCGGCGAAGCCAAATTGCGCTTTTCGACACCGAGAGCGATGCGGTCGCCCGCGATGCCCGCGTTGCGCCAATGCCTGAGCACGTCGAGGCAATACGCCCGACCATCGCTGTCGCGCGTTATCTCAAAATACGACGCAATCACCGCCCTCCACGGCAAATCAGCTGCCGCCCGCGACGTCACCCGCGGTCTACATGCAGCAACAGGTCACGGTGCACTAGCAGACCATCGCGCTATTTGAGGGCCGCGTAGGAAACCGCGGGACCAGCGTGAAGGTCCTCCTCCTTTCTCTACTTCTTAACGGAGGCGCTCTCTATGACACTGTCCATGCGTCGCGCACTGGTAGTGGCGGCGCTCTTCATCATTGCCGGATGCGGCGCTGCGGGACAAAACTCGCTGGCGCCGTCCGGCACGACCTCGTCCGCGGCGAACCGGCTGCTCGTGCCGGCCGGCGCGTTCTTCCCCGTTACCCATCACGCCGCCGCGCGGCGTTCGATTTACACGACGTACAGCACGAGGAAGTCGCTGATGTTCGCATCGGACTTTACGAACTACACGGTCAACATTTTCGACACCAAGCAGCTCTCGGAGGGAAACCCGACGCCGGTCGCAACGATCGACGAGCCGTCGGGGGGCTGTCCGTACGACATGGCCCTCGATAAGAAAGGAACGCTCTATCTCGGCGACCAGTGCTTGAACCAGGTCGAAGAGTACTCCAAGGGTTCGACGACGCTCAAGAGGACGATCACCGACGGCAGTTCGGCTCCGACGGGCATTGCGATCGACAAGAGCGGTACGCTCTACGTGAGCGAGCTGGGCAGCAGCGAGATTGAAGAGTACGCCGGCGGCAGCACATCGCCGACCAAGACGATAACCGGCATGTCGGAGCCCTTTGGGATCTCGCTCGATAAGTCGGGCAATCTGTACATCCCCGACTTCGGCTGCGAGTGCGTTTGGGAATTGCCCGCGGGCGGTTCTAGCGTAACAAATATGGGTTTGGCAGACCTCAGCGAGCCGCTTCAAAGCGCGGTCGATCAGAAGACGGGCTACCTCTGGGTGACCGACGGCGACGGCAATCGCGTCCAAATCTACGACCTCCCGTCGACCACGCCCGTGGAAACCATCTCTGGCCAAGGTTTCCCCTATTCGGTAAGCATTCAGAATAAGGGCAAGCCGCGCGACGAGACGGTCTACGGCGATCAGGGAACCGAGTCCGTGTATGTTTTCAAGGCCAACTCGTACACGCCGTTTGCAACCGTCACGGACACCGGTACGCCGACCGGCCTGCTACTCGAAAAGCCGTAAAACGCTTCACTAATTCGGCGGCGGCCAATATGCGAGGCCCGTTGGATAATCCGACGGGTCTCCCCAGCCCGATTTATCGATCAAGCCGGAAAACACGGCGCCGACGCCATAAACGCCGCCGAGCTAGGTTGTCCCTACGAGGCTTCCGCCCCCGAACCCCACGTCCGAGAGTAGCGTCCGTTGCGAGAAAGAAGGCTGTGACAAGGATTTTCGAGGACGACCGGGTCCGTGTGCTGGACTATCGAGACACGCGGGGAGCGAAAACGAAACCACATCGGCACCCTAACAGTGTGCTGTTAACTCTGTCTGACTTCCGGCGCCGGCTGACTGTTGCCGATGACGTCAAGGAAGTCGCTTTGGAAGCAGGACAGGCGCTCTGGCGACCAGCCGAAATCCATACGGGCGAGAACATAGGGACCACCCATACACACGTCGTCTTCGTAGAACTGAAAGACTGACCTAACGGCTTCTTGCGCGTCGCGACCTCGTCGTCTTTCGGTGGGAGCTTTTCAGTAAGCGCGCCACGCTGGGACTATTCAGCTACCGCAGCCCGCGCACGTTGACGCGATGCGCCAAATGCCTTAGGATTGTGGCAAATGGCATCACTTCTGGAGCGCACCCGGCTAGCGCTCGGACTAACCAAAAAACAAGCGCCCAACGAACTTAAGCTGGCCGACCTCGTTTCGCGAGGACTACCCGCGGAATCGGTCACGCGCCTGATCGAGCAAGGCATTCCCGATCGCGATATTTTTCGGACGGTCATCCCAAGGCGAACCTTTCAACGACGCCTTGCAAGTCAAGCGCGACTTTCTCCGACGGAGTCCGACCGCGTCGAGCGTTTTGCACGCATTTTGGCCCTCGCATCGCTCGTTCTCGATGGCGAGAGGCGCGCGGTACAGTGGTTGTCCACGAAAAAACGCCGCTTCAATGATGCACGGCCGCTCGACTTGCTCGAGTCCAACACCGGCACGAAGCTCGTCGAAGACACGCTTCTGCAGGCGTACTACGGCAACGTCGGCTAAATGCGCCTCTGGCGCGTTTCAATCCATTCGTCCATAGATGGCGAAGGCGGTCTTTTCGTCGCGGGGCGATGGCACAGCCGCGGGCACCGCGTGACATACTGCTCGCTGCACCCGGCTACGGCGCTGTTGGAGTGGATCGCGCATCTTGAACTCGATATTGACGCCTTGCCATCGGCGATTCCCTATACGGTAGTTGAGGCGTCCACCAACGTTTCAACGGAACAGACGCGCGAGCTGCCGGAGAACTGGCGGCAGGATGTCACCGCGACGCGCGCGATCGGCGATGAATGGCTCAGCAGCGTGCGAACAGCCATTCTGCTCGTTCCCTCGGCGATCGTCCCCGAAGCGCAGAACGTCTTGTTGAACCCGGCTCATCGAGAGTTTGAATCGATCCGCGTAGTCGAACGGCGCGCCGAACCCTTTGACCTTCGCCCTAATCAAGCGGAGCTAGAGCTTCCGCAAATAATACGGCGCTCCCAGCCCGGCGCCGGGCGGAGGGCTTCGTAGGGCTCGCGAGGCCGAACCAACGCCTGAGCCGAATCCGCACGCGTGATACTTAAGCGCGCAAGTTTCTTGGCCGGGGCGACCGCGGCGCTGACCGCAGGAACGCCGCTGTTGGGGCGCCCCTCGACGCCGGGCGGCAGCAGAACGTCGCCTCAGCAACTCCTCGAGCGACTCATGGCGGGAAACAAGCGATTTGTTAACAACGAGGCCCCGACGGTCAGCGGTTTAGCGGAGAAGCGCGAAATGTTGGTCTCGAGCCAGGCGCCGTTTGCGGCGGTTCTCTCTTGTGCAGACTCAAGGGTGATTCCCAACCTTGTCTTCGCGCAAGGGCTCGGCGATCTGTTCGTTGCCAGAGTCGCGGGAAACTATCCGGACGACGACGTCATCGCTTCGTTTGAGTACGCGATCGAACATCTCGGAACGACACTCGTCATGGTGCTCGGCCATCAAAGCTGCGGAGCCGTCACCGCGGTCTACGAGGCGATCAAAACGAACACGCCGTTACCTCCGCACCTCTCGTCGCTCGAACACCTCATAGCGCCGGCCATTGCCGACGTCGTACGACAACGCGGCACGATGGACGCTGCCATTGAAGCGAATGTGCGAGCCGGCGTAGCGCGGCTTAAAGCGAGCCCGCCGGTCATTGCCGAGGGCGTGAAGTCCGGACACGTCCTGGTCGTCGGAGGATTTTACCAGCTTGGCAACGGCCAAGTCTCGCTGATAACGTAAAGGTCTAAGGCGGGGCGCCGCGGTGTCAGGACATGGAGACGAACAACCCAAAGGTGCCAAACTCGACGCCCGAAGGGTCGATGACTGCCGGGATCAGCAGTCCGGGACAGGTCGCCGTCGACAAGAAAGGCACGCTAGACGACCAACTTCGGCAGCCTGGGCCACAGATTTCCGGCACTATTTATGCCTATAAAGGTGGACGCTGATTTGTTATGTTGCGGGGAAGTATATACCAATAGCTGCCATTAATGAGAACATGCTCCAGGCTAACATCCGAGTCATTGCACTGCGTATCGACACGGCTCAGCACCCTAATCGGCGTTCCATAAGCGAAGAACGTGCTCGCGCCTTGCACGCCTTGATAGGAATCGAGCGGATTACTGTTTGTTGTTCGCACGTATGCGCAGTATGCGCCCGGAGAGGAGAACGCTGGCACCTTGCTCTTATCGGGCGAATACACGAAGGCGTTTGATTGGTCCTGAGCCGCAGTCTGCATGGGCAACAGCTGAACACCCGCAAAAAATAGCCACTGTGCCCACCGCAAAGCCTTGTGAACGATTCCATCGAATATTTTCATAGTCAAATTCTTATTCCCTCGAAAACCAGTCCCGCAGCTCTTCAACCATGCAGGTGGCCCCGACTCCAACTAGCGCCGCCGCCACAAACAGGAGCAACTCGTGCCAGTGATTCCTCTGCCTAGTTGACCAATCGATAGTCGTAACGGCGTTCTGGAGCTGCTCCTCCGAAATCGGTGTGCGTCCTAACGACGTCCTCAGCGCATTAAGGCTCGGTTTAGTTTCCTGGAAAATCCCAGTCGTGTCGTCTATGCGAATGTCCTGTGCATCGGGTTCATCGACGTAAATTGTGTCTGAATCGGAAGGCTCAAGCATTTTCTCTACGTTTGAGCTAGGTGGAACAGCGATCCAGTGCAGAAAACGCAGGCGCCTAGTTTCAAAGTATAGCCACGTCGGATTGGCCGTAAGCCAGCATGTCATCGGTAAATCGGTGGGACTCAATTGGTAGATCTTTATCGGGTTTTGGATTGCCTGAATGATCTCGCCAAACCCAGGTGCCGGCTTTTTCACAAGGGCCGCCTCGCTAAAGCTTTCCTCAGGGGAAATATCGCGCCGATCGCGGGCCTCGCAACGACGCGTGTCTGAAAGGGCGACGGCAGCCGGAGATTGGGGGGTTAAGGAATCCACTGTGAGTACTGAAGCTCGGACCCAGGGTCCGCTCGAGAAATTCTTGTACAAGAATCGGACCTTAGCGTGGGAGCCCTGCTCCTCGAAGCCGGTAGCTACGACCATTTTACCCGCACAATCAGGACAACTCGCTAGCTCGGTCCAGGCGACTAGGAGCACCGTGCCGAGAAGTGAAAGTGCCGCAACGATCACGTAGTGATGCAACCACCACGGGGTATTTCTACCGGGCGACTTTTTCAACAGGCCAACTCCATTAGTGAGCAGCGAACTAGCTCTTCTGCATCGAGATCGATTCTATCCTCTTTGAAGGAACCGCTGGCATAGGGGTGCTAGGACCTTCCGGGCGTATACTCTGGACACAAATTCTGCACCGGCGGGACAAGCGAAAAACCAGCAAAACTCCGCACCGAAGCTCGGAGATTTTGCCTGTGCGAAAGCGCCGCTCCCCGAGCAGATCGCCGCCGCGTTGCGGCAAGCTGAGCCGGCGCCCCCGGTCGCCAAATCATCCGCAAGCTGGGCATCCACGAGAACACGTTTTACACCTGAAAGCGCCGCTTTTGGGGCCTAGGAACGCCCGAGTTCTGCGACCTCCGACAACTGCGTGAAGAAAACGCCAAGGTCAAGCGGTTTTCCCAGCGGATCCGCGCACCGCGAGAGTTTCAGGAGAATCCGGCGATAGACGGTTCCTCTATGCTTCACGGAGTAGCAACCTGCCCGCCACCGGTTTGAATGGAGTTTGTGCACGTGGGGGACTACACGGTAGTAGCTGAGGTTGGTGAAACGCTGATTCAGGCCATTTGGAGCCAGATCAGTGCGGATGCCAATCTTAAGGCGTTGATCGGTGACCAGAGCCTCATCTCGCTGGAATCGCCGGCAGAGCATCTGGATAACAAAGACGCAGCGTTGTTGTCGATTTATCTGTATCGCATCGTGGAAGATCCGTTTATGAAAAATCGGACCGCGGTCGAAGGCGCCGGGGGCGCACAAAACGAGGTCCCGCTTGCGCTGGATCTCTATTATCTGATCACTCCGATGCTCGCAGCAGCGCGGGATCGCCAAATCGTCTTAGGAAAAGTTATGCAGGTTCTCTATGACCGGCCCACGTTGCAGGGCTCAGATTTGGTGGGCAGCTTGGCCGGTTCCGGTGAAGTTCTTAGAACGGTGCTCGATCCCGTGCAATTGCACGACGTGGCCCTCGTGTGGCAAGCGCTGGCAATCCCCTATATGCTCTGCCTCTCGTACGCGGTAAAAGTCGCGCTGCTACGATCGACGGTGAACACGACCGGTTCGCGGATCGTTACGGTGGATCGGCGTTACGGCTCTCGGGCAGTGGCCGCCGGTCGGGGCGCTTGACGTGACCTTTTCTGTTGGCGCACCCGAAACGAGCGAGACGCAGCTTCAATTCGCGCTGCTCCTTCGAGATCGCCTCACCCTGGCGGACGCACTCATGGGAGACGTGAGCGTCGTGGCGAGTGGATTATCGGGTTCGCGCAAGGCCCGCAGTGGCACATTTGTGTTCAGCAGTCTGCCCAAGGGCGCGGTTGACCTCGTCGTGAGTAGCAGTCCCACGACACCATATTACTTGCCTACGGATATCAAGGTAACGATCCCGCCAGCCTCGCCCTTATGGCCAGCCTTTCCCGACATTACGCTTGCTGATAAGACGCTACCGCTTTGGGATCCGGGGCAGCCGCAAGCATATCGTACACAGTTTCTTCAAGCGTGCTTGTCGCCTTCCGTGGCATACCCGTTCGATGCCGGAATGACGATGGTGCGGGGCACAGTCTTGCACGCCAATGTTCCGGTAAGCAATGTTACGGTATCCGATTCTGGCAGTACGGCTCTAGTGCCTTACGTTACGGGCGCCGACGGGCAGTTCGTCCTGCTGTTCTCGAATCCGCCAGCGCTGCCGACAGCCGTCACGATCCGAGCGCAACGACCGGGCAATCCCGATGTTGACACTCCGGTGACCTTGCTTCGTGCGGCCACGGTCACGCTGCAAATCAATCTATGAGCACCAAAGCAGACTAGGGAGTATCGTATGTCTGTATATTTGACGCCAGGTGTCTACGTTGAGGAAGTTAACACCGGCAACGAGCCGATCGAGGGAGTGTCGACTAGCACCGTGGGCTTTCTCGGGGTAGCCGAGCGCGGCCCAAGTACGGCGACGTTGCTAACCAGCTTCACGGATTTTAGCCGCACTTTTGGTTCCTATTATAAGACAGACAGGCAGTTCTATCTCGCGTACGCTGTGGAGGGGTTTTTTCAGAACGGCGGTCAGCGCTGCTACGTGCAGACGGTAACTTCGTCCACGGCGGTACCAGCCAGTCAGGCCATTGATGGAAAAATAGATGTGGCCGCCGTCAACGGCGGGGCTTGGGGCGATAACGTTGCAGTAAAGGTGGAGAAGAGCGGCAACGGCACCGGGATCAAGATCACCGCAATGTATTGGTCGACAAAACCGGCGGTTCAGGCGGACGGCAAGACGGTCAAAGTTGATCCGACCAGTCGCGCGCCGGCCGATCTCCGCAGCGCGGACCGAAGTCTTCCGCAGGTTTCCGAAGTTTACGATGATCTGGACGCCAATCCGCTGTCGACGAGCTTTTACGCTTCGGCGATCAACGGCGTATCCAAGCTCATCACCGTGACACAAGCCGCGCCCGGTCTGCCGGCGGTCCAGGCATTGATGCTGCTTTCCGGCGGTACAGACGGCGCAGCACTGACGTTGGCCGATTTCCAGGGCAATCCAGCGAACCCGCCCGGGCAAAAGAACGGATTGGACGCTTTTACTGCGATCGACGAGATAGCGCTTCTGTGTTGCCCCGACTCTTACGCGCTGGGCAACAATGACGACATCAACGACTCGCTGATCGATCAGTGCGAAGTGTTGATGAGTAGATTTGCGATCATCAACAGTGTGGCGAATGCGCCACCGCCGGGAACGCTAAGCATTTCCTATAATTCCAGCTACACCGGCTACTACTATCCGTGGATCAACGTCATCGATCCCACGACGGACCAGACCGTATTGATCCCGCCATCTGGTCATGTTGCCGGTATCTATGCGCGCACCGACGATACGCGCAACGTTGCAAAGGCCCCAGCGAACGCACAAATCCTCGGCATCGATTCCCTGCAATTCGCTCTGACCGACGGTCAGCAGGGGTCGTTGAATCCTATCGGCATTAACGCGCTGCGTTTCTTCACTGGTTCGGGCAATCTCGTGTGGGGGGCTCGGACGACCTCTACCGATCCGCAGTGGAGGTACATCAACGTCCGGCGTCTGTTCATCTTCATCGAGCAGTCGATCCTGCGCTCGACCCAGTGGGCGGTGTTTGAGGTGAACGACCAACCAGTGTGGGACCAGATCACCCGTTCCGTCAGTAACTTCCTCACGACTTTGTGGACGGAAGACATGCTGCAGGGGGCAACAAAGGAGGAAGCGTTCTTTGTGCGCTGCGACCGAACGACGATGACGCAAGACGATATTGACAATGGCCGGTTGATCTGCATGATCGGTATCGCGCCGGTGAAGCCCGCTGAGTTCGTGATTTTCCGCATCGGCCAGTGGGTCGGCGGTAGCAGCGTAACTGAATAATGGGAGTGTGAGATGGCAACGCGCATTGATCCTTACGGGCAATTCAACTTTTTGCTCCAAATAGACGGCGTTACCCAGGCCGGATTCAGCGAAGTGAGCGGTTTGACGACCGATACGAATATCATCGAGTATCGCGAGGGTGCGGACAACATCTACGGCGTCAACACGGTTCGGAAGCTCGTCGGCTTAATAAAATACACCAACATCGTCTGCAAGCGTGGCTGGACGAAGGACGCAAGCCTCTGGCAGTGGCGAAAGCTCGTGCTCGACGGCAACACGCAGCGACAGGACGGCACCATCGTATTGCTCGACGAGGCGCGCAACAAGGTGTTGAGTTGGGACTGGAGCAACGGCTGGCCGGTCAAGTGGGAAGGCCCGGCGCTCAACGCTAAGACGAGTGAGGTGGCGATCGAAACGCTCGAGATCGCCATCGAGGCTTTGGTGCTGGGAAGCTGAAGCGAGCATGACCAGCCTTGCGTATCAAACGCCTGGCGTCTACAAAACGACTCCGGCACCGCTGCCTCCGGCACTATCGCTTGTGCGCACGGATATCGCTGGTTTCGTGGGATACGCGGAGCGCGGGCCGTTGCCCGAGGATTTCGCGCCCGGCTTCGATGCCGCTATGGTTGCGAGACGTTTGACGAGCTGGGCCGAGTTTCAATCCGTTTATGGCTCGTTCCTCACGAACGGTTATCTCGCTTATGCCGTACAGGGCTTTTTTGCGACCGGCGGCGACACGTGTTACGTCGTGCGCGTCGCGGCGACCCGATCGACGGTCGCGCCCGAGCAGATGGCAAGGGCTGCCAGTTTCCCGCTGCCTACGCGCTCTGCGCAGGCAGTCGGCGCGCTTGCCAGTCCGGGCGGGGCCTTTACAGCGAAGATCACCTTGACGGCGCCACTTACGCCACAAACCCTCGTTGGAGCTAGAGTCGTTGTCACTCATCCCGGGCTAAACTTGGGCTACACGGTCCTCTCGGCCTTGCCGGATGGCAGCTTATTGTTCTCGGAGCCTCTCAATCCAGCACTTACCGTCGGCGATCCAGTGGCGATGTACTCTTCGGCAATTGTTGCTAGTGCGAAAAGCCGTGGAGCCTGGGGCAATCAGATTCAGTTGCGCTTTACAGCACTAGATCACAACGCGTTCGCCCTCTCCGTCGCCGTCGACTCCGGCCCGGGTACGCTCCCAGCAGAGCAGGAATTTTATAGCCGTTTGGTTCTTGATCCGACTCAGCCGAACGATGCGGTCGCGACGCTGGCGAACCAGTCCAACCTCATAACCTTTTCAGGCGCGGGAAATGCGATTTCATTTGATGAGGCCGGACCGCTCGGCGGACGCGTTGTGCATCTCGGCGGCGGCCGGGACGGCTTAACTGGAGTTACGCTTCAGGATTTTACCGGCAGCGGCGCCGATCGTCGCGGCTTGCGGCTGCTGGAAGAGATCAATGAGATCGGGATGATTGCCGTTCCCGACGCAGTCTTGACCATTGCCGCGCCGATGTCCGTTCCGGCTCCGGTAGCGGATCCGTGTAGTCCGCAGCTGATTCCGCCGCCGCAAGCGCTCCCCGCGGATCCGACGGCTACGCCTGCGATACTCTCCGACGCCGACCGAAACATGCTGCAGATGTTAATGATCGAGCAATGCGAGCGGCTCAACTTTCGCATAGCCCTGCTCGATCCCCCAATGGGCCTGCAGGTCGCCGATATGGTGTCCTGGCCAACCAACGAAGGACTTGTCAATCAGTCCTCTGCCTTCGCTGCGATTTACTATCCTTGGCTGACCGTTGCGGCACAGGCAGGCGGGACGCTCAACGTACCGCCCAGCGGCTACGTCTCCGGTGCGTATGCGTTCGTAGATCTTTCAGCCGGCGTACAGAACCCTCCCGCTAACGTCGACCTAACATCTGTCCTCGGCGTCGCCGAGAACATGTCGGACGCTCGACAGGGGCCGCTGAACGCTGCGAACGTAAACGTCATTAGGGATTTCCCAGGCCGAGGAGTTCGCATCTGGGGTGCCCGTTCGCTCGCCCTGGACGACGCCTGGCGTTACATTCACATCCGCCGGCTCATCTCAGCGATCGAGGAGACGCTCTTGCTATCGAGCCGGTGGGCAGTGTTTGAAACAAACAATACGGCGTTGCGCAAAGCACTGACGCACTCGGCGAGCGTATTGGTTGAAAGCATCTGGCGCAAAGGCGGTCTGACCGGTAGTACCGCGGCTGAAAGCTTCTATGTGAAGTGTGACGATACCAACAACCCGCAGTCAGTCGTAGATGCCGGGCAGGTCATCTGTGAAGTGGGTGTAGCAGCCGCCGCGCCCATGGAGTTTCTTGTCTTTCAAGTTCGTCAGGATCTAACCGGCGGCACCGTGGTGGAGAGCTGAGCAATGGGAAGTATCTTACGCGAGGACCCACTGGGATGCTTCAACTTTTATATTACACTGCTCGACACCTCCGACGTATTGAGCGCGGTCATCAGTGCGGTTTCGAATTATGCAGTAGCCGGGTTTTCCGAATGCAGCGGGCTGGACGCCAGCATGGAGACTCTCGAGTTCCGAGAAGGCGGCCAGAATACGTTTGTGCATAAATTCGCGACCCGAGCGACATACTCGAACATTACACTCAAGCGCGGTGTGATCTATCAATACGATGATCTCTGGACCTGGTACTACAGCTGGGTCCAAGGGATCGGAACGCGCAAGGACGGCTTAATCAGCCTCTTAGACGAGGGACGCAATCCGCTCAAGGTCTGGAAGTTCACCCGCGCGATCCCGACAAAATGGCTAGGACCGTCGCTGAATGCGAGCCAAAGCAACGTCGCGATCGAATCGCTGGAGATGGTTCATGAAGGCCTGACGATGGAGGTCGGCGCGTGAGCACGAAAGGCGACAGTCCCGACATTGCAATCGATGAGGTGCAGACGAGCTTGGAAATTTCCAACGGGGGAACGCCAGGCGCTGCTGATTTGCGCAAAATGATTGTCGCCGTCGTGAAGCAGTGCCTTAGCGACGAACGCCACGCTTCCGGATTGAAGGAGCAAGACACCCGAATCACCGATCGCGCATGGCGACCGAATCGCAGCCGGAGCTGAGATCATGCCGCTGGAACATCTGACGATCAGCCCGGAAGTAGGAGCGCCGATCGCAGCTCTCTTCAACCCCGAACGATATACGGTCTCGAAAAACTTGCAGCTCGCCGAGATCGGTATACCGGGTCTAGATGCGCCAGTAGTGCAATACGTCCGTGGGCAAAACGAGAAGATCACCATGGAGTTGTTCTTCGATACGACTGATGGCGGGATGACCGGAGAAGTAACCGATGTTCGTGACAGCACGACGGCGGTGTATCAGCTCATGAAGATCAATTCGGAGCTTCACGCTCCGCCCCGGGTAAAGCTGGATTGGGGTACCAGCGGGCAGCTGACGAGTCGGGGAGCGAGCACAGAACCCTGGCTCGTCCTCGAAAGCATCAGCGAAGAATTCAACCTGTTTAGTCCAGATGGTATCCCTCTTCGCGCCAAGCTGAATGTGACGTTTCGTGAAGCTTGGACGATCGATCAACTGCAGTCAGTCACTCCGCTTCACTCCGGCGACCGCACCAAACTGTATATGGCAAAACGCGGCGATACGTTGAGTCAGATCGCCTACCGGCAGTATAACGATGCGACCGCATGGAGGCCGATCGCAAACGCCAACAATCTGGCGAATCCGCGTCTACTTCAGCCCGGAACGGTCCTGACGATACCGCCGATCACAATGTCGCAAACGCAAAGTTCTAACTTGTCGGAGACCGGTTGAATGTCCAGTCAAACATTCGATTCCGATGTTCTCAATTTCGACCCGTTCGTCGGACAAGACTTCTACGTTCCGGCTTTTCGCGTCGTTGTAAACGGAGAGGATCTGAGCGAGCTCGAGAACGATGTCATCAGCTTAACCTATACCGATAAGAAGAACGCCATAGATCACGTGGAGCTGACGCTCAACAACTGGACGCCGGGTCCTTGGGGAGCTTACGGGCCCTGGAAATATAGCGACCTCACGGTGCTCAATCCTTGGCAAGAGATTGAAGTGTGGATGGGTTACTATCAGAGCGGTCGTGACGAATTGCGCCGAATGATGGTCGGCGAGTTGGTTCGGATGACTCCGACCTTTGCCGCGGACAGTGCGGCTACGCTTTCGGTTAGCGCCATGGGAGTCCTCAACCGATTCAGGACGGCGCAAATCACCAAAGACTATCATCAACAAAAAGACTCGTTCATATTTCAGGACATCGTCAACCTCGTTGCAAAGCAGATGAGGCAGACTCTTGTCAACCTGACGTTGACGACGGACAACGATGAGATCAACCGTACCTTGGCGCGCGAAAGCCAAATCAAGAATTTGACCATCAAGCAGGAATATGCGATCAACTATCTTCTGAAGCGTTCGGATCAGATCAACTACGAAATGGCTGTCGACGTATCTCAGGGGCCGGTGGGAAGTAATCGGACGGTTACCGTTCATTATAGACCCTCGGAGATGGTCGATCAGAACCGCCCGACGTGTGCGCTTGAGTGGGGCAAGACACTCCTCAGCTTCCAGCCGAGCCTCGCCACAGCAAACCAGGCGAGTGAGGTTATCGTGCGTTCGTGGAATCCTCAGTTAAAGAAGAAGTTTGAAGCCAATGCGACCTTGGCTGATCTTCAGAACGAGGGCATCATCGACCCGACGGCGGACCTCAGCGTTGCTCAAGGTCCTCTTTCGAAGAAGCCGCAGATAATAACCAATCGCGTCGTGCAGAGCGACGCCGAAGCGTATGAGGCCGCGAAAAGCGAGCTGCGCAATCTCGCGCAGGGAATCGTTCTTGCGAAAGGCCGCACCATCGGTGTCCCCGACCTGCGAACCGGCGTTATGGTACAGATTGGCGGGGTTGGAAAGCGGTTCAGCGGCACCTATGTAGTCGAGGAGACTACGCATACGATCGGCGATGGTGGATATACGACCGACTTTAGCTGCCGAATGCAAAAGAGCACGGTTTCTTCTCAGCCGGCTGCGTCGGTCGGCCGGTAGTCGGGGAAACGCAAGGCCATGGATACCATCGACGGCGTTGTGATCGGACTGGTGACCCAGGTTCAGCCAGGTCAGGTCAAGGTAAATTTGCCGTGGCTTGCCGACGACCAGGAGTCGGACTGGATACGGATTGCAACGGCGATGAGCGGCAACAATCGAGGCTCGTTCCTCATGCCAGAACTGCAGGACGAGGTGCTGGTTGCATTCGACCAGGGTGATCCTCGGTTGCCGTATATCGTCGGTTTCCTTTGGAACGGTCAGGACAACCCTCCGGGGCAAGACGTCCGCGACCGGCGCATAACCTCGAAAAACGGTCACGAGGTTCGCTTTCTAGATGCGACGCCATCGCAAGGGAGCCTCGGCGCCTTGGTCATCGAGGATGCACACGGCAATCGGATCGTCATGTCCAACGGAAAGATAACAATTCAGTCTCAGGGGTTGCTGCAAATCGACGCATCCGTTATCACCATGAACGGGCGCATCGTTGCCGGCGGCCCGAACCCAATCTGAGGCTAACGACATGCCCCAAATTGATATTGCCGTCGCCCCTGACCTGGCCGCCCTGTTCGACCTTCCGCCATGCAGCGATCTGAGCATCCCAGGTCCAAGCCCGTTGACGGTTACGCTTCCGACCGGCGGCAGCATCAAGGCATTCGCCGACATTTCGAAGGGCATTCCGACCGATTGTTCGATGACGTTTAGTTTGATGTTACAGATAGCGCCGTTCTTGGCGGTTTCAGAATGTCTGATCAAGATCCTGAAGTTGCTCAAGCCGTTGATTGACGTCGTCAAATCGCTCGGACCGCCGCCGGACCCGATTAAGCTTCCGGCGGCGATTGAGGACTTCGTGAAAGCGGCTGTGGACCTGGTCCCCTGTCTGCTCGTCCCCACCCCGCTGAACATTCTTCCGTTCATCCGCGACCTGCTTTGCTTGATTTTGCGCGTACTCAAGTGCTTCTTGAGCGAGATGAAATCGATCATCAGCGTACTGGAAGGGCTGCAGATTCGACTCAAGCTCGCTCAGAACGCGGGCAATCTCGAGCTGGCCAGTGTCATTCAGTGCGCCCAGGGGAACGCGAACGCGCAGGCACAGCATGTAATGGGTTCGCTCGAGCCGGTTGGCGTATTGCTCGACCTTGCTGGGACGATGTTCGACATCGTCGGCGTGCCGGCGATCAAACTGCCGGCGGTCGGATCGCAAACCGATTTGGCGAGCCTCAATACGCTCGTCCAGGCCGTGCAGGAGGCCGTTAGCGTCATCACGATCGTGGCCGATACTTTGGGGGGCTGCGAACCTTCATGAGCAACGGCACGGGCGCCCCCGCTGACATCATCGGGCAAGGCTGGAAATTTCCGGTTAAGGTCAATGCGTCGGGCGGGATCAGCTGGTCGAGTGGAGCGGACCGCATTCGCGATGCCATTTGGATCGTGCTTGGGACATCGCCGGGCGAGCGGGTCATGCGCCCGACGTTCGGTGCCGGCGTTGAGAACTTCGTGTTCAAGCCGAACAGCCCAGCAACACGCGCGAACCTTGCGTCAGCGATCAGCTCTGCTTTGACCAACTGGGAGCCGCGGATCACTATCGCAAACATCGACGTCAGCGCCGGCGATGAACCCAACCTCGTCAACATCTCGATCGATTATACGATCCGGACCACAAACGAGCTATTTAATCTCGTCTACCCGCTCTATCTTCAAGAGGGTGCAGGCTAATGCCCCTTCAAGACATTAACCTCGACGACCGTACGTTCAACGACCTATTTAATGAGGCGCGACGGCGAATTCCCGCCTACACGCCTGAATGGACGGATTTCAACGACAGCGATCCCGGGATTACGCTGTTGCAACTCGCGGCTTTTCTCCAAGACATGATCATTTGGCGGCTCACCAAGTGCCGCTGAAAAATTATCAGAAATTCCTGGAGCGCGTCGGTCTGAATCTGTTGCCTTCGGCGCCAGCGCACGCGGATTTGACGTTTTCACTCAGCGCCGGCAGACCGGCAACGCCGATTTCCGCCGGCACGCAGGTGGGACTTGCGGGCGGCGGCGGTGCACCTATTATATTTGAGACGGACGTCGCGTTCACCGCGGTCAGCGTTTCGCTGATTGCCGTGCAAAGTTTCGACGGCTCGCAGTTCACGTTACAAACCGATGCCAATGCCGTCAATGGACCGCCGGGCTATCCGGCACTGAGCAACACGCCGCAGGTTAACGCGGCCCTTTATCTCGGCTTCGACCAGCCATTTCCAGCGGGAACGCATCTCTTGACCGTCTATTTGGGAAGTTCAGGCGTACCGGATCCGGTGCTTGCCGGCGGAACGCTGTCTGCGCTGCCATCTGCCATTCTCTCTAATGGCTGCGTAAAGATCGTCCCGGGAACGGCAAATCCG
>JBARKF010000212.1:0-2191 GCA_049800655.1 Candidatus Cybelea sp.
GTGCGGTCTTGCGATCGGCGGTCTCAAGGCGACGCAGCTCCAACTGCAGTTCGGAATCGGCTCGCCAAACGTTTTCCCGTTGTAATTCAGAGGTAGAGAGTATGCGCTTTTCACGCGTCACCAAATCAGTCGCCGTTCTCGGGCTCGCCGCGCTTGCCGCATGTGGCGGCGGAGGCGGCGGAACGGCTGCGTTTGTTCCGGGAAACGGAGGCCAACGGCCTGACGGCTCGCCGATCCTTGCGCGCATCGTCGGCGTCGGCGATAGTTTAACCGCCGGATATCAAGCCGACGGATTTTTAGGCGCTACAAATCTCAAGAACCCGATCAATCCGGGAACGTTTGTTCGCCCTACGCAGCAGAGCGGCTGGTGGACGCTTCTATACGAACAGGCGTCGGGTTTACCGCTGGATACCATAATCGCCGACATGTACGATCCCGCAAAGAGTCCGCTTCCGCTGATTCAAGCCCCCGGCCTCGACAACCAAATCGTCCTTGCGGGTTCGAGCCAGGTCGCGACGTTCGGGCAGTTCAAAGGCACCGATCCCTGCACGTTCGATAGCAGCTTCAATCTCGCCGGCTTTCGTTTGCGCCCGTCGGCACGGGTCCGCATGAACCCGACCGCGACGACGATCCGCAATGTTGGGGTTCCTGGTCTCACGATGCACGAAGCCATTACGATCCATCTGCCTCCGACCGACACCTGCAAGCCGCTGCCCGGGATTCCCGGGCTGCTCAGCGACGTCGTCCAAGAGGAGAGCGGAACGTACTGGCCGGTCTTGCGCAACTTCGTGAACCTCGGCGGCCATCTCACCGAAGTCAACGCTGCCGCCTCGCTGCATCCAACGCTTGCCACGTACTGGCTAGGCGCAAATGACATATTGAAATATATGGGAAGCGGCGGACGCTTCGTTGGCGGCAATAGAACGCCCGGGCAGGCAGAGTCGGACCTGCGCAGGGCGGTTGCAACGTTGGAAGGCGCCGGCGCAAAAGTCGTCGTCGCCAACCTGCCGGATATTCTGGAGACAGGTTATTTTCAGCGAGCCGCCGGCCCAAAGAACATCAACGGAAACGCGTGCAAGATCCACTCGTACGCGCTTTGTCTGTTCTACGATTTAGGCGGGATGCCCCTCAATACTGCCGAGTTGTACGCCAAAAAATACGGTCTTCTCACGCCGAATGGCTGCGTCCCCGCGTCGACAACGGCTCCTTGTGGATACCTCACGCTTCCCGCTACACTCGCCATCAGCCAAGCTTTTCTTGTAAATCCATTCGGACCCATGCTGAACCTAAACTGTATGGTTCCGGCGCCGCATTGCAAGCCGACGAATGGCCTTGGAGCAAACTACATTACGCCCGCGTTTGCCGCGAAAATACAAACACTAAACAATGCGATCAATCAAGGCATCGATGACGGGGCATCTGCCTCCCACGTTCCACTCGTCGACGTTCACGCCATCTTTCACGGTCTGGCGAGCGGAAATCCGGCAAATCCATATTTCCAGCTCGCCACATCGATCAACCCCGGTGTTTGTTGCACGCTTGGCTACATTCACGCGCCGCCTCCCCCGTCGTTTCTCGCGGTTCCGGGTGGCATCTTGAGCCTAGACGGAATCCATCCTTCAAATACCGGTTACGCGTTGGTCGCCAACGCGTTCATTGATACGATTAATAAGGCCTACGGTACGCGCATTCCCGAAGTCGACATCAAAGCGGTATATCACGGAACGAGGTGCAGCAACAAAAAATTCTGTTTCCCGGATCCGTACGCGCCGCACTGACGGCGCAAGTCTAGGCCGGCGGAGGTCCGTCCTCGATTTCGTCGGCGTACACTTCGTCGCGAAATCGATCTAGCCGTTCGGTGATCTCGGCCTTGACGTCGTCGGGAACGTCGGGTCTACCGAGCAGATCGCGATCTTCGTCGTCGACGAGTTCTTCGAGCTCTTGGTCGTCGGGTTCGTTCAGAGGAGGTCGCACGGTGTACCTTTCTGCGGGGCGTCGCCATTGTTGAGGTGGTTGCGCGAGCTCGCCGCGACGGTCGGCACCTTCGACCGTTCTGCGCTTGAACCCGGCTACGCGCTGCGCTGCACGGTCGGCGTCGCGATCCCACTGGTCGTTGCCGCGTTGCTGGGGAAGCCGGCGTTGGGCGTTGCCGCCGCGATCGGCGCGTTCATTACCGGATTCACCTCGTTAC
>JBARKF010000213.1:0-7674 GCA_049800655.1 Candidatus Cybelea sp.
GGCTCGCCCTCGGCGCTTGCATTGCCGGCTCGCGCGATCGCCGCGCAGCGGTCCGCAGTGCGCACCTCGTGGATGTCGCCCGCCGCGGCGACGGCGAAGTCGTTGCTCTACGTTTCGGACGCCGGAACGTTCGAGGTGCACGCGTATGCTTTCCCGTCGCTCGCGTTGATGGGGACGCTGACCGGATTCAACCGCCCGCAGGGCGAGTGCAGCGACAAAGCCGGCAACGTCTGGATTACGAACACGAATTCGCTCAATCTTCTGGAGTACGCGCACGGCGGAACCAATGCGATTGCAGATTTAGCCGATCCCACCGGCTACCCGGTCGGCTGCGCGGTCAATCCGTCGACCGGCGATCTCGCGGTCACCAATCTCTTCGACCTTAGCGGAGGCGGCGAGGTTCTCGTCTACAAAAATGCTCGCGGTACTCCCAGACCCTACGGCAACCGCGCGCTGCACTACTGCTATTTCGACGCCTACGACGATAAGGGAAATCTTTACGTCAGTGGATCCTCGACGGGCGGCGCGTATCTCCTTACGCGGCTCAAGTCCGGCGGTACGTCGCTTTCGCAGGTAGCGCTGACGGGCGGCACGATCTACTTTCCCGGCGGCGTCGCATGGGATGGTTCGACGCTTGTCCTCGGCGATCAGAAGTGTGGCAACCGCGACGCTTCCTGTCTCTACCGTGCCTCGGTTTCGGGCACGACCGCCCACATCACCGGAGTGACCGCGCTAAAGAACGCTTGCGACGTCGCACAAACTTCGATCGCCGGCAAACAAGTTGCGGGCGGCGATTACGAGTACTGCGGCGTGCGGCACAGCAGCGTCGACCTCTGGCCGTATCGCAACGGCGGAGCGCCGGAGAAGCGGATTACGCGAACAGAGACGCCGGTCGGCACGACGATCAGCGAGAAACAATAGGGAACCTCTGAAGAGGTTCCCTCAGTCGTTGCCGATGATGTTGGGAGGTTTGACCTGGTGCCGCGAGGCGCGCTCGGACTGGAGCCAGTAGGCCGCCGGTTTCGCACCGACGATTTTTATGAACTTGCGCGGCGACTGCCCGTAATCGAAGGCGGCCGGATCGTTCGCTGGGTCGCTGGCGCGGGCGTCGCTCTTCGAGAGCTGCGGCAAGCCGAAGTTATCTTCGATATAGCGAAGCACGCTCGAGGTTTCGTACTGCACGTGCGTCACGGAGCCTTGTTTTGCGTACGGTGAGACGATTAGCAGCGGCACGCGGAATCCCAATCCGTCGAAATCCTCGTAGACGGGCTTGACGGGATCGAACCATCCGCCCCAATCATCCCACAGAATGAAGATCGCAGTCGTTGGCCAAAGCTTGCTCTTGCCGATCGCGTTCACGACGCTCGCCACCCACGCCGGCCCAGCCCCGGCGCTCATTCCTCCGTGATCGGACGTTTGGTACGTCGGCGTGATCCAGGTGATGTTTGCCAGCTGGCCCTTAGCGATGTCGGTCAGAACCTGCGCCGGCGGGTTGATGACGTCGGCGCTCCAATCGGGTCCGTAAAAGATTTTGCGATCGGCCTGATACGACGACCAAATGCCGCCGTCGTCGTAAATCCCAGCGGCGTAGAAGCGCCAGCTCAGCCCGGCTTTGTCAGCGGTGTCGCCGAGCGTCGGAAAGTCAAAACAGGTGCGGATGCTTTTGCCGATCGACCGCGCCGGCGTTAGCGTCGGCGTCTTGTCGGGCTTGCCGCCCTCACATCCCCACGGACCCTCCGGACCGTTCACCGTTGCACTCGCGTACGCGGCGACTGCATACTGATGCGCGACGAAACTCGCGTCGAGATTCGAGGCGAAGAGATTGTCGGTGAGCACGTACTCGCGTGCCATCTGCCAATAGGGTTTGATCTCACCCCGCGGCACGTAGGCATACGCGGGATTCGGCGGATGATGCAAGCCGGCGACCTCGTTGTTCCATCCGTCCATCTTGCAATCCGTGCCGGGAAGTTTGCTCGGCGGCCCGTCGCAGGCCTCAAAGAACGCGTTCGACGAGTGGTCGATGTCCCACTCCGTTTTGAGATCGATCGGCACCAACTTAATCTTCGTGCCGTAGGTGTCGTAGCCGTACTTTTGCGTTGTCGCGCCGGGGTACCCCATGAAGAGATTGTTGAACGACCGGTTTTCCTGAATGATGAAGACGACGTGCTTGATCGGGCTCGCCAAAGTCAAACGACCGGCTCGGTGCAGATCGTTTATCGGCAAGGTCGGCGAGGCTGGCTGCGACGAGCATCCTGCGACCGCCAATGCAGCGACGAGTACGACGCCTCTAGTCATCACCGATGATCCCCAGCGGCTTGCCGTGCGGCCGCGGCTCCCGATCGAGATGCATCCAGTACGCCGCCGGTTTGTCGCCCTTGACCTTCTTGAAGGGTCGCGGCGACTGGCCGTAATCGAAAGCTGCCGGATCGTTTGCCGGATCGTTCGCGCGCGCGTCGCTCTTCGAAAGCTGCGGCAAACCGAAGTTGTCTTCTATGAATCGAAGGACGCTCGAAGTTTCGTATTGGACGTGCGTTACGGAACCTTGTTTGGCATACGGCGAAACGATGATCAACGGCACGCGGAAGCCTAATCCGTCGTAATCTTCAAAGACGGGTGGTACCTCGTCGAACCAGCCGCCCCAATCGTCCCACATGATGAAGATCGCGGTCGAGCTCCAGAATTTGCTGGTGCCGACGGCGTTCACGAGGCTCGCTACCCAGGCCGGACCCTCACTCGCATTCAAACCCGGGTGATCGGACGCCGTCAGCGTCGGCGCGATCCACGTGACGTTCGCGAGCTTTCCGTGCTTGACGTCGGTGAGGAACTGCGCCGGAGGGCTGATCACGTCGGCCTTCCAATCGGGGCCTTTGTAGACGTTGCGGTCGGCCTGGTACGAGGACCAAATCCCATCGGGATCGGTGACGCGTCCGGCGTAGAAACGCCAGCTCAGGCCGGCTTTATCGACGTCGATTCCGATCGTCGGGTTGTCGAAGCAGGGGAAGACCGATGCACCGTAGGCGCGCTTTTTCGTGAGCGTGGGGACGGCGTCGCCTTGGATGCCCTCGCAACCCCACTCGACCGAAGGGCTGTCGACCGTATGGCTCGCGTACGCGGCAACCGCATACTGGTGGGCCACGAAGCTGCCGTCAAGGTTCGACGCAAACATCGCATCGGCAAGCACGTACTGTCGCGCCAACGTCCAATACGACGGGATCTGCTTCTTCGGAACGTAAGCATACGCAAAGTTTGCCGGGTGTCCCAGACCGGCTTGCTCGTTGTTCCAGCCATCGTCCTTGCAGTCGGTGCCTGGAAGACTTCCGGTTCCGTCGCAGTCAATGAAGAACGAATACGACGAGTGATCGATATCCCACGTCGTCGCCAGGCTCTGCGAGTGCAGTGGAATTTTGTTGCCGTTCGTATCGTAACCGTAGCTTTGGGTATTTGCGCCGGGAAATCCCATGAAGAGATTATTGAACGAGCGATTCTCTTGAATGATGAAGACGACGTGCGCGATCGGACTCGCCGTCACGCGGCGTACCGCAGCAGGCGCACGGACCGGCACGTTCGGCGCGCCGGCCTCACTCGAGCAAGCCGCGACGAACATCACGACTGCTGCGAGCGCAATCCGCGCGCCGATTGACGATGGAAACACGAAACCTCGCTCTTTTAGAATGCGCCGATGCCGTTCGGCGTTCCCCACCCGGCAGGGCCGCTGTACTGTCCGTACTCTCCCGTTCCGGCCATGCAGAGATACGTTCCCGAAAGACTCGGCGGGCAGCCCATTACGCCGCCGGTCGTGATCGCATGCAGATCCTTCTTGAGTTCTTTCTTGCTCAGCTGCCAGAAGTTTCTGCCGCCGTCTTCTTTGGCGGAGTTGTTCGCAAGTCCGAAGACGCCGCCGAGCAACGGCGAGGAAACGCTCGTCCCACCGGCCGTACCCCAGCCGCTAGAATGATAGGTGTCGTAGCTGGCGACGTTCATCGCGACGGCGGAAACGTCGTTCCCCGTTCGCTTGTTGCAATCCGGATCGTGCTGCCACTTGGGCTTATTGACCTTTGAGCAGCCGCAACCGGTGTCGGGCCAGGTCCGCTCGGCGTACCCCGAACTGGTCTTTGAGAGCAACGTGCCGCCGACCGAGACGACGTTTTGGAAATCCGCCGGGTCTTGCATGCCGTAGCCGCCGTCGCCCGCGCTTGCGAGATAGACGATGCCCGGCGTGTTGAAGGCGCCTCGCGTCGGGTTGCCGCCGCCGCCGCCCCAGCTGTTCGAAATAATCGTCGCGCCGAGCTTCACCGCTGCTTCTTCCGCGTCGTAGAGATTGCGCGAGCTGTTCGTTTTAGCTTCGAGTAGATAGATCGTGCAGTTCGGGCAGACGGCCGAGACCATTTGCACGTCGAGATCGATCTCGCCGCCCCAACCCGGATCGCCCTTGGGGTAATGCCCCTCCTGTCCGATCTGGTTGTACTTATGGAACTTCGCCTTCGGCAATCCGAAGTACTTACGGTAAACTGCGAGATCCGATGCGACGTTCGGGTTGTCGAACGCATCAACGATCGCCACGATGACGCCTTGGCCTTTCTTCGACGACGGCAGATTATAGGCGGCCTGGAGATCGGCGGGGCCCCAACCGGCAACGGCTGGGCTCATCTTCGTTGCCGCAACGAGCAGGTCGCACTCTTCCCAACCGGGACGCGCCTGCGGACACGCGCGGTGCGCTGCGCCAGTTGCCTGCCATTGAGGGATCGAGCGATTGTACTCTGCCGATTGGCCGGCTGCGCTCGGTAGCGTTGACGAGCCTCCGGCATTACACGCCGCGGCCGCGACAGCTAAAAGCAATGGCGCCGCGAGCTTGAAGAAACCGTTCACAAGTGCTCCTCTTCGTGGGTCGTCCGGAAAGCCCGTAGTTTCCCGCTCGAAGGAAGATCGTCCCGCAACGGTATAGCGAATCCGCGTGGCGCGACGATGCTTGTTCCACGCGGGCATATTCTCTGCTGCGCTGGCGATGAACGCCTGTTCGCCGGGCGCTCGCTTCGCGCTACCTTCCCAGCAAAGCGATCCGTTGCTGCTTTCGCCAAGCGGCGCAGGCAAGATCCGCCACGTCGTCTACATCATTCAAGAGAACCGCAGCTTCAACAATCTCTTTTATGGTTATCCTGGTGCGTATACGGTTTCGAGCGGCAAAAACGCCAAGGGCCAAACGATCGAGCTCAAGCCGATTGGCCTCGCGGATAAGTACGACATCGACCATTCCGCAAGGGCGATGTTCGAGGCGTGTGACGGAACCGGGAAGCTTCCCGGAACGAAATGCCGCATGGACGGCTTCAACCGCGAGATCCAATACGATGGTCCGCACAACGGTCAATACGTCTACGTACCGCACAGAGAATCGAAGCCATATTTCGACATGGCGCACGAATGGGTGCTCGCCGATCGCATGTTCCAGTCCCAGCTTGACGAGAGCTTCGTCGCGCACCAATATGTAATCGCGGCACAGGCAGAGTCGAGCGTCGATCTGCCGAACGGTCCATGGGGATGCGAGCCGGGACCGAGCGACACCGTGAATACGATCACGAAGGACCGGACGTACGGCCCGTTGCAGCTGCCCTGCTTCGATTACGAGACGCTCGGCGACGAGCTCGACAAGGCCCGGCTCCCTTGGCGCTTCTACACCAGCAAGTACGACACACCGTCGAGCGGTTTCGGCGCCGTCTGGTCTGCCTATCAAGCGGTGAGACACATTTACGACGGACCCGACTGGGCGAAAGACGTCGTCACGCCGCAGAAGAATTTTCTCACGGACGTGCCGGCCGGCAAGCTCGCGAGTTTTACCTGGATCACGCCGATCTGCGCGAACTCCGATCACACCAACTGCGGCGGCGGCTTTGGGCCATCGTGGGTGGCCGCACTCGTCAACACGATCGGCAAGAGCAAGTTCTGGGATTCCACCGCGATCTTCGCGCAGTGGGACGACTGGGGCGGCTTATACGATCCGGCTCCGCCGCCATTTGAAGACTACGATGGCGTCGGCTTTCGCGTTCCGCTGCTCGTGATCTCGCCGTATGCGAAAAAGAACTACGTCTCGCACGTCCACTACGAGACGGCCAGCGTCTTACGGTTTGCGGAGGATCTCTTCGACCTCGGTCAGCTTGCCGCCGCCGACCGGCGCGCGGCTTCGCCCGCGGGCGATTGCTTCGACTTTGCCCAAAAGCCTCGCGCATTCGTGCCGATCGAGGCGCCGAAGGGACGCTGGTTTTTCTTGCATCAACGCGCCGACCTTCGCATTCCGGACGAGCAATAGCAAGAGGCGGCGCTGGAAACGCCGCCTCCGTTTTCGTTGGCAGAATGCTGACGTTTAGTAAGCGGCGATGCCGTTGGGCGTTCCCCAGCCGGTAGGTCCGTCGTAACCCGGGACGGCGGTGCAAAGGTAGCTGCCGCTGCACGAGCCGTTCTCGCCGGTGGTGACGTCGTGAAGATCGTGTTTGTATTTCTTTTTCTTCTGGGTCCAGAAGTTCTTCGCGGCATCTTGCGTGCTGGCGTTACCCGCGAGCGCGAAGACGCCCGCGTTCAGCGGCGACGCTGCGCTCGTACCGCATTCCTGGATCCATCCCGGACCGCCGTACGTATCGTACTCCGCGACGCCGGGCGCGCAACCGGCTTCCGACGAGACGTCGGAGTCGGTGCGGTAGGTGCAGCTGGGATCGTGCTGCCACGAGGGCTTGGTGACTCCCACGCCGCTGCCGTTGTTCGAGCATCCGCCGCCGGCGTCGCTCCAAGCGCTCTCACTGTAGGTCGAGCCGCTCTTGGCGAGCTGTGTGCCGCCGACCGAAACGACGTTTCCGAGCGACTCGGGGTTGCCGTTCTCGTTATAACGGTCGTCGCCGGAGGCGGCGAGGTAGAGCGTGTTCTTTGCCGAGAAGTCGTTCGTATCGACGCAGCTGTTCGAGCCGTAGCAGATCCAGCTATTGCTGACGATGTGCGCGCCAAGCGTTACGGCGGTTTGCTCGGCCGTATCGAGGTCGGTCGAATTGGAGCTGTTGGCCTCGATCAAATAAATCGTGCACTTCGGGCAAACCGCGGAGACCATATCGACGTCAAGGTCCTCCTCGGTGCCCCAACCGGTGCTTCCCGATGGGTAGCCGCTCTGTTGGCCGTTTTGATTGAACTTCTTGAATTTCGGCTTGCCGAGACCGAACTCCGAGCGGTAGGCGGCGAGATCCGAGGCGATGTTCGGGTTGTCGTACGCGTCCACGATCCCGACGATCTGACCTTTACCGTCGGTTTTCGAAGGCGTGTTATAACGCGTTTGCAGGTCCGACGGAAGCCATCCGCTCGGACTGGCATTTTGGGTAATGCCGTTGACGCGCAGCGCGGTGCACGTCGGTTGGCGGGTGACCATTGGACACTCTGCGTGTGCCTGATTCCTGATCATCCACTCGGGCAACGGCGAGCGCGCCATCGGCTGTACGGTTGATGAGCCGGCGGTTCCGGGCATCGTGGAAGAGGTGCCGCTACACGCTGCGATGGCCAGCGTTGCTACCAACGGCACCATAAGTTTGATGGGTCCGTTCACTAAAAACTCCTATTCGAGAAGAGGGGAAATTCGGGTGTGGGGAAGCTGCTGACTTAGTCCCATCCTGGCGGGCTACCTGCGGAGCGATAGTCAAGAGGCGGGGG
>JBARKF010000214.1:0-3242 GCA_049800655.1 Candidatus Cybelea sp.
GGCGGCCCGATTGCAAGGATGACCGGTTTCGCCGACCCGGTATCGGGCTCGTGGAACAGCTCTCACACTGCAACGTGGCAGGCTGACATCAGCAATCAAAGCGTTGAATTTGCGAAGCTGCTGGGAAGCCCGCAGATCAAGTACTCCATCGGCGCCGGCGTCCTGGAAGGCCCGGAGGACGCCCTCGTCTTCCCCGCTGGTAACAAGTAATATAAGAATCGATCGCTTCGCCGTCGGCGCTCGCGCCGGACGCTAAAGGCAACGCGCCGGCGACGAAGCGGTTACGAGGGGAAGGCTCCTTCTAACGGATTCCGCAAAACTCGCCGGGTAGCGGCGAGGGCGGTTTTCTTCGAAAAATGCTATTGAGCGTCGTTAGCGCTGCGCGGTTAGTGCTCGCGGGCACCGTTTTGAACCGAGAGCTCCCAGCGATACCCATCCGGATCGTGAAACCACAGGCCCATATGCGGCGAGCCCGGCGCTGCAGGGCCGATCTCGTCGCCCGGATCTTCCAGTTCTACGCCGTTTTTCTTCAACGTCTCGAGCGCTTCGTGCAGCGCGCGCATACTGTCGAGGTGAAACGACATGTGGTCGATCGTGTCCGGATGTGGTGTGCCTTTGAAGAACCCGATGATAATCGCGTCGTTCGTTAGCCCGATGCCGTCATCGGACCGGAACATTTCCTGCAGATCGAAGTTCTTGGTCCAAAACTGCGCGCTCTTCTCCGGGTCTCTGACGGCAAGGCTGAAATGCCAAACCGCGCCGAGTTGTACTTTCACGTCGGTACCTCCTCGTAACGCATGCCCAGGGGTTCGCAAGCGTAAGAAGTATGAACTTCCCGCGCTATCGCCAGGCTTAATAGCGTCTCCGTTTTCATCGCGGTTTCGTCTCTTAGACAGGAATCCTCATCGGCCCTCGATTCCGCCGCCAGGCCGGATTCTTTCAGGTCAACGTCCGCACCGCCAGCCTTGGCGCGTGCATAGTGAACGGTGTAGTGAGCCGCTTCTCGCTAGCGCCAACGGGAACACAGAATCGGCCAAAAGTGGCCTATGGTGTTCGACCAGATCTTGATAGATCGCCACAGCGTTGCGCCGATTGGCCAGCTCGGTTTCGACGAAGGTGCGGAATGGCTCGGCGCTGCTGCACGTCACCGCCGAGTCGGTGGGCACTCGCCCAGGGTGGTACATTTTGCCAACGACCAGGGCTTGAGGATCCCATGGCAGCGCCGTTCGCGTTGCCACCCTTGGCGTGCCCGAGGCGCCCCTATATTAGGTGTGCGGTTTTGACTGCCCGCTGAGGTCCTGTTCAACGACCGGGAACTCTCTAGGCGGCGTATTCTGCAGCAGTTGGCCAGCCTGGTCTAGTACAAAGAACGGCTTTAGGCCCTCGCGGTGCAGCACATAGCACCGTCTAGCTTGTAAGCTTAGGGAACTGTTTGCTTTGTAACTGAAGGCGCGTGGCAGCTGCCGCACGAGCCCACCGCGCAACTCGTGGAACATTGCCGGAGCGCTAGCTCGCTCAAATCCATCACAAGATGCCGCCATACTGCCAGCCGCCTTCATTCACGACCCATAACATGATCGGCTGGGCGGCGTTGTTAATGAAAAAGATGTCGGTGCGGTTCGGCACACTAGACTGCGCCGCGGTCGCTAGGAAGGCTCCGGGAGGAACGGATCTAGGAGGTGTAAGCGTCGCACTCAACGGAGGCGACGGGGGCTCCCAGGCACTGCCGTTTTTAGTGCAAAACAGGTGAATCTGACCGTCGTTACCGGCGCACAACAGGTCGATCTGATTGTCGCTACCGAGCTGTTCCATCGCGATCAGCGGAGCTCCGGGCTTCGCTAAGCCCGCGGCGCCGATCTCGTTCGGACCGCTCCACTCTCCGACGCCCTCAGCCCAGAACACATTGATACGACCACCGTTATCGACTACGAACACGTCGGTCTGGTTGTTAAGGCCGAACTGCTGAGAAGCGGCGAGGTTCGCCCCCGGGGGGAAAATTGCGGCCGAGATTGCAGACGGACCACTCCATGCTACCCCGGCGCCGACCACCGAGGCAACGTTAAGCCGGCCTGCGCTGTCGATGACAAATACATCGGTCTGGGTGCTGTTCCGGAGGCATACAGCGATAGGAGCCCCCGTTGGGGCAAAGTTTGGAGCAGAGATTGCGTGTGGACCTTTCCAGCCTGGCTTGTTGCCCTTCTTCCAATACACAACTAGCGTCCCTGTGATGTCTACCACGAATACGTCGGTCTGATCAGGCACGCCAAACTGCTGACAAGCCGCCAATCCGCTGCCCAAAGCCACGACACCCTCCGGCGAGATGCCGACGGGGCCGCTCCAGTCGCCGTAAATGTCGTTCGAGTAAACCTGCAACTGGTTGTTGACTCCGACCACGAAAAGATCGTACACGCCGAACCCGCCTGCGCCGAACTGCTCCGACACCGCGATGCCTGTCCCCACCGTGGCTCCCGCCTGACCTATGGGTGTTGGGCCTTCCCCGTTCTCGATCGAGAACGCATAAAGTTGCCCGTCCAACCCTATTGCGAAGACTTGAGTCTCGTTTGCGTTATTCACGTAGGTCGCCGCTACAGGACCGCCGGGCGGGAACACTAGTGCGGGGGTGCTGAACGACTGGACAAGCGTGGAACTCGGTCCGGCCGACAACGCGCCGTATGCGGCGTTAGACTCTTCCTCGGTGTGACCACCGTAAGCAAGCGCGGACGGTTGTTCGTTCTGTACGTATAGCTCGCTGATGGCTCTATATGTGATAGTTCCTCCGCCGGACTGGAGCAACGTGATCGCGCCGCCATCGGGTCCGACAATATTCATTTGAACCGCGACGATCGGTGCGAGCATTGCTGGTACGATCCACTGGTCGGACAGGTTGCTGATTGGTTGCCCTGCGAGCGCCATCCAATCGCTGCTCGAGTGATGACCCTTGTTGTCAATTACGTCAAAGATAACGCCGATGATGTTGGCGGTTTCCGGATCGTTCGCGAGTTGAATATAAAGAGTGTATCCCGACGGAATAATAGGACCGTGCTCCGGAAGCGTGAGCAGGGAGCCCCCCCGATTGATCAGGTCGCTGCCGCTCGGGAGTTTCAACACCGTGGCCAGCTCGGCCGAAGGCCAATTATCGATCTGCCAGCCGAACGACGCGGTGTCGTTAGAGTCGTTGAAGCCTATTATGTACTGCTGCCAAACAGTAGGGCTGCCCCAATTAGGCCACTGGGTCTTGGCAC
>JBARKF010000215.1:0-2886 GCA_049800655.1 Candidatus Cybelea sp.
GGTCGGCGTCGCCGAGGCGACCGTCGCAGCCGCGCAGGGACGCGTTACCGCCGCTCAAGCCGGCGTCGCGGAGGCCTCTGGCGCGGTGACGACCGCGCAAGGCAAGCTCGCACAGGCCGCCGATCCAAGTCAAGTCGAAGCCGCGAAGGCGCAGCTCTATCTCGCGCATCAGAACCTGAACTACACGCGCATCTACGCCTCTACCGACGGCTACATCGGCGAGAAGAACGTCGAAGTCGGTCAGACGATCGGCGCGGGCATCACGCTCTTGACGGTCGTGCCGCATCGCGTCTACATCACCGCAAACTATAAAGAGACCCAGATGGGCAGGATGCGCGTTGGGCAGCACGCGGACATTCGCGTTGACGCGTATAAAGGCGTGACGTTTCACGGACACGTCGCGTCGATCAACCCGGCGTCCGAGAATACTTACGCCCTCGTTCCCGCCCAGAACGCCAGTGGAAACTTCGTGAAAGTGACGCAGCGCATTCCGGTGCGCATCGAGGTCGACGACCAAAGCGCCGACCGGCCGTTGCGGCCCGGCATGAGCGTCGAAACCTACGTAAGAGTGAAGTAACGCCTCTTGTTTGGCGCGTACGAAAGCCCAGTCGTCGAGCACGGCTGGCGGAGGGCTATCATCAGCATTGCGGTGATTACCGCGACGTTGCTGGAGATCATCGACGTCACGATCGTCAACGTATCGCTCCCCAACATTCAAGGCAACTTCGGCGTCGGCGTCGATCTCGGCGCCTGGGTCGTCACGGCCTACCTGATCGCCAACGTCGTGGTAATCCCGCTCAACCCGTGGTTTGCCGCGCGCTTCGGCCGGCGCCAGTATTTTTTCGGCTCGATCGTCCTCTTTACGATTGCGTCGCTGATGTGTGGCCTCTCCAACAGCCTCGGCCAGCTCGTCTTCTGGCGGTTGGTTCAAGGGCTCGGCGGCGGCGGACTGATCGCGACATCGCAAGCGATCTTGCGCGATACCTACGGCCTCAAAGAGCAAGGAAAGGCGCAAGCCGTCTTCGCGCTCGGCGTGATCGTGGGGCCGGCGCTCGGCCCGGTCATCGGTGGATGGATCACCGATAACTGGAACTGGCACTGGATTTTCTTCGTCAACATCCCGATCGGCATCGTGGCCGCGACGTTGATTTGGAACTTTCTACGTAACCCGGTCGAAGGGCACTATCGCAAGCTCGACTGGATCGGCCTGATTCTGATGTGCGTCGGCTTGGGCTCGATGCAGTTCGTGCTCGAAAATGGCCAGCAGTACGACTGGTTCGACGACGCGCGGATTCGCTGGTTCACCTTTTTCTCGATTACCGGCTTGGCGGGGTTCATCGTGTGGACGCTGCGCTCGCCAATTCCCGTGGTCGATCTGCGGGTCTTCAAGCTGCGGCAGGTTGCAGCGGGCAGCATCCTTGGCGCCGTTCTCGGTGTCAGCCTCTACGGTTCGATCATCATCTTGCCGCAGTATCTGATCAATTCGCTCGGCTTCACCGCGACGCTCTCCGGTGCCACCGTCATGATCCGCGCCGGCGCCGTCCTCTGTTTCACGCCGCTCACGGCGATATTGACGCAGCGCGGGATCGTCGACGCGCGGCTCCAAGCGGCGGTCGGGTTCGTTCTGCTCGCGATCTCAAACTGGTGGCTGGGCAGCATCACGACACCCGTCTCGGATTTCCACAGCCTGGTCTTCCCATTGATCCTTAGCGGCATCGGACTGGCGCAGATCTTTGTCCCGCTCTCCGTGGCCGTGATCGGAAGCGTGCCGGATAGACATGTCCCGGCAACGGCCGCCTTCTTCAATCTGTCGCGGCAAATCGGCGGAAGCGTCGCTGCAGCGATCCTCATCACGCTCCTCGTGCGCGGGTTCACCGTGCATCAGACCGAGCTCGCGAGCAGTCAGACGCTCGCGCATCCGCCGACCGCACAGTACGTTCAGCTTCAAGGCGGCGTGCAGAATCGCGTCGCGATTCAGCGTCTCGCGGTGCTCGTCGAGTCGCAATCGGCCGTCGAGTCCTACGCGGACACCTCGCGCTGGGTCGCGGTGATCACGCTTTGCCTGGCGCCCTTGGTGCTGCTCTTGCGCCGGCCGCGCATCGGCGTGGCGCTGTCGGAATGACCTCGCTCAAGGCTCGCACGCTCTCGGCGCTGGTCGCGTTGACGGCGCTGGCGGCTGCTGTGTTGCCCTCGCAACGCATCTCCGCCGACCCGGGTGATTCGTTGTCGGGTCGTACGGTGATTCCGACAATGATTCCAACGCTGATGTTGCCGCCGGTCCCGAGCGTCGCGCCGGGATACCGCGCACCACAAGCCGCGCCCACCGGCGCACACATCATCGGCGTCACACAGCAGCCCTTCGTCGCGATCTCGCTCCAAGACGCGATCGCGATGGCGCTGGTCAAGAATCCGAACTTGGCCGTCTCGGCCTCAAACTTCCGAGTTGCACGCTACAACGTCGTGAAAACGAAGGGCGCGTACGACGTCGCGCTGCACTTAGAACCGCAATCGAACTTTTCCGTCACCCCGCCGCAGAACTTTCTCGCCGCTGGTCCCGGCGAGCTCGGCCATTACGGTCCCTACATCCCACCTACGACCGGTCCCGGCAACATCATCCAACACCAGTCGGCCTTCGAGTACGGCGTGAATGGACAAACCGAGAACGGGACGACCTATCAGGCCGACATTCAGCAGAGCCGCACCTACAACAACACGAGCTTCAACGCGTTTAATCCGTCGTATTTGGCGGCGTTGAATCTCGCCGTTACCCAGCCGTTGCTCAAGAATTTCGGCATGAATGCGACGAAGCGCCAGTTGAAGCTCGCGGTCATCAATGCAGACGCCGGCGTCGCGCAAACGCTGATCGATGCCTCCAACACGATTTCG
>JBARKF010000216.1:0-25554 GCA_049800655.1 Candidatus Cybelea sp.
GCAAAATGCTCGGCAGCGTCGGCGTCGCCGCGGGCGAGCGCCTCTTGCGCGAGACTCGCTTCGACGTAGGGCGCCGGTGCCACGCGGTCGAGCACGCGATAGACCGCAACTCCGAGACGCAGCGGAACGTGCTTCGGCAGCGTCCCCGGCGCAGCGGCCGTGGAAGTGAGTGCGCTAGACGCAAGCTGGATGGCTCCGAACGCAAAAATCAGCGCGCCGACGAGCGCGCCTAAGATCAGCCGCAAAGACATTTCCTGGACACTAGAACTTTACGGTAAAGTTTATGTCCTCGCGCGTCTGCGTGGATCCGTTGATCGGAAGAAGGCTGTCGTTAAAACGGTCTTGGTATGCCGAGATCGAGAGGAAGCTCGAAGTGTCGGGAAGGTTGAACGTCAAGCGGCCGCCGTACGTGTTATTCACCGCGTCGAGGTTCGTGAGACCCGGAAGTCCGGATGCGTTATAGAGACGTTCGGCCGCGTAGTTCAACTTCAACGTTAGACCGTGGATGACGGGTACCGCCAGACCCGCACCGAGGGAAGGGCGATTGAGGCCGGCATCGGTCGGACCCACGAGCGGCAAGCTGCCCGGCACCTGCAACGAGCCCGCGTTCAACGTAGAAACGGAGAAGTCGTTGCCGCCGCCGGTCACTTGATCGTAAGCGCCCGAAAGGTTGACGCTGAGATTATGCTTACCGGCGCGCACGTTGAAGTTCGTACCCGCTCCGGACGAGGCAGTATCGTTCAGATTGAGCTGCGGCGTCTGTACGTCCGTGGAACCGTCGCGGCCTTCAAAACGAACGGCGCCGATCTGCGTGCTCGTTGGAGCGAATGCGGCGCGGGTCGGGTGTGCAACGTTGTCGTTACCTCCAGCCGACGTGCTGGGCGGCGCGAACGCTAGCGTTCCCGGCGCGGGCGAGATGCTCGGCAGCGGCGCGACCGGCTGATACGGCACGGTAAAGGGCGTGCCGGACGGAACGAACGCAATCACATCGTCGTGCGAAAGCGTGACGGGCGAGAAGCGAACGTCGCTGCGGGTAGCATCCAAATCGCGCAGCGTAAGACGATCCTGCGCGAACGCCGGCGCGCTGTTCGCCAGATATGGTGCGCCGCCCGACGGGTGCACTTGCAGCGCAAGTTCGTGGAAGGGTGATTCACCTACGCGGTCGCCCTGCACAGCAGCAAAGGATGCGCTCGAGTCGGACGTCTCACCGAAGAGGCGCAACATCACTTGCGAACCGAGATCGGAAGCTCCGGCGAGCATCGGCGATGCCGTCGCGCGAGCTATCGCGGAAGGTAGCGCTACCACCAGCGCTGCAGCTGCCACGATCTCGACAACCCGACGCACTTGTCCTCCGCTTCCCCTGACGTTCGAATCGGCGAGTGGCTGCAATTATGGACTTCGGAACGCCGACGCGGGCTGTTTAGATTAAAGGTTGGGCCTCCGCTCCCCTTGCGAGAAAGCGCCGGGCTATCAGGATTGCAGCGTAATCGTCGACCGGGCGCGACGGGAGCTGGAGACCGAGGGGCACTAGGCGTCGCCAGCCTCGCGGCGGGTGGTCGATGAAGTAGAGGTCGCGAGCGACGCGGCTCGTCTCGAACTCGTCGACGAGATAAATTGGAAGCCCCAGCACCTCGAGCGCGGCCTTGATCGGACGAGCGTTGGTGCCCCGCCCGAGAGCGATCGCCTGCACCTGCCGCCCTTCGATAAGGGCGCTCAAACGAGCTTGCAAGCGGTCGATAGGCTCGATGCCGGCGGTGACGACCGCCCCCGATGACTCCAGCAACGCGTAGCCGGCCTTGCTCCGGCCGGGATCCACTCCGACGATTGCCGTCGCGGCGCTCATGGCTGCTGCGTGAGCACGATGACGATCGGAATTCCGCCGAGATGCGGATAGAAGTCCGAAGCGGCGAAGGCCGTGAGCAAATAGGTGCCGGGCTTGGCGATGCGTTCTTGCATCTGTTGGACGCTGGGAATCAACTGGACCGGTTGGATCGCGGATAAAAACGATGGCAGATGCATCCGCCGCGCCGTAATCTCGACGTAGTTTTGTAGTTGAATGAGGGCGATGTTGATGCTGGCACCGCTCTTGCCTGGAATCACGAGCTGCGCGATGACCTGGTTCTTCTGAAATATTCGCGAGTCTTGCGTCTCGTTGATCGCGAAATGAATTTGATCGTTTTCGAACAGGTTCTGATCCGAGGTAACCGTCAACATGACGTTGGCCTGCGAAAGCTTGGCGGCGGTCGTCAGATCGTTGGCCAGGTCGTTAAGTTTCTTGTCCGCGTCCGACGAGTCGCGGTAGGGCTTGAGGCCGAATCGCGGATAGGTCGCGTTGACGTACTTGATCGCGAAGCGGTAGTACTCACGAATCGTCGACAATCGTTGCGCCGACGTCGCCGATTGAGAGATGATGCGGTAGAACGGCACCATCAGCGTATCGACCGGCAATACGAGCCGTCCCGTATTGACCTTCGTTTCGAGATCGCGTTGGCGCGCTTGGAGCTCGGAAATCTGCTGATTGATCGAGTTGAGCTTGAAGAACGCCGTCTTTACCTGTTCCGAAGCGAAGATCGCCACGAGCGTTACTACGAGTCCGATCACCACGCCGGTTGCAATGGCGACGATCGTCGACGTGTACCGCGGCCGAATTCCAAAAAGCGTGAGCCGCCGCCGCCCGACTTGATGACCGACGCGATCGCCGACGTAAGCGACCGTTCCGGCAAGCGCCATGACGAACGCGACGTTGCCGATGCCGCGGATGATTTCGACGAAGTTCATACGAGCGCGGCGCGCCGCAATCGAATCAAGCCTATCGCCGTGAAGAGCAAGTTCGGAATCCATGCCCAGAGCCAGGCGAACGGGAGAAATGCTTCGCCGGCAAACGAGCAGATCGTCATGACGACGTAGTAGACGAACACGATCGCGAGCGAGAGCCCGAACCCCAAGCTGGTGCTGCCGCTCGAGCGCATCGAGCGCAATCCGAACGGGATGGCGATGAGAATGAAGACGAAGCACGCAAACGGACGCGCCAGCTTTTCCTGGTACGTGGCAACGTATTTACGCAGTTCGGTCTCGGTCAGTTGTCCCGAACGCACGACGTCCGCGATTTGCGTTCGGCTCATATTCTCGGGATCGTCATTGCTCATGCGCTTCATGAGATCCGTTGGCTTCTCGCCTATTTCGACCTCCTGTTGCGCGATTCGCGGCTCTGCAAGCGTCGTCCCATCTGGATTGAAGCGATACACGCTCGAGTTCTGCAGCGTCCACTTGTCAACTGCAAATTCGGCCCGGTCGGCGAAGACGACCTGGCGCGGATCGTTATGGTTGTCGTACTGAATCAGCGTAACATGCAGCAGCGCGCGCGAATGCGGCTCGTACGCGGTAGCGATCGTGACCTGCCGGCCGCCGCCCGGAAGCGGCGCCGAAACCGTCAAGTCGCGATTGAAAGCGCTCACGTGATTGATCGCAACATCTTCGATCTCGGTCAGCTGATCGTTCGCATACGGCACCACGCTCTCTTGGAGGTAGAGCGTTACAAACGACATCACGATGCCCACCGCGAGCAGCGGCGCGACGATCCGGCCAAAGGTAATTCCCGAGGCCTTCATCGCGGTGAGCTCGCTCTCACCCGAAAGGCGCTGTACGGCAAGCAGCGTCCCAAGCAGCAGCGCCATCGGAATCACGAGGACCACATCCGACGGGAGGGACCACAGAAAGACCGCCAACGCCGCCCAGAGCGGCGCGTGCTCGTTGCTGACGAGCTTGCCGATGCTGAGAATTTCGGTCGCCGCGAAGATCAGCATGAACGCCGAAAGCCCGAAGACGAACGGTCCCGCGAGCTCCGTCAGCATGTACCGATCTAAAATCGTGAATCTCATCGGACCTGTTTACCGACCCGAATGAGTGGCGAGTCGGGGCACATGTGTGTTGAGGCGAGACTTCGCGACTTTTTCGGGCCAGCCATGGATGGCTGTTTCAAAACTTCGTTAGCCGCCTGCGCGATGCGCAGTCCTGAGCGAGCGCAGCGAGTCGACGGGGCGAGAGCAGGAGCGGCACATGGATGTGCCGCGACGAGCGCTCTCGACGCAACACACATGTGTCTCGACTCGACACTCATTCGAGCCCGTATACACTTTAGAGCCTGAAGCCTTCGCCCAGGTAGAACTGGCGCGCGATCGGCGAGTCGAGTACTTCCTGCGCGCTGCCCGAGACTTCGATGCGCCCGTTGTTCAAGATGTACGCGCGATCCACGATCGCGAGCGTCTCGCGGACTTGGTGGTCGGTGATGAGAATGCCGAGCCCGCGGTCGCGCAGCTGTCGTATCATCGATTGAATGTCGGCGACTGCGATCGGATCGATGCCGGTAAAGGGCTCGTCCAAGAGCAAGAAGGCCGGTTCGAGCGCCAGCGCGCGCGCGATCTCGACGCGGCGCCGCTCGCCGCCCGAGAGACTGTCGCCCCGCGCATCGATGAAGGCGCGCAATCCGAACTCTTCGAGTAGCGCGGGCAGTCGCCGCTCGCGTTCGTCGTAGGGCACACCGCGCTGCTCCCAGATCAGCCGAATATTGTCGCCGACGGAGAGCTTGCGAAAAATCGAATTTTCTTGCGCGAGATAGCCGATGCCGTTGCGGGCCCGCGCATACATCGGGGCGCCGGTCAAGTCGATCTCGCGCTCGCCGTTGGTCAGGAACACCGTCCCGCCGTCGGGTTTGACCAGCCCGACCACGATGTAGAAGGTCGTCGTTTTTCCGGCTCCGTTAGGACCGAGAAGCCCGACGACCTCACCGGTCTCGACTTCCGCGGTAACGCCGTTCACGACGGCACGCTCGCCGTAGCGCTTGACGAGTCCGCGCAACTTGATCGCTGGTGTCTGATGATTCATCGCATCCGTATGTGAGTGAGTGAAAGGTCTGAATCGAAGCTCGAACCGGTAGCTCGAAAGCCTTTTGGATCCGTGATGACAACGTTTCCGGTGCCGTGGAGCATTCCGGTCGCATGCTCGTAAACGAGCTGCGTACACTCCAGCGTCATCCCGGAAGAGGTGCGAGCGTGAACGCCATCGACGAGCGTAACGGTATTCGCACTCTGATCGACGATGGCTCGGGGCGCCCTGGCCACGACCGTCGACCCCTTCGTATCACGAAATGTGACGCGCGCGTCCCGAAAGACGCCGAACGCCGCACCCGCAGGGCCCTTGCTCTCGTACGAGCTTGCCAGCAGATCGTATTCTATGTGGTTGTGGACTTGCTGAAAGAGGCGGACGGGCCGGTTGGCAGTCCCCCGCCCGGTGATTTTCAAGACCAGCGGGGTGGCCGTCGCGCGGGGGCGGGCGGGGGCGGAGGGCGACGGCGTCGCCTTGGGTGGCTGGGGGTTGCAGGCGGCGCCAAGCAGCATCCCGATCGCGGCCATGGCTCGTCTGGACCGCATCACCCCTCGGTCGTCGGGCCGGGTTCGCCGCCGTTCGCAGCGGCCAGCGCCAAACCCATCGCCGGCATCCACAACCCAAAAATCACCACGCTCACGGTATCGATGAGGCCTTGCACGGCAACGCCGACCAGTCCCGCCGCCACGCTTAGCGCCAAAAACGCGGCCGCCGGCGGCGCCTGCGCGACGCGCCGTCGCAACTCGCGGGCAAAACGCCAAAGCGTCCACCCAACCGCCGCCAAGCCGACGATTCCGAATTCGACGAAGAACGTTAGGTAAAGGCTATGCGCATGAAAAGCGGTCGGGTCGCCGTCAGGCGACCGCAGCAGCGCGTAGAGCCTGGAAAAGTTGAACGGCCCGACTCCGGTGAGCGGAAAACGGTCGATAATCCCTAGGGCCGTCTGCCAAATCGAAAGACGGGTGTAATCTTCGCTTGGGTTGTGGTGAGCGTTGAACAGGAGTATGACAGCGATCGTTCCGCCGACGATAACCATCGCAGCCGCCCGCAGGCCGTGGCGGACGCGGGTCGCCAACAGGAACGCAAAGGCGCCGGCAAATCCCATCCAGCCGGCGCGCGAGAACGTCAACGCGAGCGCGACAAGGCCGAGCGCAAGCGTCGTCCACGCCACAAGCCGGAGCGCGCGTTGGGAAGCGATGCATCCAAGTGCGTACGCGATCGGCAACAGGACGATCAAATAACCCGCTAGCTCGCCGGGCAGGATGAAGGTCCCCGTCGCCCGTCCGTGCTGGATCGCATATTGGGCAGCGGGAAAGCGCGCCGCGACCATGCCGATCGCCACGACGGAAGCGAGCGCGCCGGAGAGCAGAAAGGCCCAGAAGATCGCGAGCGCGACATTTCGGTCGCCGTAGAATCGCACGATCGCGCAGTGCCAAATGATGCCAAGACCGCCGATGAACGTAAAGACCACGCCAGCGGGCGGATCGAAACCGAGAAGCCCGGCAAGCACCCCTGCTCCAAAGACCGCAAGCAATGGGAGGAGCAGCGGCTGCGAGCCCGGCGCCGGATACCTCGCAAACATCGCGAGCGTGTAGAGCGCGAGCAGCCCGCAGAGCGCGAATACGCTGAAAACCGCCGCGCGCGGCAAGAGCGAAACGCCTGGGAAATCGACTCCCGACAGTGCGATGAAGCTGGGAAAGAGCGGAACGATCGAAAAGATCAGCGCCATCGCGGCCGGCATGTAACGGCGCATCACTTCTCCGCAGCTAACAACGCAACGCGCGCTGCGATGAGCGCCGCGCCGCCGGCTTCACCCATCTGGGCGCGTCCGACCGCGGCCATCCGTGCCCGGCGTTGCGCGTCTTCCAAAATCTCCCGTACGCCGCTGACGGCCGCGTTACGTTCTTCGGGCAGAACGGCTAGTGCTTCGCCGAGTAAATCTTGTTGGCGCCGCCGATACCAGCTCGCTTTCCGTACGCGGTCGTTTTCGAACGCGACGACCGGAACCCCGGCGGCGGCGGCGACCTCGTTCGCAGTCCCGGCTTGTCCGAGCACAAGTACGACGCGCTCCAGCAATGGCCCCAACGCCTTCCGCCACCCGCGAACGATCTCGCGCCCGCCACGGCTCAAGGCAAACGGAGCCGCGGCGTCTGCCATCGCGTGCACGTCCCAACCGGCGCAAGCGGCATCGCGGGCGATACGATCGGCATCGAGACCGGGCGCAACCGAGATCACCGCGCCGAGCGTAGGATACTGCAGCGCAAGCTCGCGCGTGACCTCAAGGAGGAATGCCGCGTCGTCGTATGCGCTCTCACGGCTGCCGGGAAAGAGCGCCAAAGCCGGGGCGAAGCCCGATACCGCGGCCTCGATCGCCGGGTCAGCGGGGCTCGCAAAAAGATCGACGATGGCATTCGCGACGTGCGCATCGACGCGGCGGCGGCGCAACGCCTCAGCCGTGGCCTCGTCGCGGACGAAGCAGGCCGCGGCGCGCCGAAGCAAATTCGTTTCGAACGCACCGTACGGGGCGACCTTGACGCTTTTTGCGGTTCCCACGAAAACCGTGCGTGTGCGCACCAGAAGCGTCATCATCAGCGCAAACGCATCGCCGACCGCAACGGCGACGTCGTACGCTCCCCGTGCGCGGTACAAAAAGCGTGTCTGCGATAGCGTGAGCGAAAGCAGCCCGGCCGCAAGATCCTTCACAAGATTTCGTACGTTTCCCATTGCGATCAGGCCGCCGCTCGGCATCGGTTGCCGAGGTCCCACGTCGAGCATCGCATCGCTCGCGACATTCCCGACGAGTGCCAGGTGATCGATCCTGGCCGCCGGGGCGAACGTCAGGAGCTCGAGCGCGATGCGCTCTGCGATCGCGGCTTCCCCATGACCGTTCGTCACGAAGAGCACGCGCCCGCTCATGCGGGCCGCAATAACGGCTCGAGCGCGAAGTTGAGAAGACGAAAGCGCCTGAGCGCCGGCACGTACTCGAGCTCGCTGCGCGAAACGAAACGCCCATACGGCCCCGCATGGACGATGGGAACGTCGCCGACGTAGAGCGGCTCGGTGCGCGTGTCGTGGCTGTGACCCCCGAGCAACAGATCGATGCGCGGCGCGCGGGCGGCAAGCTCGCGATCGCGCGAGAGCCCGAGGTGCGAGAGCACGACGAGGAGCTCGCCATCGGGCACGGCGCTCGCATACGGCGCGATGGCTTCCTCCGGTTCGAGGAATCGCCAGCCGAAGAGACGCTCCCAGGGGCTTCCAACGCGATACTGCATGACCAACAGCCCCAGCACGTGCACGCGCGCGCCGTCCCTGCCGACCTCTAATCGCAGCGACGGAAGAAACGGCAGCGCTCTCCCTTTGACATCCCGCAAATTGGTGCAGACCAAAGGATGGTTCATGCGCGTCGCCCTCGCTCGCAGCAAAGCGAAGAGATAGTGAAACTCGCGGTTCCCAATCGCCTGGGCATCGTAGCCGGCCGCATCCATCTCTTCAACGATCGGTTCGTTACGATAGAAAACGCTTTGACTGCCGCGAAGCGAGTCTCCAGAATCAAAGAGCAACCCGGGGCGCTCCTCACGCATCCGCAGCAGCGCCGGCGCGATGCCGCGCCGGTCGTGAAGGTCCGCCGTGTGATAGATCCGGATCACGCGGGGCTCCCGCCGTCGGCCAGCGCTACCGCAAAAGCCGCGCATCGATCGAGGGCATCCGAGGGACCCAGCGCCTCGCGCAACTCGACGAAGGCGCCGTACTGCGCGACAGGATCTTCGATCAACGCTTCGAGCGCGTCGGCAAGTGCTTGCGGACTTGCCGCATCTTGAAGCAGCTCGGGAACGACTTCCCGCCGCAATACGAGATTCGGTGGCGTGATGAAGCGATGCTTGATCATTCGTAAACCGTACGAAATGAGCATCGGCGGGATCACATAGATCGCGACTGCAGGTACGCCGCAGAGCGCTGTTTCCAGCACCGCGGTGCCGGACGCGACCCATGCGCCGTCGGCGTTCTCGAGCGCTGCCGCAACGCCCCGCACGACGCTTACGTCGCTCATCGGTTCACGCTCGAGGGCGCGCGTTATTCTCCGTTGCGCCGGCTCGTCGGCCGCCCCGAAAATACCACGCAATTTTGGCCGCCGGCGTTTGAGCTCGCGATACGCCGCCGCCATCACGGGCACGTGACGGCGCAACTCCCCAGCGCGGCTACCGGGAAGCATCGCCACGACGCCGCCGTCGGCCGGCGCCGACGCGCGTCGCGGACGCAACCGATATCGGCTCGTCAGCGGATGTCCAAAGAACTCGATGCGGCACCCAAGGCGACGATAGAACTCGTATTGATGAGCAAACGCCGTCACCGGTACCACGAGCTCGCTGACGCGGCGCGCTTTCTCTTCGTTGTCCAGCCACGTTCCCGGCGGAAAAAGATCGAGAATCGGTCCAGCGTAGCGGAAGCGCCGCAACGTCGACGCCAAGCGCAGATTGAAGACGCCAAAATCGACGAGCACGACGAGATCGGGCTTCGACGTCAGGATGTGAAAGGCCGTGCGCAGCATCGCGGCGGTCAACTTCGGAATGCGCGGAATCGCTGCCGCCGGACCCATGCTCGCCCAGCCGGTATTGTCGCGCCAGAGCCGGAACCCCGCCGCGCGCATCGCTTTGCTCCCGATCCCTTCGAACCGCGCATCGGCATCCAATTTTCGAATCGCCTCGGCAAGCAAAACCGCCATTGACTCTCCCGACGGCTCACCGGTCGCGAAAAAATATCTCACTTGGTCATTACCCTCGCGACGCCGTTGCGTCGCACCGTGAACGTCCGCAAGCCGGTTCCCTTCGAACTCGGAGACACTCGTCGCGCGGTCCCCAGCGAAGCGAAGCCGAGTCGAAAGGCTCAGGATAAACTACGGCGCGTAGCGCCGTAGTCGAAGGGCCGGCGCTCGTGCAGACGCTCCTCGTTTCGAAGGGAACCGGCTTGCGCACATTCACTGCGCGAAGCTCCAGCGACTCGCTACTTCAGCACGCCGCGTTCGGAGCGTGCCTCCAGAAAGCCGATGATCTCGCGGCCGGGGCCAGTCTTCACTTGCTCCTTCATCGCCTCGATCGCCTGCGAAACGTTAAGCTTGGGATCGTAAAGTATCTTGTAGCAGCGCTTGATCTCGTTGCGCTCATCCGGCGAGAACGCAGCGCGGCGCAAGCCGACGCTGTTCAGCCCGTACGGACGGCACGGATTCCCTTCGACCAGGAAAAAGGGTGGAACGTCTTTCGCGAGCTTGCTCATGCCGCCGACCATCGCATGACGGCCGATGCGCGTAAATTGGTGCACGCCGGTGTGACCGCCGATCGTCGCGTAGTCGCCGACCTGAACGTGACCGGCGAGTTGCGCGAGGTTGCTCATTGTGATGCCGTTGCCCAAGATGCAGTTGTGTGCGATGTGAACGTAGGCGAGCAAGAGACAGTCATCTCCGACTGCCGTCAGCTCGTCGCGCCCCGTCGCGCGCTGAATGCTAACGTACTCGCGAAGAATCGTGCGGCTACCAACCCGCGTCAACGCGCGCTCCCCGGAATACTTGCGATCCTGCGACGCCGCGCCCACGGTCGAAAACGGGAAGAGGAAACAGTCGTCCCCGATCTCGGTCCAGCCGTTGACGACGACGTGCGCTTGGAGCACGGTGCGTGCGCCGATCGAAACGTGCTCGCCGACAACGCAGTATGGGCCTATCTCGACGTTCTTTCCTACCTCGGCGCCAGGATGGACGATCGCGGTGGGGTGAAGCACTCAGCGCATCTCGCTACGCGTGGAGAATGCTTGCGTCGGCGCCAAACATCCGAGGATCCGACGTGATCGAAAACATGATTTCGGCCGAACAGGCGAACTGCCCGTCAACCGTCGCTTCCCCGCTGACCCAGCCGATGTTGCGTTTGTGGCGCAACATGATCACTTCCATATCGAGCCGGTCCCCGGGAATCACCGGGCGCCGGAACTTCGCCTTATCGATGCCCGCGAGGTACGGGGTCTTGCGCGAAAACTCGCCCGGCTCGAGGATCATCGCGCCGCCGAGTTGCGCCAGCGCCTCGATCATGTAGACGCCCGGCAAGACCGGATTGTTCGGGAAATGCCCGGCGAAGATATGTTCGTTATAGGTGATGTTTTTGTAGCCTCGCACGCGTACCATGTGTTCGAATTCGAGGATGCGATCGACGAGCAGCATCGGATATCGATGCGGCAGGATCTCGAAGATCATGCGAATATCCAGTTCAGCCAAGTTACTCTCCTATGCGGACGGCACGCGAAGCCGGCGCTGTAGCGCGCGTAACATCGAGGCGTGCAGCTCGTGTCCGCTCTTGATCGCGACAATTTCGAATTGCGGCCATGCGCCGAGCAGGGCAAAGTCTCCGATCAGGTCGAGCACCTTGTGACGCACCGCTTCGTTGCGCCAGCGCAGCTCCTGCATCGGTCCCTCGGCTGCAAAAATGAGCGCGTTTTCCAAGCTCCCGCCGCGCCCGAGTCCGCGAGCCCAGAGGGCTTCAACTTCGTGCAAATACGCAAACGTACGGGCGCCGGCGACCTCCGTTGCGTAATGCTCGGGATCGATTTTGCCGTCGAAGTATTGCGTGCCGATCGGGTCCGGAAAATCCGCGACGAAGCGCACGCGGAAACCGTCGGATGGAAACGCCGCAAGCATTCGATCGCCGGCGTGCAGCCAGATCGGCCGGTCGAGCTCGATCACTTTGCGCGCGTACGCCTGCATCTCGAGGCCGGCGTCGGCGATTTGTTGGACGAACTCGGCGGCGCTGCCGTCGAGCGCCGGAATCTCCGGTCCGTTGACGCGGATCTCGGCGTTCGTCACACCCATCGCAAAGAGCGCCGAGAGCAGGTGCTCGGTCGTGGAGACGCTCGACTCGCCGATTCCGATCACCGTCGCGCGCGACGTGTCCAGCACATGCTCGATGGCTGCGGGAACGCGCGTCTTGCCGATCACGAACGCAATCCCGTCGCCGGCCGGCGCCGGCCGCACTTCGACCGTCGCGTGGGCGCCCGTGTGGAGGCCGATTCCCTCAAAACGAAGCGGTTTACGGAGCGTCGCCTGTGTCACCCGGCGCTACTCGACCGGACGCGAGCGCGAGCGTTCCAGAGCATCAACACGATCGAAAAGCTTTGGCAGCTTGCGAATCATGACCTCTCGACGCAGTTCGTCGCGATGGTCGTGCGCCGGGTTTCCCGAAACCGTCGCGCCGTCCGCAACGTCTTTCCAGACGCCGGATTGGCCGGCGATGGTGACGCCGGATCCGACGGTAACGTGCCCTTTGAAGCCGACCTGACCGGCGACTTTGACGTAATCGCCGATGATCGTAGAACCCGCGAGTCCGGTCAATGCCGCGATCACGCAGTGCTTGCCGATTCGGCAGTTGTGTCCGACCTGCACGAGGTTGTCGATCTTGGTTCCCGCGCCGATCCGGGTGCTGCCGGTTTGGGCACGGTCGACGCACGTGTTAGCGCCGATCTCCACGTCGTCTTCCAGAACGACGTTTCCGACTTGCGGAATTCGTTCCGATCGATCCTCGAGGAACGCCCAACCGAAGCCGTCGCTGCCGATCACGCATCCGGCGTGAAGGACGACGCGATTGCCGATACGAGTCCCCGGAAAGATGCTCGCGCGCGCGTGAATCCAGACCGACTCACCGATCGAAACGTCATCGCCGATGTAGACGCCCGGCCCGATGGCGGCGCCGCGCCCGATCGCGGCGCGCCTTCCGACGTACGCGTGCGGACCGACGTAAACGTCGGCGGCGAGATCGGCGTCGGCCTCGATTGCGGCGCTGGGGTGGCGAAACGGACCTTGCGGCCGGCGCGGTTTCAACTCCGCCAGCAACTGCGCTAATGCGTGGCGCGCGTTCTCAACGACGAGCAAGGGTTTGCCGGCAGCGCCGGCGAGCGATTCCTCAACCAGAATAGCGGCGGCCGCGCTCGCAAGCGCCGCGGTCAGATACGTATTGCTGGTCGCAAAGGTAAGCGCGTCATCTCCAGCTTCGTCGACCGTGCTCACTCGCGCAATGCGCACGCCGCCGTCACCGATGACGCGTCCGCCGACGCGCGAAGCCAACTCCTGCAACGTGCCCAGCATGCGTCCTTGCTTCCCGCGCTACGTGCCGGGCGTCGGGGTTGCCTTCTCCGTGATATTGAGCGCCTTTTCGACGTCACCGGTGATGTCGACGCCGCCGTATCCGATTCCCTCGCGCGTTAACACGAGCTTGAGCTGACGCTGCGTCGCGATCTTCCCCGCGGCGCTGCGGATCTGTTGCGACAGCTGATCGGTGACCTTCGCGTACTTACGCTGCAACGCGAGCGCGTCGGTCTGCTTTCGGGCCGAACTCTCCCTGCGCGACGCGATCGAACGCTCTTCGACCAGAAGCTGGTTCTGATAGCCCTGGTACTCGGACCAATTGTTCACGATCCGCTGTACGTCCACCAGCCCAATCTGGCTGGGCGCCGCGCAAGCGGTTAGCATCGCCCCGCAAAGTAAGATTAGAAATGCTTTTTTCACTCGTGTTGGCTCTCGATGTCCTTAATGACTTGATTGGTAAGGTCGTAGCCGCCCGCGGCAGCCCAAACGTTGACGAAAACGATGCTGAACCCTTGGTCCTTGGCGATCCGCGTAGCGTCGCGCTCCGCCTGCGCCACGATTTGCCGGTAAAGGTCGCCGCGCCGCTTCTGTAGCGCCTGAAGCTCCTTCGCCGCCGCTCCGGTCGCGCCGACGTCGGCACCGTGCAGCGCCGCGAACTGACGGTCCAGGTCGGTCTTCGTGTCGTTGTACTCGGCCACCGTCTTGCTCGCGTCGGCTTGAAACTGGCTGATGAACTGCTTGTGGATCTGTGCGATCCGGCTCTGGACGTCGGGCGGAAGATTTGCCGGCAACGACGGGGGGCCAAGGCTGCGCAACTGGCTTCCCACTTGATCGCGCCGTTCCTCGAGCTTGACGCGCGTCTGCGCTGCAATTGCGCCGACCTGCGATCGAATCGCGTCGCCGGTTTGCCGGTCGAGCTCGGCGCGATACGCCCGTAGGGTCGCCTCGTCGGCGTTGCGCTGAGCGCCGAGCGCGGCCGACTCCTTCGCAGCAAGCGCGGCAAGTTGCGCCTGCGCCTGTTTGCGAGCGTCGGGGTCCAGCGCGAGATTGTTGAGCTTCATCTTGACAGCTAGGCGGGTGCCTGCGTCTTGCTGGGTAAGGCGCAGCGATAAATCGGTCTCGTTCTGCTGCAGCTGCTCGGCCTTGGCTCGATATTTCTGGGCCGCTTGCGTCTGCAGCTGCTTCGCGACCGACGAGCTGGCGGCGTTATCTTGCGCGATGACGTTCTGCTGGTAGGCCATCAGGTCGGCATTAGCCGCCTGCGCCGCCTGTGCGGCCTGCTGTGCCGACGCGCCGCTCATCTGCTGCGCTGCCGAAGCGCCCGAACCGCGTACGCCGGCTGCCGCTAATGCCGCCGCAACGGCCTGTTGCTCGCGCCGCGCATAGTCGCGCTGCTTCTGCGCAAGGATCTTATTCGCGCGATCCTGCGCGGCGCGAAGCTGGCCGTTGAGCACCGCGACCTGCGCCGTGATCTGTTTTGAGCTGAGCGGAACTTGCGGCGCGACCACCTGAAGGTTGATCGCCGCGATGGCATCATCGAGCTGCGTCAGCTGCGCGTAGAGCGGATGGGCCTTAACGACATCGTCGAGCCGAATGTACCCCGTGCCGCGAATCGCCGAGGAGTGAACGTTCGGAGCGCATCCGCCGGTCGCAAGCGCCGCGCCCGCACATAAAACCGCTGCAAGCCGCGCGAGCCGACCGGCGCTATTTGGCGAGCTCATTCTGGACATCCGCCGTGATGTCCGTACCTCCAGAAATCACGTCCGCCTTATCGACAACCAGGACGAGATTCTTCTTGCGCGCGACGGCCGACGTCGCGGAGCGCGTCTGGTCGACGAGCGGTTTGAGCAGTTGGTCTTGCTTATCGGCAACCGTCTTATTGAACTGCTGCAGGATCTGCTGCTTTTCACTACTGCTTCTGGCTTGAGCCATGCGCGCCGAGTACACTTGGCGTTGGGTCGTCTCGAACTGGTTCATGGCACTGTTCGCCGTTTGCACCTTCGGAACGCCGTCGAGCACCGTCTGATCGACGAAGCCGATCTCGGAAGGCGGCGGCGTCGCCACCGGTGGGGTGATCGCCTGAGGACTCGTAAAAACGGCCTCTACGTCCCGGGTGATATCCTGACCGCCGTAGATCACGATGCGCTTGTCGACGACGATCGAGAGGTTGCGTGTCGAACTGACCGCCGCGATCGCCAGTTGAGCGCGCTGCAGAAGCGGTCCTACGATCTCGCGCTGCTTGTCCTGAAGCTGCTGCTGGAACTGCAACGCAAGCTGTTGCCTCTCGGCATCGGTTCTTACATGCTTCACCTGTGCGTTGAACTGCGCGTCGAGCTGCGATTTATACGACGCTAGTTGCCGGTTTGCGTTCACGAAAACCGGCAGGTTGGCGACGTCTGCCTGATCGACGTAACCCACGTCCGTGAGATCGGCGGCGATCGCGCCGCTCGCCATCCACGTCGCAGCCGACAGCGCACCGGCGAAAAGGATCGCTGAGCGGATTTTCATATCGTTTTGCTTCGTCTCCTCGAATGTTTCGGACTCAAAAACTCTGGCCGATGCCAAAGCTCGTGTGAGTACCGTTCACTCCTTTGGCAAAATCGATGCGCACCGTTCGCAAACCAAGCTGCGGAACGTCGAAGCGTACGCCGAAACCGGCGTCGCCGTAAAGCGCCCAGTTCGCGGGATAGCCCGTGATGCGGTTGGTAAAGGGATCGAGCAGCGGGTACGCACCGCGAATGTGATAATACAGCTCATCGACAAATACCGCGAGAGTGATCCGCCGATCCAGCGCAACCGGTTGTCGCAGCTCGACCTGGCCAAGATAGGCGTTCGTCGCATAAAAGACGGTGTTGTAGCCGCGCATTTGCTGATCGGAGAACGTGAAGAGCGAGCTCGGCGGAATGACGCCCGTGGAATTGTCGGCGACGCCGTGAACGCCTAGCGTTGCGTCCTTGAGTATCGGAAAGAACTTCGCGATATCGAGCGTGGTCTGTGTGAACGAGAAGTTCGAACCAAGACCCGGATTCGATATCGTCGCCGAGAGCAGGCCGTGAATACCTTCACGCGGGTTGAACGGATCGTCGAGGGTGATCGTCTGCAGGCTCAACCCCGACGTTACCAGGTTGTACGGGTTTCCGGTATTGACGTTGGCGATCGACGAGGCGGCGATGCCGAATGAGCCCCCGAAGTTCGTTTGGCTACCGATCGGGCTTGGCGTCGGTCCAACAATAATGTTCGGTTGGTTGCCCTGGAAATAGTATGGCGACGGCACGCTGGTATCGTAACGAATTTTTTGGCCGGTGACCGCGAGCGACAGGATCGTGTAATCGCTGAGGCGCCGGCCGATGTTGCCTGAAACGCCATTGGAGCTCGACGTGTTGGTCGCGTCGACGTTGGAGACCAGCTGCGAGTTCGAGCTCGGATAGAGCGTGACTGGGATCGGAATCGACGAGTTGCTCGCTACGGACGACCCGGATCCGGCGATGCTGTAAACCGGATAGTAATAGGTCGTGTGGTTAAAGAAGATCGAACCGCCGGCCGAGTACTTCATTCCCTGCGGCGTGTTGCTAAGATAGGGCACCGAAGCCGTGAGCTGTGCGATGCCGGTGCGCGCTCCTTCCTCGAACTGGACGCCGGCGGAGTTGCCCGTGCCGTGGAGATTGTTGTCGGACAACCCGAGCGTCGCGTAGAGACCCAATCCGGTCAGGCCACCGGAGTATCCGAAACCGACCGAAGCCGAGGCCGTGCGCTGTTCGGTGACGTGCCAGACGAGCGTGACGTCCTGCGGTCTCTTGGGGTCCGGACCAGGCTTGACGTCGGGTTCCACCTTCGAGAAGAAGTTGAGCGCGTTGAGCCGTTCGTAGTCGTGCTTGATGGCATCGGTGTTGAGAACCATCCCGGGCCGCTCGCGCAACTCTCGCCGGATGACGTTATCCTTGGTTCGGGTGTTCCCGGTGATCTCGACGACCGCGATTCGGGCGACGTAGATGTTGTATTTGACGTCGGCTGTGCCGGCCTTCAGGTCGATCGACGACGGCACGATGCCGCCTTCGAAGTTTCCGAGCTCGAGATGGAACCGGTTTTCGTAGAGCTTTTGCAGCGCCTTGTAATCGGCGTCGCGCACCGCGTCGGAGTAGATGCTGCCGGGTTTCAAGGTCAGATTCGACAGAATGTAGGGCGGCGGCAGGAGCGGGTCTCCACCGATCTCGATGTTCTTGACGATCAAACCTTCTTGGATCGTGAGCGTGAGCACGCCGTTTTGGAAATTGACGTCCTTCACGTGCGTCGGCACCTGGCCGCCGAAGCCGATGCGCTCGTAGTAGTTATTGATCTTGAGCACGTCTTGCCGGAAGGTATTGGTGTTGAAGACTTGTCCGACGGAGAGATCCATCAACGCCTGCAACGTGTCGCCGGGAACCTTTTGATTGCCCGTGAAGAGAATTTGCGTGATCACCGGATTCTCGACGACGCGGTAGGTGATCGCGATGCCGTTGGGACGTGCGCGGACCAGCGGTGGAGCGATATCGGCGAAATAGCCGAGCGCGTTGATGCGGACCAGGTCGTCTTGGACGACCTTTGGATTGTACGGCTGTCCGGGCCGCGCGGCGACGACGGCCATGATCGTGGCGGTCGGCACGTGGAGATTTCCGGTAACGTCGACCGAGACAATTTTCGGCGCGGCGGCGGCCCACGCCGGCGCAATGCTGAGGGCGGCTACCACAAGGAGCGGGAGCAGAAAGCTCGCGTACCGTTTCAGCTTCAACGCCCCGCGCGCCCCGCGGGATCAAAGGTCATGTAAAAAAAGCGTCCTCAATCTGCCAAGAGGTGCTGACGACCTCAGCACGGCCGGCGCACGCAAGCGCATCACGCACGACCCGGCTCGCCCTGTTCCGCCCGCCTTCCCTGGGGTCCTTGCGCGCGCCAAAAGCCTGAATGTGCGTTTAATCAAAGCTTCCATCACCAGAAATAGCGCTGCAAGGTGAGACTGAAGCCGCTGTTTCCAATGAGCGGCTGGGTTGCGAGGTAGCCGGTGCTAAAGCTCACCGTACTATTGGGCAGTTGCAGCAGCTTGGTGGGACCACTGAGCAAGAAAAAGCTGAGCGTCGCCGACGTTTCGGGATTTGGCTGCACCGTTAAGCCGAACGACTGGATTTGCGGGATGCCGAAGGTAACGCCGTAGACGGCGCTGACCGCGTTGCCGAGCAACCGCGTCGCAGTAAAGCCTACGTTACCATAGTAGCCGAGCGTGAGGTTGATACTCGAGAGCCCGAGCCCCTGGCCCAGGGTGGTCTCCACCGGCGCCAGCAGACCCGCCGTGAACTGGGCGTTTAGAAGGTTGAAGGCTTCCTGCCCGACGGTAATGGTGCTTCGCTGCTGTAGGCCGACGTTGGGGATCGGTGAGAGCGTGCCAAGCGGGGTTACGCCATTGGGCTGTTGCGGAGCGAGCATGGCTTCGCGGCTATACCCAATGCTATTGACGAATCCCCCGAACGGTGCGATCAGTCCCAAGATCTGGTCTTGAGTATAACCGGGAGGGGTGGAAGTGAGTCCAACTTTGAGCCCGGCGATCGGCCCGTCGACGTGGATTCTGATCTCGGCAGTGCCGTACGGGTTGCGCGCGCGGTCGGGATCGGGATTTACGACCGAAGTGCTCGCGACGGCGTTGAGGGTCGGGATCAAGCCGTCGGCGGCGTTGAAGTGCACGCTCCCTTGCTCGACGCGGAAGGCGCGATCGAAATACGTTAACGTCCCGCCGGTCGAAGTGAAGGCGCCGACCAGCGTCGGTGCCGCAAGCGTCCCCCCAACTTTCACCGAGCCCGCTACCCCGATGTCGAGGCCGGCGCCGTAACCGCTCCCGCGAACTCGCACGTTTTTCCCTGCGGTAGCGGTTAGGTTGAAGCCGATCGGAAACGGCGCCCCGCTGAACGACCCCGACTGCTGCGCTGCCCGTATGAATGAAGAGAAAGGAAGCGTCGCGTTACTCAGGCTCACGGTTCCCGAGAGCAGCGCTTGCGATTTCGGGAGCTTCTTCAGTGCCAGCTGCGCGTCGAGCGTCCCGCTCCCATAGGCCGGCAGGTCGAACTGGGCCGCCCGCGCGACGCCTTTCACCGAGAGCGAGGCCTCGTTGGCACCGAATCCGCTAGGAAATTGGAGGGCCCCCGAGCCCTGGATCGTCCCGGTGCCGAGCCGGGCTGAGGCACGATCGAGCGACGCCGACGTGTGATTGAACGAGAGCGCCGCGGCCATTTGCGTGATCGGAATCCGCTGAAGATCGCTGACGTAGGAGCCGTTCGCAAGGGTGACGCGACCGACGACCGCCGGTTGGCGAATCGTCCCGGACAACCCGACGTGGCCGTCGATGAGGCCGCCAAGCTTCGTGTTGCTGCCCAGAGTGTCGTTGAAGATCGACGGATCGAGCCCGACGACGTCGAGATCGAAACTGATTGGTTGATCGGGCGCGGCGAGTCGAAGCGGCGAGAGTTGGAGCGGAAGTGAGCCCGCCAGCGTCGCCTCGCCGTGGGCGAACGTGGCGCCGGCGTTGGAGATAACCAGCGCGTGCTGCTGAAGGTGGACTTCCCCGAAAAGCGACGCGATCGGCAGGCCGTACGCCACGACGTCGGTTGCGTCGAATCCGGCAAGGAAGGTTGGTGCGCGGTACGTACCGCCGATCTTCAGCGTTGATTCAAAGGAGCCGCTCAGCGGAACTCGCACGCGCGACACATCGTAGATGACCTGCGCGAGCCGATCGGTCGCCGCGTGCACGTGGATATCGAGCGGCGAGGCGGGGCGCAGACTGAGCGAGCCCGCAGCCGTCGCGGAGATGTCGGGCGTCCTCATTTCGGCACTGTCGATGACGATTCGGTTGCCGGCGGTGTGAAGCGCGAGATTGGCGGTGTCGAGTCTCAGCGGTCCGACCGTTCCGCCGGTAATGCGTGCGTTGCCGTGCAGGTCGATCAGCGGAAACCGGCCGCGTACGGTTGCGTCGCCAAACGCACGGCCCGTGATCGGCAGGCCCTGCATTCCCAGCGCCGGCATCCAGAGTGCGAGATCGAGATTGCTGACGTCGGCGCTGAGGTCAAAGCGAGAGCGAGTCAATGTCGACTGCCACCCGTTCGCAGGCGTCAGGCCGATCGATCCTCGAGCCCGGAGCATGCCTTGGCGTCCACCAACCGCAACCGTCCCTTTGATCGCGCCGCCTTGGCTCGACCAGGTGGCTTTCGTATCGCCGATCGGCAAGTTTCGGTAGCGGAACTCGCTGATATCGATATTGCCGCTCGAGGTAAAGCCGCCGCCGCGCGATGCTGCGGCCAGTTTCACGCGTCCGTCTCCATCCAACGTATCGCCGGTATCAAAGAAATTGTTGAAATCGGAGAGGTCGGCCTTGGATGCGTCGACGTCGATGGCGTTTTCGCCCGGCCGCGCGACCGCCGTGAACCGGGTTGCGGTCGTTCCGACGAGCACCGCCCCGTGCCGAATTGAAACGCCGCTCGGATCGGCGGATAGCTGGGCGCTGCCGTCGACGAATGGAAGACCGTTGACCTCGGCGACGGGGACGCCGACGTGTCCGCTCACGTTCGGCGTCACGCTTCGGCCGGCGATGTGAAGCTGCGCGTTGAACGAACCGTCGGTCATATAGTTGGGGAGATCGAAAGCGTGGAGGGTCGGCGCGATTCGAGCCGCCGGAACGTTTGCGTCTAGCGCGTACGCGGGTGCACCTGACGAAAGCGCGCCAATGCTTCCATCGATGTGCGTGTATGCGCCCCCGAACGCTCCAAGCATTCGGCGAAGCGAAACGGCATCGCCCGCGAGGTGCACGTCGCCGTTCCCCGTCAGCGCAAACTGCGCGAGGCGTCCGCCGTTGATCGCGACGCCGCCATCGAAGCTTGGGAGCGGCGATCCGGCGGCGAGATTTCCAGAGGCCGAAAGCGTGCCGGAGCTCAGTGGAAGCCCGATGCCTCGCAGCTGCGCCGCTTTCAGGCTCCTGGCTACCAGCGAAAGCGCGTCTGCTCCGCCGGCGCTCCCGGGTGCAGCGAGCCGTAAGGTGCCGGCAGCGACGACATCGCCCTGCGCGGCACGCGCGTCGGCGGAGTAGATGCGTAGGCGATTCCCTTCGATCGCCATCGTCAGATTCGCGCGCTCCACCGGTACGCTGCGCAAGGTGGCTCGCTGCATCGTCAGATTCGAACCAAGAACGACGATGCGTTGCGGTTCGATCGCCACACCGACCGTGCCGCCCACGCCGCCGTGTGCGGGGATCGCGCTGGTGAGGAAGGGCTGCAGCCCCTCAAACGTTCCACGATACGATCCGAAAGCCGCGAATCGCTGCGCCGAGAAATCGCCGTGACCGTCGAACGTTCCCCACGGACCGTTCGCGCGCAAGCGGTTAATGGCCGCGTTTTGCAGCGTTCCGCCGAAGGCGGCGTGGACTTTATCGAACTTCACGCCGGCGATGCTGGCATCGCTGCCGTTTACGGTGCCCGCCAGTGCGATCTGCTTTCCCGCGCCACCGCCGGCAAGCGACATTGCGACGGTGCGGCTGTCGATCGGCGGCATTTCGGGCAACGGAACTCCGGGAAACGCTCTGTACGAGGGCACGCGCATGCGCAAGCGGTTTGCAACCAGCCAGAACGCACTCGAATCGTGCGGCCGGTCGAGCAAATAACCGCCATCCAAGTCGCCGCGCGGCGTATGAAACCAGAACGGGGCAACGCGTGCGGTGCCGTTGGGATTCATTTCGAGCATCGCTGCGAGACGTTGGACGCCGAGCGCCGAGGCCGCGCTCGCCGCGACGTGAAAGAGCAGGTCGTTTCCGGTCGCGCGGGCATCGACCACGATCGGTTCCTTCCCCAGCATCTCATTAAGATAGGGTAGACGATCCGCCGGACCCGTGAGGTGCAGGGCGAACTCCGACCGGATGTGCCTGCCCAGTTGAAGCGTTCCGTGAACTCGCAAGGCCGTTCCGCCGTATCCGACCCGAATCGGCGCGAGGGCGACGACGTTGGAATGATAGGCCACGCTCGCGGCGAGTGAGTCGAACGGCATCGCGCGATAGCTCGCGTGTGCCGCATTCACCTGGGCGAGGATCACCGGATCGTCAACCGGGCCGCGAACCGAAACGCGCAGTTTTGCCAGTCCCGAGATCGGCTGATCGTGGGCAAAAGTAAAGGCTCGTCGCAGGCCCGAGAGGTCGCCGTCGCCCCAAACGGCTAGCTGCAGCTGCGCGCGCCCGGTCAGCTCTCCGGTAAAGTCGTACGCGCCGCCGGTCATATGCAATGGGATTCCCGCGAGCATCGCGCGTGCGCCGCGCACGAAGAAGGCGTTGTCGACGACTTCGAGTTTTGCATCGATATCTTCGACCGGCGCGGCGAGCGTTTGCAAAGCGAGTCGTCCGCCGCTCACGTCGACTCGCAATCCCACATGGTAGTTCGGCGCAACGTTGGGGGTAACGCCGAGCGCGTAGATGCGCGCCTCGAAGTTTCGAGCCGCGCCGCCAAGGACGCGCACCGCCGGCGTTTGCGCGAAATAGTTGGCCAGCGCCCGCAACGGAAAGTCGGGTGCACGCGCGTCGTGAATGGCAAATCCCGCGAGTGCGTCGATTCGTCCGTCGATCGTAAACGGCTCGCCGCGCGATTCTTCGAACTGACCGGCAGCACGATAGCGCGTGACCCTCGCGCTGTCGATCGTCGCGTCGGCCGTCACGCGATCGACACGCACGTCTCTCGCGCTTGGATCGTAAGCGGAGGGCTCGCGCAGTTCCAACAGCGCGTCCCGCACGCGAACCCAGAAACGAAGGGGAACGCGATTGATACGTTGCGGTCTCGACGGCGCTGCACCGCGCGGAAAGTTCAGATTGAAGCTGCCGTCGCGTAACCGGGTGAGCGTCAGCTTGACGCCGGCTACGTCGACGCCGACGAGCCCAAATCGGTGGCGGCTGCCTGGAAAGAGGTCGCGTAAGGAGTAGTGCACCAGGATGCGGCGCGCGGCAAGGACGGGTTCGCCTCCTCGGGCCGCGCTGACCTCGAGCAGTTCCAGCCCGTCCCACGCTACGTGCATCGTCCCGATGCGTACCGCATAGCCGCTGGCTAGCGCAGCGCCCTCTTGCACGGCAAAGTGCAGAAGCGCGTGGCGCCGTACAACCACGAGTGTGAGCACGACCATCGCGGCCACCAGGCCGATCGCAAAGCGTTTGCGCACGTAGAGTCCCTGCGTTCTATACCGCTTGGCGGGGGCGGTGCCCCGCTCCGTTAAGCAGTCTCTAAACTAGGAAGGTTACAGATCGAGGTTTTTCACGCTCTTGGCGTAGTCGAAAATATACTGCTTTCGGGGCTCGACTTTGTCGCCCATGAGATCGGTGAAGATCTGTTCGGCTTCAACGGCGTCTTCGACCGTAATCTGCTTGAGACGGCGGTGGCCGACCTCCATGGTCGTAACAGCCAGCTGCTCGGCATCCATTTCGCCGAGGCCCTTATATTGCTGAATCGCGAAATCTTTGCCGTCTTCACCGACGATCGTTTTGAGCTCCGCATCGGTAAAGGCCCACCACTGCTTCTTTCCTTTGCGGATGCCGTAAAGCGGCGGCTGTGCGATGTAGATGTGGCCGTCCTCCACGAGCGGCCGCATCTGCCGGTAAAAGAAGGTCAGCAGCAAGGTGCGGATGTGCGATCCATCGACGTCGGCGTCCGTCATGATAATAACCTTGTCATAACGCAGCTTCTGCACGTTGAACTCGTCGCCGAAGCCGGTTCCGAGCGCCGTGATCATCGTCCGAATCTCTTCGTTGGCTAGCACTTTGTCGAGCCGCGCCTTCTCGACGTTGAGAATCTTGCCGCGCAACGGAAGAATAGCCTGGTTGTTGGGGTCACGTCCGCCTTTCGCCGTACCGCCGGCGGAATCGCCCTCCACCAAGAACAGCTCGCTTTCCGATGGATTGGCGTTCTTGCAGTCGACAAGTTTGCCAGGCAGTCCCGAACCTTCCAGCGCATTCTTGCGCCGCGAGAGATCGCGAGCTTTCTTCGCCGCATCGCGCGCGCGTTGGGCTTGCATGCATTTGTCAACGATGGCGCGCGCGTACTTGGGGTTCTCCTCCAAGAAGAAGTCGAGCCGTTCCGAAACGAGCCCCGCGACGATGCTGCGCACCCTAGCGTTGCCAAGTTTCGTTTTCGTTTGACCCTCGAACTGCGGGTCTTGGAGTTTCACCGAGACCACGGCGGTGAGTCCCTCGACGATGTCGTCGGTCGAGAGCGAGTTGTCGGACTCCTTGAGCGTACCGCGTTTTCGCGCGTAGGAGTTGATCGCGTTGGTCAGCGCCTGGCGGAAGCCTTGAAGATGCATGCCGCCTTCGATCGTTCCGATGTTGTTGGCGTATGAGTAGATCTGATCGGCATAGGCTCCAGTATACTGCATCGCCACTTCGACGTCGACGCCGTCGCGTTCCGCGTGCGTAGAAATGATCGGATGCAGCGGATCTTTCTTTTCGTTCAGCCATTCTACGAAGGAGACGATTCCGCCATCGAACGTGTACGTCCGCTCGCGTACCGCTTCGCCACGCTCGTCGCGTAGCGAAATCGAGAGGCCGCGATTGAGGAACGCCAGCTCGCGCAACCGCTTCTGTAAGATGTCCCAGTGAAACTCCGACACTTCGAACACCTCGGGATCCGGCTTGAACCACTGCAACGTACCGGTCCCTTCCGTTTTGCCGATCTTCTTGAGCTTCTGCACGGTGATACCCCGCGCGAACTTCATCTGCCAGACGAATCCGTCGCGCTTCACCTCGGTGATCATCCATTCAGAGAGCGCGTTGACGACGGATATGCCGACGCCGTGAAGACCGCCCGAGACCTTGTATCCGCCTTTGCCGAACTTCGCGCCGGCGTGAAGAATCGTCATCACGACCTCGACTGCCGGCAATTTCTCCTCGGCGTGAACGTCGATCGGAATTCCTCGCCCGTCATCCTCGCACGAGCAGGAGGCATCTTTGTACAGGACTACTTTGACGTTGCGCGCGTATCCCGCTAGCGCTTCGTCGACCGCGTTGTCGACCGCCTCATACACGAGCTGATGCAGACCGCGTTCCGCGGTGTTGCCGATATACATGCCCGGGCGCTTGCGCACGGCCTCCAGCCCGCGTAAGACTTCGATCTGTTCACCAGTATAGTTCGTCGACATCACTCTCTTCGTTTTTGACTTTTGACGGCGCCGCCTTCGCGCGCCGGCTCTCCGTAGAGCAGATCGTGCAGCTCGTCGCCCAAGATGCCTCGGACGGTTGCAGACATGATCTCCTCCGGCGGAAGTTTGCTTTGCAAAAGGACGTAAGAACTCGCGACGATCCGTTCGCTCCCGTCGCGCGAGAGTTGCTTTGCAGCCCGCGCGCGCGCGAGTTTCCCCCACCAGTGCTTAAGCAGCCCGGTACGGATGCGCTCGTACTCTTCTTCTTGTAACCCCTTAACGAGGCTGGCCGTTCCGGCATAAGCAAGCCAGGGCGCCTCGAACAGCAGCCGGGCGGTCGCTGCCGAGCGGGCCCCAGCGCGCTCCGCGGCGCACGCCGCGCACCACTCTCC
>JBARKF010000217.1:0-13473 GCA_049800655.1 Candidatus Cybelea sp.
GCGGTGCCGGCTCCGCCCGCCGCAGGCGCCGCCCCGGGTCCTTTGCGCGCTGGGCGTGCCGAGCTTTCCACGCGAGGCGCGGGTTTCGGCCTCGGCGGCGGGGGAGGGGTAGGGACCTTCGTCACCGCGATCGACGCGGGACGATGTTCGATCGAAACGACCTCGGCTTGATTCTCAGGAGTCGGCGTCGGCGGGTGCAGTATGAGCGCGACGATCAAGTGCGCCAGCAGCGAGAGCGCGAACGCGACGAGCAACAAACGCGGAACGCGCTTCATGACTCATCAGATGAGGGTTGGCTAGTCGGGCTGGAAGTCGGCGCGGAAGAGATAGTCGCCCTGCGTCGGCTGGCAATCCACGAGCTTCGGGGAGTAATTCGACTCGCGAGCCGCACGCAAAGCCGCCTGGTCGATCGCCATGTTACCCGAGCTCTTGTAGACCGAAGCTCCGATAAGGTTGCCGCTCGGCCCGACCGTCACTTTGACGTTGACGGTGACGGCGCCGAGGCCGAGATCGCGAGCCGACTCCGGGTAGTCGGGCTGTACGGGATTGGTGACCGTGGCCTCCACGTTCGGGTTGGCGCAGGCCGGCTTTGGGGTGCCGACGGTTGCAGCCGGAGCGGGAGTGCCTGCGCCTTGACCCTGCGGTACGCCCTGCTCCGTGCCGGTTTTCGGCTGCGCCACCGTGTTTTCGGTCGATCCGCTCGCCGACTTGCTCGTCGTGTGAATCAGGTTGACCTTGAGTTTGGGCTGCTCCACTTTCTGCTGATGCGGCGGCGGAGTCGCCTGCGGCGGCGGCGTCGGCGTCGGAGGCGGAGTCGGGGTGGGCGGCGGCGGCGTGTGAACGACAACGCGCCGTTTCTGTACGGTAACTTGCTCGGGGCCCTGCTGCTCGCTGTGCTTGGTGAAGTTCGGCATCACCGAGCCGATCGCCAGATGCGCAATGATCGAGATAACGAACGCGTAGAGCAGAAAGCTCCTGACGCGTTCGCCCGTCGTGATGTAGCCGCCGCGTTTTGCCATCGGCTATTGGTTCACTCCCGGCGGAGTGTTCTGCACGTGGTTCGCCAAGCCGAAGTCGGTGAGATCGACCGATTTTGCGGCATCCATTACTTGCAGAATTAAGCCATAGGTGGCCCTTGGATCCGCCTTGATGATGACGCTCTTAAAGCGATGGTCGGTGGCATCCTGGAGCTGCCCGAAAGCGGCTTTCATGTCGGCGATCGAGACTTGGTTGGAGCCGATCTGAACGTGGTCGTGCTCGTCGACCATGACGACGATCTGTGACGGCTGGACCTTATCCTTGTTGTAGGCGTCGGGGAGCTTCGGCTCCTTGGTTACCGACGCCAGAATGATGAAGATGATGAGAAGCACCAACAACACGTCGGTAAACGGCGTGATGTTGATCGTTGACATTACCTCATCTTCACCTCCGCCGATGGAAACGGCCACGTTCTATCAACCCCCCTCTATGAGGTAACGAAACCGACGTCTTCGAGACCGGCCTGCTTGGCGGCGTCGAGAATTCGGATGATGATGCCGTACGGCGCCTTTGCATCGGCGACGATCGCCACATGATGATGCGGCTTCTTCTTCGCAGCGTCGTATATCACGCGGTAGATGCCCGTGTCGTCGGTTTTTACGCCGTCGACGAAGATCACGCCCTTGTTATTGACGTCGACCTCGATATCGTTCTTGTTCTTGTTCTGCGTCGATGTGTTCGGATTCTTGTTCGGCAGTTCTTTTTCGAAGCCGGGAGGTGCCACGAGCGCCGCAAGAATCATGAAGATGATCAGGAGCACCAACAGCACGTCGGTAAACGGCGTGATGTTGATCTCCGCCATCACTTCTTGGTCTTGCTGCGACGAAAGTAGACTCACAACGCTGCCTTATCGAAAAACTACTTGGAAGTCGCTCTCGTCGGCTGGTAGAGATCGGTCGGGATCGGCGCGCCGGTGTTGTGGAAGTGCAGCATCTCGGCGAGCTGGTTTGCCGCGACGATCATCTCCTGGTTGTAATTCTTGATGCGCGACTTGAAGAAGTTGAAGAAAACCACCGCGATGACGGCGATGATCAGACCGGTCGCGGTCGTGATCAGCGCTTCCGAAACGCCGGCGGCGACGACGGCCGGCGTCGAGTTCCCCTTCAGCGCAATGTCTTGGAAGGCCCGGATGATGCCCAAAACCGTACCGAAGAGGCCGACGAACGGCGCGATAACGGCGATCGTGCCGATGATCGCGAGGTTCCGTTCGAGGGAGTTGAGGTGCTCCATCAGGGCGATCGATAGCGCGTCGGTGATGTCGGAGCGATTTTTTTCGCCGCGGCGAAGACCGAACTCGAGAATCCGCGGTAGCATTCCGCGGTTCTTTTTACAAAGATCGATCGCTCCGTCGAGGTCGTCGTCTGAGACCTTCGCTCCTATCTGGCGCAACAGACCCTTGGTATCGGAGTGCTGCATCTGAAAGAAGACGAGGCGCTCGATGACGACGGCGAGACCCACGATCGAAATGAGCAACAGCAGCCACATATCCCAGCCGCCTTGCTGCATGAGACCCATAAATCCGGAAAACACGGCTTTCTAGACCCTCCCTAGCTAGTGTTCCGCGGCGGCCTGCCGCCCCGTGAGGGCGAGCCATTGGCCTACCCCCAAGTAAAGTCCTGGTAGCGTTAGCTGCCGCCTCCCGATTGGCCGGACGGCGTGGCGTTCAGATTCTTTTTCTCGAACGTTTCGATCTGCAGCGAGAGCGCTTCATTACCTTCCGCTTTGGCCTGCTGGTCTGCCTTGTCGAGAGCGGCGGCCGCCTTTTTCTTCGTGCCGTCGTCGTGGCTTGCGCCCCATTGGGCTGTCAGCGCAATGCCGTCGGCAAAATTCGCCGCCGCATCGTCAGGTTTGATGGCCAAGGCTTTCTCTGCATAAGCTTGCATGCGCTTGTAGTCAGGCTTGTCGCTCCGCGCTATTGCAAACGCAGCGAGCGTGTTCGCTGTGACGGAGAGCTGCGGATCGCCGAGAGCCGCCGCTTTATCGAAATCGGAGAGCGCGCTCGTCGTGTCCTTCTGGTCGACCGCATCGTTGCCCGCTTTGATCAGGCTCGCGCCCATCGCCTGCGACCCGGCCGTGCTATTCGGATCGAGCTGCTTGATCTGAGCCGAAACCGTCTGCGCGTCGGCCTGATCGTGGTTTGCCAGATCCGCCTGAACGAGCTCCGAGTCGATCTTCACCTTCATCGACGTCGGAATCTTGGAATCGCTCATCGCCGCGCTCTGCGCGGCCTTCAGCGATGCCACGGCGTCGGCGTTTTGGTTGTTCGCCAACTGGGCCACGCCCAGCGCAAAGTGCGTGACGGCTGAGGATTGGAGCGCTACCGCCTTCTGCGCGTACTCGAGCGACTGCGTCGGATTGTCCTGAGCCATCTTCACGGCCGCGGTGGCGAGGCTGTCGGCCGCGATCGGTTTGTATTGCGAACCGATCGATGGGACCTTATCGAAGGCTTCGGCAGCGGTAGTGAAGTCAGAGCTGTTGTAGGCGGCGATTCCAAGCATCTGCCGCAGCGACTCGTCTCCGGGAGTGTTGAGCAGCTCGGCCTGCGCCTTCGACTTCGCCGCGGCGTAATCGCCCTTGCGGATCAGTGCCGCGACCTGGCTCGCTTCCGGGCTTACCGCCCCACCTGTCGGGGCGCTGCTGCCCTCTTCGCTCGCGTTTACGACCAGTTTCCCATTAAACTTCAGCGTGAAATCGTAAAACGAGGTGACCGGCGTCGACCCGCGATGAGCTGGACGGTAGCTCGAGCTCTGGGCGATGTCCATCGCTGCCGCGTTATTGCCCGGGTTGGTCGAGCGGATTACCTTGATCGCCTTATGCGATCCGTCGGCGTTGACCTGGACCTGCACCACGACCGTTCCGGTGCCCGCAATCGAGGTACTCGTCTTCCCTTGTTGGAGCAGTCTCGCCGGCGTGAACTCGCTGGAGTACTGCGCGAGCGCGGGAAGTTGGCCGAGCGCGAAGAGGAGCGCGGCGGATGATGCAGCGACGGTGAAGCGGGCGTTCATGACGTACCTCAAGTTACTCTGGTTGTAGTGGTTTCGGTGTTCGAAATGCTACGAGGCGGTTCGCCCATCGGCCTGCGATGCCGCTCGAGCGCGGCGCGCTCCCGGGCGGTTAGCAAGCGGACGTGTCCCGCCGGCAACCCTCCGAGGCTCAGCGGCCCAAAGCGCGTGCGCGTCAGCGCGAGCACGGGGTGCCCCAACGCTTCGAACATCCGGCGCACTTGGCGATTCTGCCCTTCATGGATGGTTATGTCGACGATGCTTCGGTCTCGCTGCCTCGCCACAACGCGCACCCGCGCACCGGACGTGCGGAAGTCGCCGAGCGAAATCCCCTCGCTGAGCCGGCCGACGTCGGCGGGCGAGAGCCGCCCGGCAATCGCGGCACGGTAGGTCTTGTCGACACCGTAGCGCGGATGCAGCAAGCGATGCGCGAGCTCACCGTCGTCGGTCAAGAGCAACACTCCGGTCGTAGCATAGTCGAGCCGGCCGACCGGCACGACGCGGCGGGAGTCAGGCAGCAAGTCGGCGACGGTGCGCCGACCCTCCGGATCGCTCATGGTGGTAACCACGCCGGACGGCTTATTCAAAAGGAGATAGGTCGCCTCAAGCGGCGGGGAAACGGCCTTGCCCTCAACCTCAACGCGATCGCCGGCAAGGACGGCCGTTCCCAGCTTGCGCACGATAGCACCATTAATTGAAACGAATCCGCGTGCAATTAGCTCGTCCGCGGCCCGCCGCGACGCCACGCCACACTGCGCGAGATACCTATTGAGCCGAACCCCTGACACCACGCTCTGCGGAAATACTAGTGGGACGTGCGACGTGATGCCGAGGAGGCTCCGACCGACGAGCGCAGCCATGGAGGGCGGAGCGAGGAGGCGGCGCAGCAGGAGCGCAGCAGGATGCGGAGCGACGAGCGTCTCCGAGGCATCATGTCGCGCGTCCCGCTAGTATTTCCCATTCCCTCCGTCTTCGTATCCGCGGTTCATCGAGAGCGCCTCTTTAGTGACCGTCTGGAGGAACTCTTCGTTCGTGCGCGTTTGCGCCATCTTATCGAGAATGATCTCGGTGATGTCGCCGGTATTGAGCACGGCGGTCGCGCGGCGAAGCATCCAGAGCTTTCGCATCTCGTCGGGCGCGAGCAGCAGCTCTTCGTGGCGAGTTCCGGAGCGCTTGATGTCGATCGCGGGGAAGACACGCGATTCGGCGAGCTTCCGGGTGAGGTCGATCTCCATGTTGCCGGTGCCTTTGAACTCCTCGAAGATCACGTCGTCCATCTTCGAGCCGGTCTCGATCAGGGCGGTTGCGATGATCGTCAGCGAGCCGCCCTCTTCGATCTTACGGGCCGCGCCGAAGAATCGTTTCGGCTTGTGAAGCGACGCCGTGTCGAGACCGCCGGAAAGCGTCCGTCCCGAACTCGCGACAACCTGGTTGTACGCGCGTGCGAGACGCGTGATCGAGTCGAGCAGGATGACGACGTCTTTACCGAGCTCGACGAGACGCTTGGCGCGCTCCATCGCAAGCTCGGCGACGGCCGTGTGATTCTCGGGGTGTTCGTCGAACGTGGAGGCGACGACTTCGCCATCGATCGTCCGTTGCATATCGGTGACTTCTTCGGGGCGCTCGTCGACGAGCAGCGCGATGATGTGCGCGTCGGGATGATTGATCGATATCGAGTTGGCGATGTTCTTGAGCAGTGTCGTCTTGCCGGCTTTCGGGGGTGAGACGATCAGCGCGCGCTGACCTTTGCCGATCGGCGAGAAGAGGTCGATGACGCGAGTCGAGAGCTGCGTCGAGCGTACCTCGAGCCTGAAACGCTCTTGCGGATAGATCGGCGTACCTTTTTCGAATACGCGGCGTCCTTTGATGGCTTCCGGATCGAGCCCGTTGACGGTGTCGACGCGGATGAGCCCGTAGTATTTTTCGCTCTCCTTGGGCCGGCGCGTCTGGCCTTCGACCATGTCGCCGCGGCGAAGTTCGAAGCGTCGTATCTGCGTTTGGCTCACGTAGATGTCGTCGTTGCCGATGTAGTAGCCGGCGCGACGCAAGAAACCGTATCCCTCGGGAAGGACATCGAGGATACCGCTGGCCATTTCGACGCCCGAGCGGGCGATCTGCGCCTGCACGAGCAGCGTGACGATCTCGTCTTTTTTAACCTTCGCCGGCGTGGGGATCTCGATTTCGAGCTCTTTCGCAATCTCGATCAGTTCGTTCTTCGTCTTCTCGCTAAGCTGAGCCGCCGTCTGAATCGGCGGCATTTCGACTTGCGGAAGCTGATCGTGATACGGCGGAGGATGTTGCGGGAAGTGATGCCTGCGACGCGATCGACGGCGGCGTCCAGCGGCCCCCTGTTGAGGGCGCATATCGTTATTGAGGCGATGCTCGTTGGTCGGACGATGTTCCGTTTGCAGAAGAGTATCTCTCTCTAGAAGCGTTCGCGCCAAGCTTTAGCGACCGAGGGCGAGGCGGGGCTGCCTTCGCAATCAGGTCGGTGACGTGAACGGGGATGTCAATTGGTGTCGCGGCTGTCGGCAAACGACCGCCACGCGACGCTCACACTATAGCACACCCCTGTCGAGCCATTCAAGCCGGGCTCAAGCGAGCGGGTCCGCTCACGTAGGGGCTCCCGGCGGCGTAGAAGCGCAGCCTGCGCTCAGCCGCTCGCGTTATTCCGATCCGGGGACTTCGGCGAATGCGCGTGGGAAACGCGTCGCCGTGGGCCAGCCAAAGGTGGGGATGCGCGAAGAGATCGATCCCATCCAAGGAACGATCGATAGCAAGCGCACGGCAGAGCCGCCCGGGCCCACGACAAAGGTCACGAGCGACCGCCGTGCCACGCCGTTCCTGCATGAGATCGAGACCTTCGATCGGCTCGAGCGCCCGCACCAGCACGCCCGCACCTTCCCCGTCGCACTCGCTCGATAAGTTAAAGCAATACGAGGTGCCGTAAATGAGATAAACGTACGCACGATGCGGTGGCCCGAACAATGCGGCGTTACGAAGACTCCTGCCACTAAACGCATGGCATGCGGGATCCCCTGGGAGATAAGCCTCGGTCTCAACAATGCGGCCCGCGGTGATACCTTCGTCGCAGTCGCGGACGAGAACGTAGCCCAGCAGCGCTTTAGCGAGCGCGCGAGTCTCGACCGGCAAATCTGCCGGCGTCATTCGAACGAGCTTCACGCCGCAACATTCAGCGTCACCTCCGCGCGAGCCCGTTGTGTTAATTCGTCCGTACCGCCCGAATCCAGGGCGAACGATCCAAGCGAGTTGAGGGCGCAGCGAAGCGCCACGTACGCGAGTGACAGCTCGTTAGTGACGTTCCGTCCGGTCGTGATCTCAGCGGCGAACTCCTCGTCGTTTACGATGAACCGCACGGATTTAAAGCCGCGCCGACAGAGTGCTTGCGAGACCGAAGTCAACGCCGCGTAGCCCGTCGCGCGAGCCGTGACCGGCCGGGTGCCGACCCGAAACGCGACCCGAAGCAGACGACGCGACCTCGCGCCGGTCAGGCGCGCGTACGCGAGACCGTTTCCGCGTTCGTCCGCCGCGTAGCCGACTGTCGCTTCCACCCCATGATTTTAAATCGAACATATGTTCGAGTCAAGCGATGCATACGCGTCGCAGCAGAATCTCATAGAGCCCGAGGATCCTATCGATCTGAACGTCGAGCGAAAAGCCTTCCGCTGCCTCTCGCGCTGCCTGCGCCGCTCCATCCGCCGGCCGGGCAGCGAGATCGCGGAAGGCACTCGCGAATGCCTCCGGCGTCGGGGGCACCGCCAGCCCCGCGCCACCGAGCACGTCCCGGTTTTGCGGTGCGTCGGCCGCGATGACGTAGGCGCCGGCCGCAAGCGCCTCGGCGATGACGAGCCCTTGCGTTTCCGTCGTGCTCGGCATGACGAACGCATCGGCGCTGGCGTACAAGTTGGGCAGCTCGTTGCGGGGGACGATGCCGAGAAACGTCGTCTGCGGCGCAACGCCGAGAGCCCGAGCAGAAGCCTCCAACTCCTCGCGCAGCGGTCCCTCCCCCGCGATGACGAGCTTGAGCGACGCATCGCCGGCCGATGCGAGCGCGCGGAAGAGCAAATCGATGTTTTTTTCCTTCGCCAGGCGGCCAACGTAGAGCAAAAGCCGGTCGTTCGGCCCCGCCCCGGCGGCTGCACGCAATGCCTCATCGCGGCGACCGGCACCGAAGCGCGCGACGTCGATGCCGCTCGGAACGACCTCGATCCGAACGGTAACGCCGAGCTCACGCAATCGCTCGGCCATCGCCGGGGTCGGAACCACGACGGCGTCGGCATGGTTGGCAAACGTTCGAGTCAGCTGCGCCGCGGCAAACCGCGTTGCTCGCGGTTCGAACGGAATGTAATGCGCGTATGCTTCGAGCTGCGTGTGATACGTATAAACCAGCGGCATACCATAGCGGCGCGCGTAACGCAGGCCCATCCACCCGGTAACGAAGGGCGAATGAACGTGAACCAGCGACAGCCGCTTGATGATGCCGTTGAGATTGCGCCGGCTGACGAGCGGGAGCGTCAGCCGATAGGCGGTCCGAGTCGGGAGCGGCAGCGACGGCATGCGAAAGACCGGGCCGTCGGCTTCTTCGTAGCCCGGCATCCGCGGCGCAAAGCAGTACACCTCGTGCCCGCGAGCGCGCAGACCGTCGGCCAGCGCTTCAACCGACGCGACCACGCCGTTCACCACCGGTCGGTAAATTTCGGTAAAAAACCCGACGCGCAGCGGTTCCATATGCCTTCTCTTCGCCTCATCTCTGCCAGAGCCCGGCGGCAGGAGCATCCTGCTCGTCAACGACTTCCGACATATCCGGGCGTCGAGAAGGGTATGGTATAGTCCGCGGGTTACTAGAGTAGCCTGCCCTGAGAACAGCAAGCAGGCTGTCAAAAATTGGCGTTATCCGGTTCCGTCACCCTGCGGCCGTTTCGCCGCTTCCCTAAACCACACGACTCACAGTTCATCGTCCGTTCTCTGCACGGTGTAGGACTGAGGCCTTGAGACGAGTCGGGAGAAGAAAGGAATCTCGGGTTGATAGGACGTCTTTCGGGCGCTGCACTCGTCGTCGCCGCACTCTGCATCAGTTATCCGGCCGCGGCCGCGACCACCGCCGGAGCGCCGGTTCAAGTCACCTGGCATCGCAACGGTCTGCTCACGTGGGACGGCGTCGAACACCGCTCCATCAAGCCACGGACCATCCATCAATTGAACCCCCTGCTCCCACCGGGGCATACCAAGGTGATTGCGTCCGGTTCGCCCGGTGCGCGCGAAACCTGGGTCCGCTACGAGCAGCGGGACGGAGGACCCGTCCACCGGGTCGTCCTCTTCTCAAAAGTTCTTCGCGCACCGAAAACGCGCGTCGTTGCCGAAGGGATCGGCGGTTCGCCGCTGGCCGAGTTTGAAGCTCACGGCATTGCGAGCATGGCATCGATGACCCGCAGCGTGATGGATGCCATGGAGATGGTTGCGACTGGCTACACGGCGGACTCTGCCGGCGGCGGAGGGATGACGGCGATCGGCCGCCGCGCCGGATTCGGAATCGTGGCCGTTGACCCGCGCATCATTCCGCTCGGTTCGAAGCTGTACATCATCGGCTATGGTTTTGCCGTCGCCGGCGATACCGGCGGCGCAATCGTCGGTCACCGCATCGATCTCGGTTTCGACTCGCTGCGCAGCGCATTGCTCTTCGGTCGCCGCGACGTTACGGTTTACCGAATCAAGTAACGTACGATAACGGGGTGCCGAGTAGCGCGTCGAGCCCCCGAAAGCTGCTCGCCGCGGCCGGAATTCGCCCAAAGAAACGCTACGCCCAAAACTTCCTCGAGAATGTTTCGGCGGCGTCGCGAATTGCGACGCTGAGCGTTGCCGGCGCCTCGCCGGGAACGCGGCTGCTCGAAATCGGTGCGGGCACCGGTACGCTCACGCTTGCGCTTCTGAACGCGGGTGCGGAGCTCACCGCGATCGAGATCGACGCGGATCTCGTGGCGCTGCTCCGTTCGCGGCCCGATCTCTCGTCCGCGCAGATCGTTCAAGCCGACGCGCTCGAGTTCGATTATCGTGGCTGGTCCGCCGGGCATCGCTGGCGTGTCGCCGGCAATCTGCCCTATAACGTCGCGACGCCGGTGATGCTGCGTTTGATCGAGATGGAAGACGGACCCGAATCGCTCACCGTGATGGTGCAAAAAGACGTTGCCCAGCGTCTGGTCGCGGCGCCGGCGAGCCATGCGTACGGTAGCCTCTCGGTTGCCGTCCAGTACGCGATGTGCGCGCAGATCGCGTTCGATCTTCGCCCGGGCTCGTTCTTTCCTCCACCGAAAGTCGAATCGAGCGTCGTCGTGCTGGCGCGTCGCGCCGAGCCCGCGGTCAGACCGCGCAATCTCTCGATGTTTTGGAAGGTCGTGCGCGGCGCGTTCGCGTACCGGCGCAAAACGCTCGTCAATACCCTCACGCTCGCTCTCCACATCGATCGCGCGAAGGTCCTGCGGGCGCTTCTGTACAGTAATCTCTCTCCGGAGCTACGAGGTGAACGACTCGACCTCGGCGACTTCGCCCGTCTGGCCGACGCGCTGGCCGAAGAATAGCTTCACGGGATTTTGGACGTGGCTGCTGGCCGCGTTCATCGCCTTTCTTTTTGTCCTCGCCTTCGTTGGCGGGATAAAAACGAGCCGAGTCCCCGCGGTCAGTGTGCGAGAGTTCGATGCATTGATCGCCGTGCAGTTCGTCTTGGAAGGCGTGTTGCTGGCAATCGTCCTCGTCGCGCTGCCGGCGCTTTCGAAGTTCAGCCTCCGGGAACTAGGATTTCGCCGGCCCAATGCTTCGGCGCTTGGAACCTCGCTGGTCGGAGCTGTCGCGATGGTCATTGTTGCAAACGGCGGCGCTTCGCTCATCGACTCTCTCGCGCACAGCCGGCATCAGCAAGACATCGTCGAGATCTTCAAAGAGCTTCACGACCCGACGACGATCGCGCTCTTTGCCGCGTTCGCGGTCGTCTTCGCGCCCTTTGCCGAAGAGACGTTCTTTCGCGTCTTCTTCTTCAACCTCGGGTTGCGCTACGGCGGCTTCTGGGGTGGTGCGGTGCTCAGCGGCGTGCTCTTTGGTATCGCGCACGGCGACATCTACGCCGCGCTGCCGCTCGCGCTGGGCGGCATCGTGCTCTGCGCGGTGTACTATCGGACGCGCAACGCCTTCGCCCCGATGATCTCGCACGCGCTCTTCAACGGTTTATCGATCGTTGCGCTGCTGGTCGCGCCGGGCATTACGCGATAACCTTTCGCGCCGATTCGACGACCGCGTCGACACCGATTGCGACCGTGTCGAGATACTCGATGCGGTGCAACAAGGAGGGCGGCTTAGTCGTCGAGGCGGGACGGCGGTGGAAGCCGCGGTCGCGAACGTAGCGCCCGATGAGATGCACCGCGTTCGGATTCGGTTCGTCGTACCAGTCGGGGTGATGCGATAGCCACAGCCCGACGACCGGCACGCCTCCGCGCGCGAGCATAAAATGAAGCGGTCCGGCCGGAATTCCGACGAACAGGTCCACGCGCTGGGCGACGGCTTTGAAGAGGCGGGCGAAGGGTTCGTCGACGTCACCAAAGAGCGTGCGGAACCCTGCGACGCCTTCGCCGAGGTCCTCTTCGTCCATCGAGATGAAACGCCACGCAGATTTCCCGCGCATCGCCGCGACGAACGCCCGCGCCTCGGCGCCGTCGCCCCAGTTCTTCCGGGCAGCGGTCACGCCACGTCGCGAGATCATGCCGAGGCGCGACGGCGGCGCGGCAAACCGCGCCAACCGCTCGTCGATCAGTCGAACGATATCGGCATCGGGGGTGAAATCGATCGCGTTCTTCAGCGGCTGCGCGAGATCGAAGGAAGCGAGTCGTTCACGCCGCACCAGTAAGCGCGCCGCGTTGCGCGCCTTGGTGTGAAACGGGTAAGGGGTGCGGCCTTCGGTTTCGGGATAGTCGGTCCAGAGCACGATCGATGGGGCAAAGCGCCGCACTGCCTCGCCGAGCGGCCCCGGAAGCTCGATGCGAACGTCGCGGCCGTTGCAACGCTCCAGCCTTAATCCGAAATGACTCGCACCGAGACTCGCTCCGTCGCTGGGAGCTCGAACGCCGCTGAAAATCGGAACGACGCCGCTGCATCCTTCCATCAAGCTGACGTAATCGTCCCCGATGCGGGTGATCGCATAGGCGTTGGTAGCCTCCAGCAGCGGCAGAACGCCGCCAAAGTGCACCCAATCCCCTAAACCGTGCGGCCAGTAGATCAAGACGCGCGCATCGTGCAGGGCGGCAAACCGTCCGCGATCTTCGCGAACAGCCGGAAGCCGCAGCTGCGTCGTGCCGCTCGTCATCGCACCGGCACCCCGCCGCAGAGATGCAACGGCAAGTGTCCCGCAAGGCTTGAGAAGAATGCCGCGGCATCGGTATCGTACGCGGGACATCCCGGAAAATGAGGATCCGGTCGCGGGTCGAGGCGCACGTTTGGATTGGCCGCGGCGACCGCCCAAACGCCCTCGTCACCACGGCGCAACAGCACGCTACGATCGCTTTCGCGCAATGCGACTGCCCGCGCGTAGGCATTCCAATCGACGATAAACGGCCACCGCCCCGGCCGTAAAACGGCGTCGTTAAAGAACAGCATCACGATGATTGCGCAAGGAACGATCGCTCGCGTGAACCGCGGATTGCGCGCCACGCCACACGCCGCGGCAAGTGCGCTCGCCGCGAGCAGCGGCGCAACGTAGTGCGAGCCGATGCGGCTCGGCTCGTAGTTCCACGGCCGCATGAAGACGATCTCCGCGAGCAACGGTGCACCCAGCAGCAGCCAGCGCCCGACGGCCAACGGCGCGAACGCAAACGGCGCGAGCAGCAAGAGCATCATCGAAACCTTACCGGCGGGATTGTAAATCAGCAACGAGTACCCCGGATCGTTCGGCCGCACGCCCATAGCGCGTTCGAACGTCCAAAATCCGACCCCGTTTGCCATTGCCAAGACCACGAGCGCGAGCCCAATCCGGCGATCCCACCACAACGCGCACGCCGCCGCAAACCAGAGCACGAAGAGAATCTGATCTTCTTTCAACCCCATCAAAAGTTGGGCAACGATTAGCGCGGGCCAAAATAGTCGCTTTCGCACGGCAAGCGCTCCACCAAATGCCAGCAGCGGGACGAAGACGTTCTCGGAAAAGTTATCGTAACTCAACCCTTGGGCCGACGGCGTCAGCAGATACGCGATCGCAATAAAATTCGCCGCGCGCGCGCCCGCCCCGACTTCGCGCGCAAAGAGCGCCAGCGGAATCGCCGCCGCAGCGACCGCGAGCACTTGCACCACGATCAGCGTCTGCGCTTTCGGAAAAATCGCGACGAGGGGCACCAGCGCAGCGAGCGACCACGAATCATGGACTTCGAAGTGCTGCTTC
>JBARKF010000218.1:0-13045 GCA_049800655.1 Candidatus Cybelea sp.
CGTTGAGCCTGGAGCGAGCAGCGTTAAGAACCAAAAAGGAGCCGCGCCGCCCGGTAACGGCCAAGTGGTAATTTCTTGGTAGGGACGACTATAGTAATGAAGGTTTCAACGTCAAGCCGAAGCGCGCTATGCGCGCCAGCATCGCCGCTGCATTGCTCGCAGCGTGCGGCGGATCGCAGCCAATAACGGGTGCGCCGGGCGTGACGCCGCAGAGCCGTTCGATCGTCACGCGCGCCGCGCATAGCCAATCGTGGATGCTGTTGAAAGCGACGAGCAAGGATCTGCTGTATGTTTCCGACACTGGCAGCAAGGTTGTTGACGTCTATTCTTATCCTGAAGGAGCGAGGGTCGCGCAGCTCACCGGCTTCGGCTCCCCGTATAGTGTTAGCGCCGATAAAGCCCGCAACGTTTTCGTTACGAACTTCGTCGCATCAGGCGCTTCGAACATTGTCGAGTTCCGCACGGCGGAACGACGCCAATCCAGACGCTGAACGATCCCGGTATGGTACCTAACGGCTGCGCCGTGGCTCGCAGCAGCGTTGCACTTAGCGGCCTCGCTCGCGGCGCCGGGTGCGCACGGAGGCGAACGAACTCGGATATCACGGAAGCGGGACGGTCCACTCGATCGCGCTCAAACGCGACGACGAGGCGCCACCGAGGGCCTACCTAATACATTGCGAGTGGCACGGCTCCGCCGCCAGCTGGCTCCCGCTCGGGAATCGATCGTTCCACACGAGCGGCGCGTTTTATCCCCACGAAGCGACGTACATCGACGGCAGCGAACCAGGAAGGAAGTGTACGGGAATAGTTCGTTGAGCGTCAGTTCGTTTTGGAAATCACGAGCAGCAGGAGCAGATGAAGAACGCTCCAAGCCGGTGAGTATGCGCGAGCCATGACGCTCGATCTCGAATCCATTCGGCGTCAGCTGGACTTGGAGCGCCGCACGCTAGCGCATGAAGGCTGCATCCTCGAAACCCGACCGTTTGTTTCACGACTTCGATGCGCCGACCGTCCGCAGCATATGATTCCATTTTCCTCCTTAACAGAAGATATCGCAGATGTGGTTATACTGGAAGAGGCTGCCCATTATCGGGCGCTCACGACCGAAGTCGAATGGAAAGTTTACCAGCACGATAGCCCACCGAATTTGCTGCAACGCCTGGAGCGACACGGTTTCGAACCGGGGTTGCGCGAGACCGTGCTCGTGCTGGATTTGCAAAACCATGCGAGTTGGATAGAGGCGCCATCGGCCTATCAGGTGATTCGCATTGAAGACGCCCACGAGGTGGATCTCTATCGTCAAGCGGCCGAGGAGATTTTTGAAAAAGACCACGAATTCACCGCTAGGGAACTGCTCTCTAGCATACGGAGGTGCTCGACTCAGCATCGCGGTTATATGGTGATCAAGGAGAACACCGCCGCAAGTATTGGCCGCCTGTACAGTCATCCACAAAGTGCCTTCGGAGGGATGTACGGAGGAGGAACGCTGGAACAATATCGCGGCCGTGGCATGTACCGAGCGACGGTCGCGGCCCGCGCGCGGGATGCAATAAAGTTGGGAGCTCGCTACTTGCTCGTTGACGCTCTTCCTACCAGTCGGCCAATCCTCGAAAAGCTTGGATTCGTTCGCTTAACCGACACCTGGCCTTGCATACTAAAACTGTGAGTGTTTCACCCCCGCGCCCGCCCGCCCCGCCCGCGAGGCCGCATCGCGTCTAGCCTGCGTCGTAGCTTAGCCGCCTCGCAGCCGCGCAGCCCGGCGCCGATCGGCGTTGCTCATTGCAGCCTCGCAGCATGAAGACTTGCGCCTCGCAGCGTGCTCGCAGTCTCGCACTTGGATTCTGATGCTTCGCGCTTAGATCGCGACGGCTTCGATCGCGGCAGCCGAGCAGCTCCGCGGGGGGGTCCGTTTTGAGTTGCTTAACTCCTATCCCGCATTGCAGCCTCACCGTGGCATTTCTTGTATTTGCGCACTTGGTTAATTCCGGTCTACGCGTGAGCAACGTTCGGCTACTTCAAGCTAGTACAATTTCAAAACTCGCCTTATAAAGAGGATGTTTAGCGATCTCGGGTTCGTTCCAGCCACAGGCAAAAACGCTTTCGATTCCCATCGACGCTACCAAGAAGCCTTAATGTTACGCGGCTTTTTCGCGCCATCACGCTATGCTACGAGGGGCCTATTGACGCGCTCCCTTCCGGCTAAGCCTTGAGCGGGGCAATCGTGCTTCCGGGTGCGCGTACGTGATCAGGACGCAAGTTACAACGGCGAACCCGGCGCGAGGCGACTTCAACGACAGGAACATCGCGGCGATGAAGATGCCTATCGTGACGGTGGAACGGACAAGTGCCGCGCGCCGGTTCGCGGGATTCTCGTCGCGTGGCACGACCGCGTAGGCAAACCCATGATATGTCAGGTTGACGAAGACGACGACAGCCGCGTACACGAACACTGGGACCGACGCCATGCCTGTTCCCGCGACCCACGCCGTCGCGAAGGGTACGAGCGACGCTGCGAACATGTGCGCGAAGTTCCAGAATATGTATCGGGGCGTCGCCTCCTTCGCAAAACTCCATAGGAAGTGGTGGTTGATCCACATGATGACGATAAGGAAGTAGCTTACCAGATAGCTTGCTGCCGTCGGCCACGTCGCAAGGAGCTCGCCGAACGTCGGCTTCTGTGGCATCTTCAGTTGCAGAACCATAATCGTGATGATCACCGCGAATATACCGTCGGAGAAAGCAGCGAGACGTTCCTTGGTGATGCCCCTGGTCACGAGGTTCTTCCGCCTTCCCGAGAGCGACGCGCTTTCTGCTTCGATGTGCTGCGTGGCGAGGTCGATTGGTATCTTCATAATACCATGTATTGGTCCAATACAAAGGTCCAATCGTGGCTTAGAATGAGCCCATCCCATGAAGAACCCGATTGCGACACTCCTGCTGGCTGTAACGCTGCTTGCTGCCTCGGCCGCGCCTGCACCGCTGTACACGCCTTACCCGGCTGCCCCGACGACGCGCGACGGACGCAATGATTTCAATTTTGCGTATGGAACGTGGCGTACGCACTACCGCGTGCTCAAAGATCGGTTGGTCGGCAGCCACCAGTGGTACGAGTGCCACGGCACCTCGGTGTTCCGCCCGTTTTGGGGCGGCAGCGGAAATCTCGAAGAGGGCGATATGAAATGCCCAAACCGGTATATCACGTTGATGACGCTTCGCCTCTACGATCCGCAAACGTACCAATGGACCCTTTGGTGGGGCACGAAAAAGCTCGGCATCCAGCCACCGCCGCAAGTCGGACATTTCGATGCAAACGGCGTCGGCGACTTCTACTCGTACGATAACTGGAAGGGCACGCCCATTATTTGCCGTTTCCACTGGACCAAAGTGAACGGCAACCCCCACTTTGAACAAGCGTTCTCTACCGACGGCGGAAAATCGTGGGAAGTCAACTGGATTACCGACACGGAGCGCGTATCGTCTTCCAGCAAGGGCGTGTGGAACGCAACTGCGCCGGGCGGCGAAGGGCACAACGGTTTCGACTTTCTGATTGGGACTTGGCGAACGCGTTCCATGCAGCTGCGCCGGCCGTTAAGCGACCGTCACGATTGGTTCGCATGCGACGGTACGTCTTCCGTCCGGCCGTTTTGGGGTGGAAGCGCTGACATCGAGGACGACGATCGCCATTGTCCGGCGCAGCACATCGTGGGCGTGACGGTGCGCCTGTACGATCCGGTTACGCATCAGTGGTCGCTCTACTCGGGAACACAGAAGCGGGGCTTGGCGCTCCCGCCGCAGGTCGGCAAATTCGGCGTAGACGGCGCCGGCGATTTCTTCGGCCTCGATACGCTCGAAGGCAGACCGATCGCCGTACGTTACCGTTGGGCTCAGCACAGCGGTAACCCGCGCTTCGAAGAAGCGTTCTCGGCGGACAAAGGTAAGACGTGGCAGACCGTCTGGACGACCGACTACGAACGCGTTACGCGGCCGGCGCGTTGATCGGCGGCGTTCCACGGTGTTGGTGGTCGTGATCACGGCCTAGCACAGGGCTGGAAGACGTCAAAAATCGTTTCGCCTATGGCGCGACCATAGTGCGGCTCGGTCTTGAGGCCTTGCACAACCGATCCTACCGGCAAAGCGCGCTCGGCGGAAGGCGCGTGGTCCTTATCGAAACCGATGACGAGCGTCCCCTTGAGGATGGTGTAGATATCGTACTCGTTATTCACGTGCCACGGATAGACGAAGCCGTCGGGAAACCGGTAACGGAATAGAACATCGCACATGTCGCGTATCGCACGCCTGCCGGGGGGAGGCGAGTGCAAGGGCGCCTTTCCGGCCACAATGGCATAAGTCGCGCCGTTAGGAACGCCCTTACCGGTGACCGGCGTCCAGTGCACGTCTTGCGGAAGAGTGTAGAGCGTGCTCGCGAGCACGAGTGTCGCCACGATGGTGCTCATGCAGTCGCGTTCGACGAGGTGATGAGAATCGCTTGTCGAGAATCTCGATTCCACATCACCGAACCGAATTCAAACGGTTTATAACAACTTGTCGATCAGGGTGTAGTCGCCGGCGACGAGTTATTTGCGTGGCAACGTCGGCTTGGTCGCCGGTTGCGGCTATCGGAAAGACAGCAGCGCGCAACATATAAGAGATACCTTCATGCATCGAACCTAACGTATACAAGGGTTGGGATCAATCCGAATTCAAACGATTTATAACAAAAAACGAAGTTCTCGTAAAACGCCGCCCGGCACCTTGACGCGATGCGTCAAAGCAAGCGTCCAACGAGCTAAGCTGGACTCGGCTTACTGGGTTAGGCCCGAGCCCACCTTGCCGCCCGCACAGCTGCGGTGAGGCGTGGGAGAATCGAAGAAGAACTGATTTCTGCCGTTGGCATACGACCAAGCATATACCGCATTAGTAATTGTCGAATAGTCGATGCTTAACTTGTCTCTGTTGGACGGGCACGGGATTACGGCGACACCGGCCGGATAACTGTCAACCTCCGTATAGGCAACCGTTACATCCGGGGTGTCTCGAACATAGAGCCCGGTGCCGGTGGTTTGGCCGCTCTTTCCCGTGATGCAGCTGTCGTAATTCGATTCCGAGCCGTGGACGCAGATCGACCCATAAGACAGCGACGCACTCTTACCGGCGTGGTCGAAGTAGACGCCAATTGCGAACGGTCCGTTCACAGCGGCATATAGCAGACCTTTGCTACTGCTGGAAGGGCCGATGTAGATGCCTATCTGGCACGGGCTCGAGGAATACTCGACGTCGCTATAGTAGCCGCCGTCCGTCTGCGCCGCGGTATATGTTGTACCGGTCGAATCTTTAATTACGGTGCAGCCTGAACTCTCTCTTTTTGACTTGTATAGCGATGAAGCGCCGCTGGAGATTTGCGATGTGACTGGAGGGCTTTGACTTAGACCGCCGCACCCAGCAAAAAACGCCGTCGCAATGACGGCAGAACTAACGCGATACCGAAATTTCATTTGAGACCTCCCATATGCAATCGCACGAGGCCGACTGGGGCTAAGCCTAGTACCCGTCCGACGCTTTTGCAAGAGTTATCGCAACTTGTGCGGGATACGCGCCACCTCGGACGGTGGCAGCAGCGACGATGGCACGGTCGTCGAACTGGTTTCCACACGTCATCGTTCGACGAGATCAGGATGACACAACCTCAGGATGGCTCAAGCAGGTCGCGAAGGCGACGGGTTATCGCTCGCGGTTTGCTCGCGAATCAGGGCTGGGGCGCGGGTGCGCCGAACCATTAGCCTTCGGCCATTCAGCTTCCAGGAGGCATCGCTCATGGGAACCTTAGGTCGCTTAGCCCTTAGCCTCGGCGCGGCCGCGCTATTTGCTGGCTGCGGTGGTTCCCGGCCGCCGATCGGGGCGCCGAGCCTGATACCGCAAGCTCCAGCGCTCGCGGTGCACACCAAATAGCAGCAACACAGGGCAATGCTCGGTTTCGACAAGTCTCACTCTTAGAATCTCCACGCGTTTGTCGCCGGCGGCTGCGTGCGACTCTTGCATCCGAGTGCGCAAAACGCCCTGCGCGTCGTGCCATTATGCAGACACGCAGTTTCCTCCCGCAATAAAGGGCGGAGAGATTTCTTGTGCTGCCGAAGGATCGAATCAAATCACCGAAACGCTATCAGCCGCGCGGTATTGAAAGGAGCTTCGTTTGTGAAGGAGCCGGGATCTAAGGCCACGGTGAATCGTCGTGACGTTTTGGTTGGGGCCTCGACTCTGGCCGCCGCCGCACTTGGATTACCGGGCGTTGCGGAGGCATTGCCATCCGCGCAGTCGGCCGAACAACAGCACGATCGAAAAAGCCCGCCGGGCAAGCCGCCGTTCAATATCGTCTTCATTATCGTCGATCAGCAAACCCATCAGCTACTTGGCGGACCCGAGTATGTGTTACCAGGTACCAGCAGAATAGCGCGTAACGGCGTTTCGTTTGCCAATCACTATATCGCGTCGGCACAGTGCTCGCCGTCACGGGCGACGTTCCTCACGGGCCGACCCCCGCAGCACCACCACGTCATCGATCAGATGCAGTTCGATTTCGTCCCAACGCTTAATCCGAGCATCCCGAACATGGGCTCGATCCTCAAAGGCCTCGGATACAAGACCGCCTATTTTGGCAAGTTCGAAATGGACAAGAGCATTCTGAATCCCCAGGCAAATGTGAACTATAGCCGGGTCGCTCAGCCCTACGGATTTGACGTTTTCAGCGCCGGCGGCGATATCGGGAGCGCTCCGCTGAGCGGCTTTGAAAACGATTCCTTCATTGCCGGTGAGAGCGTGCGCTGGCTGCGCAATGCGGCTTTGCAATCGCGTAAGCACGGTGAGCCGTTCTTCATGGTTGCCGCCTTCGTCAACCCGCACGACATCATGTATGGTGACGCCAACGTTCCTGGCGAACCGCCGGTTCAAAAGCCCGTGACGCCCGCTGCGACGCCGCCTCCTCCGCCGAACTCTATCTACGAAAAGAAATGGCCGCTGACGTTGGCGCCGAGCCTGTCAGAATCGTTGAGTGCTCCCGGAATCCCCGAAGCGCTCTCGGAGTACAAAAAAGGTTGGGACGGTTGGTCCGGCACGATTCCCACCGACCGTAAAGACATGTGGACGATTTTCTACAACTACTACTTAAACACGATTCAGGATAACGAACGTAACGTCAAGCAGATCGTCGACGTTTTCGACGAGATGAACTTGTGGCGCGACACCGTCGTGATCTTTACCGCCGATCACGGCGAGATGGGTGGTTCGCATGGCGGGCTCAAAGGGAAAGGCCCGTTTATCTACGAGCAAAACGCCCACGTTCCGATGTTTATCGCGCATCCGACCGGCGCGGCCGGCGCGACGTGCACGGCTCTCACGAGCCACCTGGACTTGGTGCCGACATTCGTCGGCCTCACCGGGTTGCCGGAAGAGAAGCGGGCGAAGGCCGTCGAGGGGTTACCGGGGCGCGACTTCTCAAGGTTGCTATCGAATCCGAGCGCGGCAAAGATCCACGAAGTGCGGCAAGGCGTGCTCTACAATTATCTGGGTCTTGGGACGGTCGATGCCGAGTACCTGAAAGCCGTGATGGACTCCCAAATGCTGGACTCCACGCAGCAGCCCTCCATTTCAAAGGCGAAATTGACGAAGCGCGGACTGGTTTCGTTTGCGTTCGATGGACGGTACAAGTTTGGTCGCTACTACGCGCCGACCGCCTTCAACATGCCGACCACGCTCGAGGAAATTCTCAAGCACAACGACGTGCAACTCTTCGACCTGCACACCGACCCGCATGAAGTGCACAACTTGGTCCTTGCGCCGGAGAAAAGCCGCGAAACGATTCTGCGCATGAACCGATTGCTCAATGAGCTCATCGCGTCCGAAGTCGGTGTCAACGATGGCGCGTTTCTCAAGCCGCTCCTTGAAGGAGGTTCGTTGGCGCCGGGCCGCGCCTAGCGCCTAGTACACGGCTTGAACGCGCGAAGAAGTACTTGTCATCCTTGAGCTCAGCGATTGCAGCTTGTCATCTGAGCGGAGCGATTGCAACTTGTCATCCTGAGTGGAGCGATCGCACTTTGTCATCCTGAGCGCAGCGATTGCAACTTGTCATCCTGAGCGGAGCGCCGGGGGGCGCGTAGTCGAAGGGCGCGGTTCGATTCTGGCGCCCCCTAATGAACTTAGGCTACGCGCGACTTTGTCTTATGATCGCTGCCCTAGTGGTGAAAAATTATCGCGAGCATGGTCGTGACCCAGGTGCCCACGACGATGCCCGTTAGCCAATTGAAGCGGCGGTCGACTTGATCGAAGCGCCGGTCAACGCCCTCAAAACGCCGATCGAAGCCATCAAGACGCCGATCGAAGCCATCAAGACGCCGATCGATGCTGCCGAGGCGTTCGTTCATTTGATTGAACGCTCCCTCGACCTGGGCAATTCGGGCTTCAAGCGGATGTGCGTGCATCGATTCTCCTACGACGGCTATACGTCGGCGTACAATCACGCTCCTGGGGCGGGAAACAAGCTCCGCGCAGCTCGGCCGCTAAAGTGGCGAGGTCGATGCGCGCAATGCTCCCGGCGCCATGCCGAGGAACCTTTGCAGAACCGATGACATGTGACTGGCATTTGAAAAACCGGCTTGTATCGCGATCTCGCCGATCGGCATGGACGTGTGACTAAGGAGCCAGATCGCGAGCCGTACGCGCCGGCGTAACACGTAGCGGTGGACTGAAACGCCGACGGAGCGCTTGAAGAGGACAGCAAAATGCGACGGGCTCAAGGCGGCCGCTGCCGCAATGTCGGCCAGCGAAATATCATCGGCCAGGCGATCCGAGATGTATGCTAAGACGCGCTTGAGCGTGCGAGGCGTTAAGCCTCTGGAGGCGGGTCTTGGCGTCTTGTCCGACCAGCGACGTATCAACTGCGATGCCAAAGCCACTCCGAGACTATCGGCATAAAGCCGGCCGTACGGATCGTCAGCTTCGACCTCGGCCTTCAGTGCCCAAAGCACATGCTCGATCCGCGGATCGCGGCACGTCAGTCGCGGCGATAGGCTGACACGGTCCGGATTGATTCCCATATCGAACGCGCATCTTTGCACCAGCGCGCACTCTAAGCCCACCGAAAGATAAATGGAGGCTCCGCCGTCAACCCACGACACCGACGAATGAGCCGGAAGCACGTCGAAGCTCCCGGGAACCTGGAACCGGTTCTCCGCAAGTTCGTCGCACGCTATCGTCGTCTGCAACGGCGGCCCTACGAGCACGTTGACGTTGTGCCGATCGAGGAGCATCGGTTGAATGGAACCGCCCGTCAGTTCGAACACGGTGGCACTGAGCCCGCTCCAACCACGGTCATCGGCACTCACCCGAGACAGGATCTGTACCGGTCGTTCGTGCCACCCGCTGGGGTTGGATTGTTCGCTGCTCAACCTACGACTGCTTATAGAGAGTTGCCTGGCCCTGGACGTACTTCCAAGCCGGTCCGTCTTTTACCCACACGTCCGTAAAACGATCGACGAGGTCGTGGATCTTGCCCGCTTGGTCGAACTTGATATGCAGCAGTCCGGTGAGAACCGCGCAATCTCCGTTGTACGATTTAACGGTCACCTCCGACGGGTCGTTGGCGAACCACGTGTGCGACCGATCGCCAACCACCTTGAGAAACGTTGCCCGGTCCCAGATGTTTCCCTTCTCATCGATCAGGGTGTAGTCGCCGGCGACGAGTTTTGAGATCGTATCGACATCGTAACGCTCGGTCGCGCTTTGCAAGAGCGTGTTCAAACTCGTTATTTGCGTAGCAACCGCGGCTTCATCGCCGGTTGCGGCTATCGGAAAGAGCAGTAGCGCGCAGCATATAAGAGATACCTTCATGCATCGAACCTAACCGATACAAGGGCTAGGGTCAATTCGAATTCAAACGATTTATAACAAAAAACGACGCTCTTGTAAAACGAAAGGACCTCCGTTACGCCAGGTGGGCGAGAGGCTCCGCGGCGGGGCGATGCTGCCGCATCCTAGGCATTTGGAAGGGTTGCGCACGCTCGCGCGCTCGCAACACTTGCTTTGCTGGGATAGAGCCCGCATGCCGCGAATTACGGACACATCTGCGAAAGGAGCAAAGTAGATGGACCGTTCGAATCGAAGCCGCGGTGCACTAAGCGTTTGCGTAGCGGCCGCATTGCTTGCAGGCTGCGGCGGACCGCAGCTGTCGGCCGCTTCTATGGCGTCGGCTCAGCCGGCCGCTCACGTACAATGGTACGGTAGTTTGCGGCTCCTTTCGGCAGTCGATCCCGAGCGCATGCCATTGACAACGCTGTCGCGATCGCCGATTCCTCGGGCTATGGGGCGGACCTCGCCGGGACTTTGGTACCTTAGCAACTTCTCTAGCAGCGTGATCGACGCGTATAGGATTCCCCGTCCGAAGTATGTCTACTCGATATCAGGTCTCGCCGCTCCGCAAGGTATGTGCACCGTCGGAAAAAAGAACTTCTGGGTCGCGAATTCTGAGGAGGATGATCTCCTTGAGTTTTCTTATCGGGGCGCGAGCCCGATCAAAACTCTCACCGTTGCTGGAACGCAGTTGGCCAGCTGCGCCGTCGATCCGAAGACGGGCGACGTCGCCGCGGGGACGCTGTATGGAACTTACGTCTTTATCTGGAAGCGTGCCAAGGGTTCACCGACTCAGTACATAGTGCCTTCTCCTTGCGAACTCGTATACTTCGCCGGTTATGACGATAGCGAAAACCTGTTTGCCGATTGCGTCGACACCAACGGCCAGGGCGCTCTCTATGAGCTGCCTAAAGGTGACAGCGCGTTCGAGCGTCTCTATATAAGCCAGAGCATCGGATTTCCGGGCGGCGTTCAGTGGGATGGCAAGTATCTCGCCGTTGGCGATCAAACAAGCTCCCCCAACGCCATCTATCGATTCAGTTGCGCGGGAAGCACTTGCACGAATGAGGGCACCGTCTCGCTGGAAGGCACGGTCGATTGCGTTCAGGCCTGGATTCATAAGGCGATCGTTGTTTGCGACGACTACGCTACCGGCGACGCCTATGTCTGGCATTATCCGACCGGCGGTTCGCCATTTGAAAGCATCACCGGCGTAGGGAGCGCAATCGCCAGCGTGATCGTCAGGTAGCGTCCCGCCCATAACTTCACGACCGCGAGGCCAAAACGATTACATCCGCGGCTACTTTTCGCTGATTGCCGAACCGATCGGTTCGACGACCACCGAGTCGTTGTAGTGACTCGGCTTGCCGCCCGACGGATACGCCCAACGATCCACCGAACTCACGCTGTACGCGAAAGTGATGCATGGGCCCGCGAAGTACTTGCCGGACGGAGCGATCGTACCTTGATCGACGTCGCAGGCGGTGCCGTCGAAGTTATTCAGGGGGGTGGATCCGACGATCTTCGCGCTAAAACCAGATACGGTCAGCTGGTAGACGCAGGAAGCGTAGAGCGAGTTGCACTCCTGATCATTGACGACCAGCTGGCGTTTCACGCGATCCCAGTTCACGCCACCCGGAAATCGAATCGTTCCACCGCTGTAGTTGATGGTATGCATCCGATGCTTGCCCGATGGCAGCTCCGAGATCATGACAGCATCGGTCGGGTAGCTGAATCCGTCGACGTAAAGATTTCCGTCGGTGTCGTACGTGGGGAAGAAGTACTCGTACTGTGACGGGTTGCTATATCTGGTGGGGCTTCCCGAGCCATTGTGGTAGATTTCGATGCCGCCCGCGCCGCTGGAGCCTCGGGTTTCGCTGAGGGCCAGGTCGCCGTTGGTCGGATCGACTGCGCAGCCCGCCGGAGTTCCGGACGGATCGGTCACCTTGCCGAGCAAGTGGCCGGTGCGCGAGTACTTGAGGCCCTGGGAGGTGCCGGTATTGACAACCCAGATATTGCCTTGCTTGTCCGAGCACATGCCCTGCGGCCCGTTGAAGCCCGTCAGCGTGCCCTTGAGTTGCATCGCCGGCATCGTGAAGATGTACACGTCCTGAGATGAGTCGTCCGAGATAAAAAGCAAACGATGCGCTCTCTTGGCGTCTGGCGAGACCCACGATTTGTGATGGTCCGGCTTGATTTTGGGCGCGCGCACCGACGTGTACGTGACTGACGCCAAGCTTTGTGCGCTCGACGACACAAACGACGACGAGGACTGAAGCCCGCCGCCGCCGCAGCCGGCCAAAAGCGCGACGGCCGCCATAACGCCCAGGGCGCCGGAGGCCAATCTCGAGGTTTCCATCTGAAGACACTCCTATTTCGATGATATACGGGTCGCGAATGCCAAAGTACGAAAGAAGCAGTGGTTTTCCTTGCCCAACCAAAAGTTTCGGGAAAGTGAGCCTCCGCCTAACGTGCTAGAGACGAGCTTCCAGAACGGAGTCTTCGTGCATGGCTGAGCGTTCTTACGGGCAGGGCGATGAGGCGAGATTCAAATATTCCCAACCGCGTCAACGCGCTCACCCTCTTGCTGCCTAAAACCGGTAAGTTTCCCTACAAGGGCGACGACATCATTGTCGTGGCACGACGCTGCAAACTGTTTCGCCAATCTTTTCTTAGCCATACTTAAAGCCGGGTTTGCTCTGCCCGACTTCGATGATATAGCCGTCAGGATCGCGGATATAGCAGCGTGTCTCGCCGTATTTGTCGAGAGGTTCGGTGAGAAATGTGGCTCCGCGGCTTTTCCAAAGTTTGTAGCACGCTTCAATATCGGCGACGCGGATATTCATGAAACTACTAATCAGATTGGGATCGGGCGTTTTGAGCGTGACGGTCGGTTTGTCCGGCGTTGGTCCACCCCCGACGTTGAGGATGAGCCAGATGTTGGCGATTCTAATGTACGGCGGAGCGTTTCCATCGCCGCGGCTGACAATCTCGCCGCCGAAAACCGTTGCGTAGAAGTTCATAGATCGCTCGAGGTCAGCCACGGTGAGAAATTGCGCTATGGTAAACCCTTCGACCGGCGGCATCTGATAGTCGGTCTTCTCGACTTGTACTTCGTCCATCGATCTCTCCAATCGCAGTGCGGATGCCT
>JBARKF010000219.1:0-41582 GCA_049800655.1 Candidatus Cybelea sp.
CGCCGAGGGCGAGCCGGTCTCCGGCGGCACGGGCGACGCGCCGCTGCAGGCAGCGAGCAGCGCCGCGGCTAGAGCCGCGAACGCGCTCCTCGTCACCCTTCGGCGATGCTCGTAACGGCGGTTACCAGCGAATCTTTTCCTTTGGTCGCCGTCCGGAACGCCAAACGCACGTAGTCGATCACCTCCGGCAGGCGTCGAGCATAGCCGCTCAGGAAACGCCAGGAGAAGAGCTCCTTCGGCGAAAGATAGCCGGCCTCGTAGAGCAAGAGCAGGTTGGCGAGCACGAAGTGGCGCATCGCACTGCCCCGTTTGATCTGCACGCGCCAGCGCTTCGAGATGTCGACGTTGGTGAAGACGTCGTTGCGCAACGAGCCCGAGAGCACCGCGGCGTTCACCGTGACCACGCTATCGTACTCCTGCGGCATGCGGTCGCTTCGCTCGATTGCGCCTTTGCCAAAGTCCACGGACCAGTACTCCTCGCGCGGCGCCGAGATCGGAAAGACCCAACGCGTCTTACGCACAAGTGGACGCAGTAGCCGGATCGCCTTAAAGAACTTGTTGAAATATCTCGAAAAATCGTCGAAGCTTACTTCCTTCGTCGCTTCGGAACGGTAGTTCTTTTCGAGCCGTTCGCTCTCCGCGGCGGCTCGCTGCTCGGCATAGGCGACGATGTCTTCAACGACGTTATCGGTGAGCTCGAATCCCGATTCCGTCGACCATCGGCTGCCCACGCCCATGATCTGCAAGCTGCTCTTTGGAACGCGCGATGCATTCGCTTCGAAGTAGGCTTTCATCTCCGGCGCCGAGACCAGATACCGGTTCTCGTCGAGAACCTCGCGGTGCAGGTGGCAAATGCCGCTTGCGAAGGGAACGGCATAACGTGGCTGCAGCTGCTGCGCCGCCGCGACGAACGCCTCCATGTACGTCCTTGCGTCGACCGGGAGCCGGTCGGCCGGATCCTCGAACGTATAACGCGTCGGATACGACCACGCCGGCGAGTGGCTGCGCAGCATGAAGTCCACCTTCGGATACTTTGTGCGAAAGTTTCGCCACGTCGACGGAAGCGGTTTCGCGTCGTTGAGATCCACAACCACGGCTCCGTCGGCTTCCACGACCGCGACGCTGTCGTCTTGAAACGTCACCTGGTAGCTGGTGAGCCAAAAATCGTCGGCGAGCTTGAGTCGTTCGCCGTGGCGCAGCTCGACGACGCGCGCGAATCCCAACGATTCGAGCTGCTGGCGCAAGCCGGAGATCGGAAACTTCGCAACGACGGCCGTCGTGTGTTTGCCGAACTTCTTCAGCGTCTTCGGATCGAAGTGATCGAAGTGCCAGTGGGTAATGTAGACGTAATCCGCCTCGTAGATATCCTCACCGAAAATGGGCGGCGGGCAGTGCCACCACGAGGACCAGTAAGTCGGCTCGTTCAGCCAGGGATCGATGACGAGCCGCTTTCCGTGCGCGGTGATGTCGAGACAGGCGTGACTGACGATTCGAAACTCCATGACGGTGCTCTCCGGAGCTACTCGCTATCGACCGGCTGATACGAGTACGGCTGGTGCAAAAAGTAACTGCGCGAATACGGCGCCGTGATCTCCGTAAACGGGCGCGGCGGCTGGGTGAAATCGAAGCAATCGACGATGCTGTTCGACCGCCTATCGGTGGTTCCCAAGCTTCCGAGACCCCAGGTGTTTTCAATAAACTTCAAGATGCTGCCGAACTCATATTGCGTGTGCGACACATAACCGGGCGTGCTCGGGTAGGTCTCGCGCGCGTAGGGCGAGATGAGGATCATCGGCACGCGGAATCCGAGACCACCCCAGTGGTCGAAGTGCGGCGGTTTCACGTGATCGTAGAAGCCGCCCCAGTCGTCCCAGACGACGACGATCGCGGTCGTATCCCAGTACTTGCTCTCGCCGACCGCGTTGACGATGCTCGCAACCCACGACGGACCGGTGTCGTGGACCGTCGGGTGATCGGAGTTGGGATTGTCGGGCACGATCCACGAAACCGCCGGCAGCTTGCCGGCCGTGATGTTGCTGAAGAAGACTTTGGGCTCTTTGATGTTGGTCTTCCACTCGGGTCCGTAACGAACCGGCGCGACGAGGTCGAAGGCGTTCCAGAGTTTGCCGGTATTACCGATCACCGGCGGCGAGTAGTACGTCCAAGAGACCGATTTCGCATCGAGCAGATCGCGCAGCGTCTCGTAGCCGTTGGAGCCGTAGTTGGGAAAATCTTTCGAGCAGGGGAACGGCCCTTTATCATACTGATCTTCGATCTTCGTTCCCGTCCACAACAGTTGCGACGTCCTCGTTCCCGCCGGAGCGTCGCAACCCCAGGGCATGTGCGACGGGAAGTCGACCAGACTCTTCGTCCTGGCCTTGTCGATGAACGTCGCACCGGCGATCAAATCTTGATGGGCAGTAAAACTACCGCTGCCTTGCGTCTGAAACATGTTGTCGCCGAGCACGTACTGCTGCGCCATCGACCAATACGGTTCGATCTGCGTTGGATCGACGTATTGGTAGACCTTGGTGCCGACTTTGCCCTGGCAGCCGACCATCTTCCCGCCGCCTTCCAGCCCGAAACCGTCCATGTTGCCGTTGTCGTAATCGATGCCGACGTTCTTATACGAGTGGCTCCAGTCGCAGGGCTCGGCCAGGTCTACCTTCTTCAACGGAACGTATTGGTCGCCGGTCGGACAGCCGCTCGCGCTGTGATGCCGATGACCTGGCGTCTGCATTCCGGTAGGCGGCTCCATGCAACCAAACGCGGTACCGTTCGCGCCGGGAAACGTCGAGAAGAAATTATCGAAGCTGCGGTTCTCTTGAATGACGATGACGACGTGCTGGATATAGTTCGATGCGGTTCCACCACTGCTGGATTCCGTCGAAGGACCGTACGGCGATCCGCCGCTCGAGTTCGTCGCGCCGCCGCAGGCGGAGAGGGCGAGGGCGGCGGATGCCACGGCGAGGGCGCGAAGAACGACTCGCATCTGCAGACTCCTGAAAAAGTGCTGTTATTTGAAACGGCTCTCACTTCCAAGAAGAACCGAATCAACCTGCCGCAACCGCCAATCGGTCGCTTGTCGACGGCCTGCTGCCTATTCGGAGTCGACGGGCAAGTACGACGGCGGCTGCCGCTCGAAATAGGCGCGCGAGTACTTCGACGGAATCTGCTGAAAGCTGCGCGGCTTTTTAGAGAAGTCGAAAGAATCGCCGATACTCTTCGCGCGCGCATCCGTCGTTCCAAGGCTACCGAGCTGCCAGACGTTCTCGACGAATTTCAGGATGCTGCCGAACTCGTAGTGCGTATGCGACACATACCCGCCTTGACTTAAGGGACCTTTGCGCGCGTATGCCGAGACGATCAACATCGGCACGCGAAATCCCAACCCGCCCCACTGGTCGAAGAACGGGGGCGGGACGTGATCGTAGAAGCCACCCCAATCGTCCCAGACCACGACGATCGCCGTCCCAGGCCAATACTTGCTCTCGCCGATCGCGTTGACGATGCTGGCGACCCACGAGGGGCCGGTGTCGGAGGCGGGTCCCGGATGATCGGAGTTGACGTCGTCGGGAACGATCCACGCGACCTGCGGCAGCGTGCCGTTCGCGACGTCGCTGAAAAAGACCGTCGGCTGGTGCGTAACCTTCGTCTTCCACTCGGGACCGTCGCGCACGGCATGGATGGCGTCGAAAGCGTTCCACAGCTCCCCGGTACCGTACGGCTCCGGCGGCGAATAGTACTTCCACGAAATCGACTTGGCGTCGAGCAGATCGCGCAGCGTGTCGTACTTAAAACACGGGAAAGGGCCGCCGGTAAGCTCGACCCTCAGTCCGCTGCCGTCAGGAACGAGCAGCGACGTCTTCGTGCCCGCCGGCGCGTCGCATCCCCACGGCATATGCGACGGATAATCGACGTCGGTTTCATCCTTTGCCTTATCGAGCGTCGTGCCGCCGGCGATGAGATCTTGATGCGCGGTGAAGCTCCCGCTGCCCTGCGTTTGGAACATGTGGTCGCCCAACACGTAGGTGCGCGCGATATCCCAATACGGACGGATCTCCGACGGGCGCACGTATTGATACACTGCTGTGCCGGCTTCGCCCGGGCATCGCTTGCCGCCGCCCTCCAAACCGAAGCCGTCCATCTTCCCGCCGTCGTAGTCGTTGTGGTAGTTTCCGTAGCTGTGACTGTAGTCGCAAACCTCGACCAGATCCGCCGCCCGCAGGCGAACGCGTACGTCTTTCGATCCCTGCTTCATTTCGCCGTATCGGGTGCCGTCCGCGCCGGAAAATGTCGCAAAGAGATTGTCGAAGCTGCGATTCTCCTGAATGACGATCACGACGTGGTGAATGTAGTGCGAAAGACTCTCGCGCTCCGGTACGATACCGCGTGCCGGCATGACGGCGTTGGGGACCGGCGGCGTCGCGTTCCCGCCGCACGAAGCCGTCGCCAGTGCGACGACCGACGCGGCGAGCAGAGCGCGGGCAGTCGGATTCATTGCGCGCGCTGTCGCAGCGCGATCGCGCCGGTCGTCGTCGTGATATGGATGCGCGCGCTGCCCGCGCCGAGCGTGCCGCTCCCGCTTGCACCGACGAGATTTTCGCGGCGTTGCGAAACTCCGGGTACGTCGCTCGCAAAGGCGCCGACGGTGCTCGTCGCGCTGACCGTGGCGTCACTGCCGGGAGCGATGGTCAGCGTCACCGCTCCGGTCGTGGCGTGCAAATCGATCGAACGATTGCCGGTAACCCGGCCGACTGTGGCGGTGATCTCGCCGGCTTGCGTCTCCACGTCAACGTTACCGGAGACGCCGGCCAGCTCCACGGCACCCGCGATGTTACGGATCTGCAGCGACGCATCGGCCGGCACGGTGAGCCGATAGCGTACGCCTCCGGCATGCATTCCGCCCCCATAGGTCGTCTCGACGAACACGTCCGCACCCTCTTTGCGCACTCCGATCTGGATGTTCCGCAGCGCGTCGGCGTCGTGCGCGTACTTCGTCCCTGCGACGTCGACGAATGGCTTCGCCCACGTGTCGACGTGCACGGTCCCAGCGACATTTTGGACGTGAACGACCGTACCGGCGCCAACGGCGAGGGTTTGATGAAACGCTTCGCGAGCGCTATCGCCAAACGATCCCGAACAAGCACAGAGGACAGCGGCGGTCAGAGTCGCAGCAAGACGCATTACCTCGTGGGATTGCGCCCACCTCTCGCCGGAACCCTGTGCGGCGTTCATACGTGAAGAACCGCCGCACCGCGCAGCTCGTCGTGTTTCAGCATTGCTAGCGCTTGATTTGCTTCTTCTAGCGGCATGCCGATGGTGTAGCTTCGAATCGGGATCTCGCCGGCGATCTTCAAAAATTCCTCGCCGTCGGCACGCGTGTTGGCGGTAACGCTCCGAATCTCGCGCTCGTAGAAGAGATCGCGTTCGTAATTCAGCGGTGGTATCGGCGACAGGTAGATGCCCGCGATCGCGAGTACTCCGCCGCGATCGAGCGCCGTAAGAATTGGCGGCACGAGATCGCCCGCGGGCGCAAAGAGGATCGCAGCGTCAAGGGGTGCCGGCGGAGATTCGGACGAGTCGCCGATCCAATCGGCGCCGAGCTCCTCGGCCAGCTCGCGATGTATCCCGCCGCGGCTCATGACGAACACTCGGCACTTCCAGTGCTTGAGCACCTGCAGCGCGAGGTGAGCGGAGCCTCCGAATCCGTAGAGGCCGACCGTCGTCCCGGGAAGCACCCCAGCCCGTTTGATCGCACGGAAACCGATGATGCCGGCACAGAGCAGCGGCGCCGCGTGCTCGTCGTCGATTGCAGCCGGCAGCGTGTAGGCAAAGTCCTCGCGCACGACCGCGTACTCGGCATACCCGCCGTCATGATCCCAGCCGGTGAAACGCGCGTGCAGGCAGAGGTTCTCGCGGCCCTTGCGGCAGTAGACGCAGGTGCCGTCGGTTTCGCGCAGCCACGCCACGCCGACTCGATCGCCCGGGCGAAAACGGCGCGCGCCCGGACCGAGCGCCTCGACGATGCCGACGATCTCGTGTCCCGGAACGGTTCCGGGCTGCTTGGGCGGAAGGTCGCCCTCGCAGAGGTGAAGGTCCGTCCGGCAGACTCCGCACGCGACGATTCGCACGAGGATCTCGCTCGCGCCGGGAACCGGTTTGGGCCGCTCGGCAAGGCGCAAGGGCTGTGTTTCAATCGGACCGGGGGCCGGGAGGACGAGCGCACGCATAGGCTTACCCTTTGCGGGTAGGTCTTTTTTCTCCACTCTGGGTACCAATCTACATGATGAGCTTCCCCGTCCAGATCACCTACCGCGGGCTCGACTCTTCCGAGTCGCTCAACCGCTTGATTCACGGCGAGGCGGCGAAACTCGAAAAGTTCTTCGACGGCATCGTAAGTTGTCGCGTGCTGGTCGAGCGCCAGTACGCCCATCATCTCAACGGCTCGCCCTACCACGTTCGTTTGAATGTCGTCGTTCCCGGAGCGGATCTTGCTATCGTGACCGAGCCGAGCCTTCGCATGCCGCCGCTTGACGAGGAAACGCCGCGAGTTCATAAGAGCGACGAGATCGATGCGATCTATAAAGATCCCGCGTTGACGATCCGCGATACGTTCCGGCGAGCAAAAAGGCGTTTGCGGGATTACGCGCGGCGCCGGGGCGGAGCGCACCCTCACTCGAGCCTCCGGTAAGAGCCCCGTTCGTTGACCTTCGCGGCGCCCGGGGTCGAGCGTTGGGCGCTCCTTCTAGGCCTCTCGCTCTTCTTCGGCTTCGCCTTCGAGGGATTCTATGCGGACCTGCCGCTGCGGCCCGGCGGCGTCCGCACCTTTCCGTTGCTCGCGCTGGCGGGCGGCGCGCTCTACCTGCTCGAGCCGCGTTACGCTGCGGCGTTCATCGCCGGCCTGCTCGTGCTCGGCTCGTGGATCTACGCGTACGTATGGCGTGAAACCAAGCACGAAGCGCGCGCGGTCGAAGGCGCGTTCATCGTTCCCGCCTGCAACCTGCTCGCTTATGCGCTCGGACCTCTCGCGCTGACGGAATCGCTTTGGCTTTCGGTGGGCGTCGCCGTCACGGCGGTCTTGCTGATCGGTTCGCGGCGGCGGTTGCACGATTGGGCCGCGCGAGTCTCGCTGCAAGAAGTCATGACGGCGGGCCAATTCTTGATTTTGGTCGGCGTGGTCTTGCCGCTTCTCGCCGGGCTGCCGCCGATTCCGTACACGACGGTGACGCCGTTTGGGGTCGGGCTCGCGGTCGTCGCGGTCTCGACCATTTCATATTCGAGCTACCTATTGCAGCGTTTCGTCTTCAGGGGTGGTGGAACGCTGCTCGCGTCGATCTTGGGCGGCCTCTATTCATCGACCGCGACGACGGTCGTCCTCGCACGACGCTCGCACCAAGAAGGCATGACCTCCGAGCTCGAAGCCGGCATCGTTGCCGCGACCGCGATGATGTATCTGCGCGTGCTCGTCGTTTCCTCGCTCTTTAACTTCGCGCTGGGACGCATCCTCGCGCTTCCATTGCTCGCGCTTGCGGCGATAAGCGGATTGATCGCCTGGCAGCGTGCGCGTTTCGCTAGCGCATCGGCCAATCCGACGAGCTTTTCGAACCCGCTCCAGCTTTCGACCGCATTGATCTTCGCCTCCCTTTTCGTCGCGACGTCGATGCTCGCGACCTACGTGGAGGGGCACCTTGGACGCGGCGGCATCTTCGCACTCGCCGGCGTTGTCGGTGTCGCCGACGTCGATCCGTTCGTCTTGAGCCTCGCGCAGGGAGTTGCCGGAGTCAGCATCCCGACGGCAGCCAGCGCGATCCTGATCGCAGCGTCTTCGAATAACCTGCTCAAAGCCGTCTATACGATGGCCTTCGCACGCCGGCGCGAGGCGGCGTTTCCGGCGGCCATTCTTGGATCGCTTGCCGTTCTCGGCGTCGTCATCGCGCTGACGGTTTTTCGCTAAGGCGCTTCAGCGCCCGGACGTAAACGCCACTCCCTCAACGTCCGAACTCTGCGAAAGATCCTGGTTGAAGCTAAATTCGTACGTCAGCGTGGTCGCGTCGTACTTGTAAATGTCGACCTTGCCGTTTTGGTAATCGGCGGCGGCGAAAGTCGTGCCGTCACGGTTGAGCTTACCGTAGAACGACTCTCCTTGAAGCGCAAACGGACCCGCAACCAGCGCGCAGGCCGCCTTGCAGCCGGAGTAGACGTAAAGCTGTGCGCCGTTGAAATCTAAAGCGAGCAGATTGCCCTTCTTATCAAACTCGAGGCCTCCGTAGCCGGAGTTCTGATAGCCGGTCACGGCGCGACCCTTTCCGCCACAATGGGCGAAGTACGTGAGCGTTGGCGACCCCGAGGCGTTCGTCGCCGATGCCCAGCAATCGCCGCGCTTGTCAAGTGCGACGCCGCCAACTCTATTCATCTGCGGATTGGTAAGATTTTTCGTGCAGCCCGAAGCGACGGTGCAGAGCGTGATGCTTCCCGGCGGCGGATTCGAGATCGGTCCGTCGCCCTCGATATTGGCGACGGCGATCTCTCCCGTCAGCGCATTAGCGCTCGCAACATCTACCGGCAGCCCGTACGGATCGTGGAGCGTCGCGGCGGTTGGGCCGCACATTCGCGGCCCTTGGTAGACGTAAATCGATTCTCCCTGCTGGCTCGGCACGATCAAGTCGCCCTTCGAATCGGTAGCAACGTCCGCGACGAAGTCACCGCTGGTCTCGCCGCAGATCGGCGGAGCGTTGCGCTTATTCGTTCCCGCGTATCCGTAGACGGACGACGCATCGAACTGACTCACGTAAATGCCGTCCTTCGGCGTGGCGGAAGCGATTCGCATCGGAACGCCGACGGCGTTCGACGTCGCGGGGAGCGACGACGATGCGACGCTCGAACAGGCGGCCATGACGGCGGTGGCGAGGGCGATTGCAATGGTGCGCATGTTACTCCTTGGAGCGCGGGCTATACGCAGCGCCCCCGACGTCGTTGCTTGCCGAGAGCCCGTTGTTAAAACTGTAGACGTACGTTAGCGATTTGGGCCTGTACCCATAGATATCGACCTGGCCGTATTGGTAGTCGCCCGCGGCAAAAAAGGTCGAATTTTTGTTCAGATGGCCGAAGATCGTACCGCCTTCCAGCGAGAAAGGACCGCCGACGAGTTTGCACTTCGGCCTACAACCTCGATAGACGTAGAGGGAGTTGGGGATGCTGACGGCGACCAGATTTCCGTCTTTGTCGATATCCAGGCCGCCGTAGCCTTGCGTTTGTGCGACACCGGTCGCGGCGACGCCGGGTCCGGCGCAGCCGGCAAAATAGATCAGCACCGAGACGTACGATACGTTGAGCCCCGATGCCCAGCAGTTCCCGCGCACGTCCATCGCGACGCCGCCGACTTCATAGAGGTCGGGGTTGGTCAGGTTCGTCGTGCATCCACCGCTAACGGTGCAGAGCGAGACGCTCCCGGAGCCCGAGAGGTCGAAGATGTTGGCGACGGCGATCGTTCCGTGGACCGCGTCGTTAGCGGCGGCACCGGTTGGTTGACCGTATGGATCGGCGATCGTTGCGCTCCAGGGCCCGCACAGCTTCGTGCCTTTGTAGACCAGGATCTCGTTGGGCACTTCGAGCGGAATGAGCAGATTGCCGTGGCCGTCGACCGCGATGTCGTTGACGGACTGATAGGGATTGTAGACGTTGCAAATTGGCGGCCCGTTCTTGCTGTTGTCCAACGGATAACCATAGACGTACGAACTGAAGAACTGGGCAACGTAGATGCCCGATCGCACCCTGGCCGGCGCCGCCCGGCCTCCAAGCGCTGCCCTCACGTCGGTCCGCAAGCCGGGCGCGCGAAGGTCGCCCAACGCTTGTCGCGTCGTGGGGCCGGACGAAGGCGCCCCGCCGCCACAGCCGCCGAGAACCTCAACGAGCAGCGCCACCGCGAGAGCGCGCAACGAGTTCGACATAACCGCTTACCTCCGATCGAATTGAGAAGGATTATACTCGGCCCCGTGCGGACTTCTAATGGGCATTGCCTACCGATTTAAAGCGCAGCGATCCGGCGCATTGCATAGGGCGCGAGCAGGAGCTCGCCTACCTTCGCGGTCAGTTGCACGATGCGGCCCTAGGCACGGGCTCGATTACGATTCTTGCGGGCGGAAATGGGAGCGGAAAATCGCGCCTGCTGCACGAGTGCGCGAAGATCGATTCGCCCGTCAAGATGATTCGAGCACAGTGCACCGCCGCCCCGATGTCGGGACAGGATCTCCGTTCGCAAATCAAAGAACTGCCGGCGCTGATCAAACGTAACGCGGTCGCGCTGCTTGTCGACGACGCTCATCGCGCGGCATCGGAGGATCTGCAAACCCTCGAAGCCCTCGCGGTCATGACGCAGCGCCACCGGTTTGCGCTGGTCGCGACGGTCGTCGACGAGGGGAGCGCGCTCGCGTGGTCGCCGCGGGGTGCGTGCTGCCGCGCCGTCGGCGCTCTCTCCGAAGAAGCCATCGAGCTGCTCGTCCGCGCGCTGGTCAGGCCGCATCCGGCGATCGCCGGTAACATGCTTCGCGAGATCGTCGCGTTGGCGCAAGGTAATCCACGTTATGCGATCGAGCTCGCCGAATGCGCGCTGCACGTGGCGTCAGCGGAAACACTCGTCCCGCCGAGCGCGCGCAGAGCCGTCGAGGAGGCGCGGCGTGAGCTCTCGCCGGCTGCATTCGATACGCTCTTGCTCTGTAGCACGCTGGGCGATCGCTTTGACGACCGGCTGCTCGAGAACGTGTCGCACCGCTCGATGGCGACAATCGTCGCCGCATTGCAAGAGGCTTGCGATGCAGGCGTTCTGGCCGAGGACACCACGGCGCCGGGCGTGTTCTCCTTCCGCCACACCGCCGTTCAAAAAGCGACCTATCTTTCGATGATCTCACCGAAGCGCCGTTTATTGCACGAACGGATCCTGCGCCGGCTCTCGGCTTCGAAAGGAAGCGTTACCGATGCCGCTTTTCTCGCGTACCAGTGGGATGCGCTGCAGGATCACCAACGCGCCGCGGCGGCACTCACGGCGGCCGCAGCCCATCTCGCGGCGGAGCGGAACTTCGCCGCAGCAGCTAATTCTTACGAACGCGCCGTCAAGCATCTCGCCGTGGGCGCGCCGGAATGGTTCGCGGTCGGAGAATCGCTGGTCGAGTGTTATGAGAAGATCGGCAACCACGCGCGGCTGATCCCGCTGGTGGAGGAAATGCGATCGCGCGAGGGTTTTAACGCGCACCGTAGGGCGGCGCGTTTGCTCGATCTGCTCTTTTTTGCTTACCTCAACGAGAGTGATTGGGATGGGGCGCGCGGCGTGACCGAGCAGATGCCAGCGCTAAACCATTCGAGTCAGTCGGATCACGTGAAGAGGGCTCAACTTGTCTTGACCTACGCTTATGCCCGCGCCGGGCATCCAAACGAAGCCGCGCGCTTGATGCGCAGCGTCGAGCCACGTGCACTAAGCGACGATGAATCGCGCTGGCGACATCGCTTAGCCGCCATCGCGCTTGATGCCGGACACAAACCGCTCAACGTTCTGCTCGCGCAAGTGGATCGCGCTGCCGAGCTCGGACGCAAAGTTGGCGTCGCCGCGGTTGCTTACGCGTATACCGAGGGAGTGGAAGTGGCGCTTGCGCACGGCGACTTGACCGCGGCCGAAAGGTACAACGCTCGGGCGATGGAGGCTGCGGAACGAAGCGCGCGCGTCGTCAAGCTGCGCCAAGAGCTCGTCAAGAATGGTGCGCGTCTCTGCCTCTGCGCGGGAAGGCTTGCAGCCGCGCGAGCGTTGCTCGTTTCCAACCTCGGTTGGCGCGACTTGGGAAGGTACAATGAGGCGTTTCACGCCGGCATCGGTGTCTTCGTCGGCATGCGAACCGGCGATATTCCGATGGTCGACGCGTTCTTCGATCCGGCGTTGCTTTCGACGGCGGCTTCGGTAGGCGACGCCGAGTTGTGCGGTCTCTTACTACCCGGATTTGCCGAAGTAATGTACGTTCGCGGAATGACCTCGGTGCTGCAACGCACGTTGCGCTCCTGCCTGGAGCGTGGCCTCGTCGATCGGTACCTTTCGGTTGCGCTCTGCGCCGCTCGCTACGCCTCAGCCGATCTGCTCGATCTCTTAGATCCGCAAATCGAAGCATACTTGCAAGACACGGTGACGCCGATCGCGCCGGCACACGCCGCACTCGTGAAAGCGATCCTCTCGCGACGGCGCGGCAAACTAGCCGCCGCGCAGTCCTTCGCACTGGCGGCTGCCGCCGGATACGGCACCCTCGGATGGCGGCTCTATGAGGCATTCTCCCTGGAACATGCCGGCGATCTCCGCAACGCGGCGCGCATCTACTGCGAATGCGCCGCGAAGACCGATGCTGCGCGAATCGCGTCAGGTCAGCGTCGAAAGCTCAAGCGCGCCCCGTTTGGCGCGCAGTTGACGCAACGCGAACGTGAAGTTGCCGGCCTCATCGCGCGGGAACGATCCGACCAGGAGATCGCGCGCGCACTCTCGATCAGCGTGCGCACCGTGCATCACCACGTTGAAGCGATCTTCAGCAAGCTCGGCGTGCAGCGGCGAGCTCAACTCACGGAGTCGCTGCTCTCAGGCGAACAAACCTAGTGGCCTGTAACCCCACTAGCAGCCTGCTAAGGATTTGTGCGCGCCGCACGAGTGCAGCGCGCACAAACCTAATAGTGATGCGTTACTTGAGGCAAGCCGGGTGCGTGTGATTGCCCTTGAGCGCGGTGTTGATTGCGTCGTGGACGGAGGTACCCAGCGGAGTGTACTCCAGCGGTGAAAGCAGCCTGTTTGCCGCTTTAGAAGCGACATATTTGATCAGCGTTTTCTTATCGGCAACGTGGACGCCGTTGTTGTTGCCGTAGAAGAGCCAATAGCTGAGGCCAACGATCGGGTACGCCTTAGCCGGCGGATTAACGAATTCGCTCGGATCGATGTAGAGCTGGCACCACGGGGTGCTCGAACCAAGTGAGATGCCGTCGCTGCCCTCGCCGAAATCGATGGTCTTTGCCCGCTTCAGCGCAGTGGCAACCGCCTTCGCAGCTGTCGGACTAACGAAGACCTTGCCGCTGCTGTCTAAGAGGCTCGCTTGGGTGATGCCGGCGGCTTTGGCCCAAGCGCCTTCGGCATAGCCGGTGCCGAACGGATCGGCCTGGATGCCGCCGATGAGACCCGGATTGCCGCTCTCTCCGAAGAAACGCGGGTTCGGATCGCTGCTCGACCCCGGTCCCGGCCAGACCATGTTCACGCCGAAGGTCCAGGCCGCGGTGCGGCTTCCACTTTGGTAGGGAGCCTTCGCATACTTTCCTTTCCAGGTCGCGTTGCAACTGGTGTTGAGCTTGTTGGTGAAGAGGTAGCTGGTGCCGCTGCTGTCCGACCGGAAGTAGTAGTCGAGCGTTTCGCTCTTACCGCCGGTGACCGATTTGCCACCGTTATCCGCGGTGATCGCCGCATCGTTCCAGTCGCTAATCGTTCCGTTGGAAATCGCGCAGTAGGTCCATGTGGAGAAGCGTACGCTTTTAACGAACGATGACGCGTTGTACGGGAAAACGATTGGTCCGCCGAACGTCGGAACCTCGAACGGTTGGCCCCACGTCACCGAACCGGTAAGACGGCCCGTGTAGTAAGGCGTACCGGAGGCGCAGCACTCGGTAGAAGGCAGCGCGACGTCGCTGCCGGCGAAATCGAGCGGATCCTGACGCGCACCGAAACCGGTTGGCGTCGCCCCAAGTGCGGCACAGGCGACGGTGGCGGTCCCATTATTGGCTTCGAACTCTTTGCGGCCGAAGCCGCTGCCGGTCAGGCAGTAGTAAATGTTTCCCTTCGTGCCGGCGGAGGCGAGGATCGAGCCGGGGCCCGGCGTGGGCTGCACGTCCTGATACGTGCCCACCGGCTGATCGCCGAGGTTGTAACCATAGGCGGGGAAGGTCGCACCGCCGGCATGCAGGTCACCCGGACCGGTGTCGTTGGGACGGATGCGAACCGCGGGCGCACCCGGGGAGTTCGGCAGCGCCGACACCCCGGAACCGCCGCCCGAAGTTCCGTTACACGCGCTGAGGGCTAATGCCGCAGTGGCGGCCAAGCCCAGTGCGGCGAGAGACTTGTTCATTGATCTTTTCCTTGTTAGGCGTTAGTACGTCAATGGGTGGACATCGCCGGGCCCGCCGCGGCCGGCCCGGGAATCGAGGTAAGGACGAATCCGATCGGCGACCGCCCGTACAATGCGACGGTCGGAAAGTGTCCGAGCAACGGAGTGCTGCCGCCGCTGCACGCAGTCATGGTAAGCAGGGCGACGTGGCCCGGAGCGACGCGTCGCTTCATGCACGATTTTCGCGAAGCCGGCAACCAAACTTTGACTCCTAGTAACAACGCAGAGAGGCTTTTAGAGCCGCTCCGTGATTCGATGCTAGGATATGCAATCAGACGCTGCATCCCAAAATAAGCCATACTCCTTAATGAGTCGACAATGATATCGGGAAGCAGCGTTCGTGCCGCGATTCGCTACGGCGCCAGAAACAAGTGCTCGAACTGGTGGCTGCAGTTGTTGGGACCGCCAAGACACGGCAGCGTTATCCGTGGTTTTGCGTTCGAGGCGAGCGGCAGCCCGTAGACGTCGAGCTTTCCGGTCCCCGAGTCGAGCGTGTAAAAGCTGGCCCGGTACGGATCGGCGGCCAGCGCGCCGATCAGCGTATTGACGTGGGCATCGGGGAAACGGCCCACGCTCGGATTGAACGGCTGCGGAAATTGCGCCGTCACGGTGACCGGCGGCGACGGCGGCGATCCGGGGCTCGGCGAACGAAGCTGACCGTAGTATTGTCCGAGCAGCAGTGTCGGTGCGTTGCGTGCCGACGGCGGCCACTGGCTGCTGTCAACGAAGGCGGCCTGCGCTAAGTACAGGCCGACGGAGCCGGGCGGCCGCGCATACGGAAAGCTCAGCTTCCACAGCAGCGAGCGGGGCGGGCTTATCTTCGTCTCGGTAGCAAAGACATACAACGCTGCGTTGACGTCGAAGCGTCCCTGAACGAGCGTGGTAAAGCCCGCGGCCTTCGTGCCGGGCGCGCCGAACGCTATCGTGAGCGCCGCAACGCTCGATTTGGAGATCGGCGTTCGCAGCTCCGAAATCCCCGCCCCGCCGAGATTGTTGAAGAGCCACAGATTGTTGTTTGGGTCGTACTCGAGGTCGACCAAATCCGCCCCCGTATCCGAGGGACCGATCTGGGTAATCGCGGGAGTGAGCTTGAGTTTCAACCGCGCGCGCGACGCAGCAAACGAGACGATCGGCGGCACGAACAACCGGATCTCGTAGGGGCTCGCGAGCGCAACCTCACCGAATTTATTCACCGTAATTTGCGGCGGTTTAACCAGACCTGGCCATTCTTGCAGGGTGCGGTATGGTTTTGAGCCTCCAGTCAGCGGCAGCGCGTATTGGTAGAGCGTTCCGTTGTGATCCACATACATCCGGCCCGCAGCCGGCGTGGCACTCGGCAGCGGCGGCGCAGAGATGGCGAGCGGCGCCGGACCGCTCGCGGTGCAGCCGGCCGCGAGCATGCCGATTCCCGCGAGGGCCATGAGTACGGCGAAGATCTTTGAAACGTTCATCGGTCGAGGTTCCCGAAGACCGGACCGGGCGGGTTGCCCGTTCCCGGATCGAGGAGAAAGAGCGAGAGGCGCGTCGCGACGTGAAACGGTAAGACGTTGTGCTTATCGTGTGGATCGATCTGCGCGAGCGTTAACGTACCCAGCGTGTTGCTCGGCGTGCCGACGTAACCGCCGATGTTCGAAACGCTCTTGCCGATGGTCGCGGTCGTAACATCGCCGAACTTCGCGCTTCCGCGGTGTTCGAAGTTGGATTTCGTTGACGCAGCGAAGGTGCCGAAGGCTGCTTGAGGCACCGTAGGCGAGGCCTCGTAGAGCGAAAGCTGTGCCCCGCTGCCGGTCGCCGGATCGGCGAACGCGAGCACGCTGTACTTCGGATACGACCCCACGACGATCAGTGTGTACGCGGTCCCCCCGGTAAGCGACGGGATTTTTAGCGGCCCAACCGCGTACCCCAGCAGGTTGCGCGCGGTCAGCGAGTGCAGGCCGGAGGGCATCGTAACGTAGGAGGTTAGCGTGCTGTAATTAAAAAACGATGCCACCGTCTGCCCGTCGACGCGTAGATACGCGGTACCGATCGGTTGCGGCTGACCGCCGATAATCGCATCCAGCTCCGGTGCGCCCTCCATGAAGCGCACCCGGACCGAATTTGCTTGCGCCGGCATCGCGGACGAAGTGCCGCCGGATCCGCCGCACGCTGTCAGCACGAGTGCGAGCGCGAGCTCACCGGCGAAGATCAAACCAAAAATACGAGCTATCGACAAAAGCGCTACTACCTATAAGGAAGTATGTGCGCGCCGCGCGATGCGGCGCGCACATACGTAAGGGCGACTCGTTACTTGAGGCAAGCCGATTGGGTGGAGGTACCCTTGAGGGCGGTTTTGACTGCCATGTGGATGGAGCTCGCGAGCGGGGTGTATTCGATGGGTGAGAGCAACCCGTTCGCTGCATTTGACGTGACGTAGTTGATCAGTTTCTTCTTATCGGGGAGGTGGACGCCGTTGTTGTTGCCATAGAAGAGCCAGTAGCTGAGGCCGACCATCGGGTACGCCTTCGCCGGAGGTTTGACGAACTCGCTGGGATCGATGTAGAGCTGGCACCATGGGGTGCTCGAGCCAAGCGAGATGCCGTCGCTACCCTCGCCAAACGTGATCGTGTGAGCATTCTTTAGCGCGTTGGCGACCGCGGTTTGGTTCGTTGGGCTGACGAAGACCGCGTTCGAGGTATCTAACAGACTCGCTTGAGCGATGCCGGCGGCTTTTGCCCAGGCGCCCTCGGCGTATCCGGTGCCGAACGGATCGGCCTGGATGCCGCCGATGACGCCCGGATTGCCGCTCTCGCCGAAGAACCGCGGGTTTGGATCGCCGCTGGAGCCGGGTCCCGGCCAGATCATATTGACGCCGAAGGTCCAGGCCGCGCTGCGGCCCGATCCACCATATGGCGCCTTGTTATAGGGTGCATGGAACGTGACGTTGCACGCGGTGTTGAGCTTATTCGTGAACAGGTAGCTGGTGCCGCTGCTATCCGAGCGGAAATAGTAGTCGATCGTTTCGCTCTTCCCACCGGTCACCGACTTGCCGCCATTGTCAGCGGTGATCGCGCCGTCGTTCCAGTCGCTGATCGTTCCGTTGGAAATCGCGCAGTAGGTCCAGGTCGAGAGTTGAAGCGACGCACCCGACCCGATTCCGCTAAACGAGGACGAGTTGTACGGGAAGACGAGCGGTCCGCCGAACGTCGGCAGCTCAAACGGCTGACCCCAGGTCTTGCTGCCGGTCAAGCGGCCGTTGGCATAGGGGGTGCCGCTGGCGCAGCACTCGGTCGAGGGCAGCGCGACGTCGCTGCCGACGAAATCGAGCGGATCTTTGCGGGCGCCGAAGCCGACGGGAGTCGCGCTGAGCGCGGCGCAGCCGACCGTAGCGGTGCCGTTATTGGCTTCGAACTCTTTCCGGCCGAAACCGCTGCCGGTGAGACAGTAGTAGACGTTGCCTTTGGTACCGGCCGAGGCAAGGATCGAGCCCGGACCCGGAGTGGGCTGTACATCTTTGAATGTGCCCACCGGCTGGTCGCCGAGATTATAACCATAAGCGGGGAAGGTCGCGCCGCCGGCATGGAGGTCTTGTGGGCCGGTATCGTTGGGACGCATGCGGCTAGCCGAAGCACCTGCAGAGTTCGGCAAGGCCGCCATTCCGGAACCGCTACCGGCAGTTCCATTACATGCGCCCAGCGCTAGCGCGGCCGTCGCCGCCAAGCCCAGAGCAGCGAGAGACTTATTCATCGGTTTATCCTTTTATTTAGCTTAGTGCAACATTAGTGGAGAGTGAGTCGAACCGGCGCCCGTTGCGATGCGCCGGTAACCGGATCCGCCGCAGCAGACCCGGAAAGTGAAGTGACTATGAGCCCAACGGGTGCGTTGAGCCCGGTAAGCGAGCCCGCAATCTGAACGGTCGGTTTGACCGTGCCGCCGTTGCCCGCCGGAAACGCGTCGAGTGCGTTATTGATCGGATCCACGACATAGAGCGAGCGCCCGTAAAGATTGATCGTCGCAAAGTTTTGCCAGAAGGGATTGTTCTGACAGCCGTGAGCCGATACGCCATCGAGCGTAAGCACGCGCAGTGGCTGGTCCGACCCCTTCACCCCTCCGGCGTAAACGTTGACTTTTGCTTGGCAACTCGTAGAGAGGGCGTAGCCTAAGAAAATCTCACCGTTCTCATCGAGCGCGACATTTCTTATCGGTTCGTTCGGCTGCTCGTCACTCCACGAAACCGTTCGTGCTACCGGCGCCTGGGGATTGTCGATGTCGGCAGCCTTTGCAACGAACAATCCGTAGTCGACCGAGAAAGTAACGGCCAACCCGCCGCTGACGTAAAAGTTATTGTTCGCGTCGACGGCAAGCCCAGTGGTGCCGCCGACACTATACTGGATCCAAGGTGAGGCAAAGTTGAACGCATCTTCCGGCGAAGTGCGGCCTTTGCTCCCGGCGGCGTAGGTGAGGACGGCGCCTCTGGGGCTCGGAATCTCGCTGGTGATAGCGCCGAACGTAACGAGCCGCCCGCTCGGGTCGAAGCTTATAGCACTGGGATAGAGCGTCGTCCCGGTACGCGAGTCGGAGTTGAGCACCGCCACCGGCCCATCGTTGCCGCTCGCACCGTGCCGATAGATCGCGACCTCGTTTCCCGTATCGGGCAGATCGGTCGAAGGGCTCCAGCCGCTCGGACTATCGAAATAACCGACGTAGAGATTGCCGCTGCCATCGAGGGCGATGCTGCGCGCGTAGAGCGTCGAACTGAGATGCAGCAAGTTTTTCGGGGCGACGTTACCGTTGGCTTTGCCGTCGTACTCCGTCACGGTTGCCGACTGGCCGTCGTTCGCTCCGATGTTGAGCGCGTAAATCGTTCCGACCGGCGGCGGCGGCTGTTTACCGCGCAGTGAGAAGTTCGCGCTGCTGCCGATCGAAGGCCCGTCGACGCTCGCTTGAAGCGTGACCGGCGACGAGGCTTGCGGATTGCCGTCGTACGTCAACGTGATATCCGACGTCGGTTTGAGGATAGAAAGCGAGGGACCCGACTTACCGTTGGCTCGCAACCCGAACGCGTTTTGCGAATCGCCTTGAATCGTCAACGCAACGGGCGAAGCGTAGTCGCTCGGGCCGACGATCTCTGCGCCGGTAGCGTCGAAGGCGGCGAGCGTGACGGAGGAGCTCATCGCATGGCCGTACTTGCCCCAATTCGGCGCGAGCGCGAGTTTGAGCGACGCAATCACACCGTCCAGCGTGAGCGAGAGCGTGTTGCTGATCGGCACACTCCCGTGCGCACCTTGGATCTTCGCTTGAACCGTGCCGACCGAGAGCACCGATCCGGTGGCGTTCGGCGCCGAATACGTCGTCACCGCAAAGACGTCTTGACCCGGCGAACCCTGCGCGGTCGCGCCGCAGGCGAGCCCGTCGCTTCCTTCTTTGCAGCCGTGCGCGTGCGCGGTGGTATTAATCGTCGTTGCGCTGACGCCGGTGACACCGCTGCCGTCGACCGACGTAAGCTCGATAACGAGCGACTCGGTGTTGACGGAAACATAATCGGGCCGCATTTGACCGCTGCCGCGCGGTACGGTAACGGTGACCTTGACGCTCACCAGTTTGGTCGGATTACCGGAGCCGTTGCCGGGCGAGTTAACGACTGAGCCGTTGGGCAAATTGCTGCCGCCGCCGCACGCGGCCAGGAGCATCGCCGCGGCCGCAAATACTGCAAGCCTCACGGATAACTCTCCTCCGCAAAATCGGAAGTGGTGATGTCCGCTCGACCGCTTGGACTGGTGATCGGCGGAAGTTGCGCGAGATTTTGGGGATACGAGGATTCGTACACCGGCCAATCGGCACCAATGGCGTAAACGTCATACGACTCGCCCGAACAGATGCTCGGCGTTTTCTTGCCCGATTGCGTCAACGGTCCCAACTCGTCGGCCAAAACGAGATGCTGTGCTCCGGTTTTGTGCGTCACGATGGTGTAGAAGCTATCGGTGTTGTGGGAGAGATCGCAGGTGTTTGAGCTTGGGGAAGAAGGTACACCCGCTGCGCGAACGATCGCCAGCGCTTCGCGGACGCCGGCGGGAACCGTGACTTCGATCGTTCCGCCGCCTCTGCGATCGGGGTGAAAGATCGGTATCGCCGGCGTGAAGGCCGGCAACGGCGCGAGGTTCGTAAGCTGCGCGCTCGCCGCGAGGATTCCCGGCGGCGGTGTCGGCGAGCCGTTCGGATCCGGACTCGGCGTCGGATTCTGCGGCGTGTCGTAGGAAGGCGGCACCGCCGCGTAGAGATGGTAGGCTCCGATAACCGGTGCGACCGCGAAATCGGTGAAGCCGAGCGAGTAGCCTTCCCATCCCAGTGCGCGCAGTGAAGGGCCCTCGGCCGGGAACGCGGGTGGACCGCCGTACCACAGCTCGTCGTTATTGCCGTAGATCGGCTGATTGTAAGATTGATAGAGTGGGGTAACGCCGTTGCCGGGGCCCGAATCGGAGTTGCACGCGCAGAGCCCGTATCCAAAAGCGCCGGACGTCGACTGCTTTATGCCGCGCGGGGGCTGGACCCATAACGACTGGTTAAGCGTCGCCCAGGTAATGTGGTTGGTCCCCAGATCCGAGCCTGCCCCCAACACCTGCTGACCGGTTTGCGTCGAGGTGAGCACGTTAAAGCTCGATGGCCCGACGATCATCGGCACGTTGTAGAGCGTTCCGGAGAGCCCGTCTTTTTGGCGTAGCGTCTCAACGATGTTGAGCCCGTACGCGATCGTGGCTCCGGCATTGGAAGCAATCGTCGCGACACCGACCACGAACTGCAGCTTGCTCGAAGCGGCGGGATCGAACGATGTGACCGGCGGCTCCGATGCGCCGCCGTTGCCGCACGCCACCAGCGCGGCGGTGGCCAGCGCCGCTCCGGCGAGGATGCCACAACAACGACCTGCGTTCATAGCGTCACCTGGTAGTAGAAGCGAAAAGAGATCGGCGGTTCGTTTGGATAGGTCAGATACGCCTCGTTCGAATGCGAGCCGATCGTCGGCGGCGCGTACGGCGGCGTGGAGAAGGTGCACGGCGCGTTTCCGGTAGCAAGACCGGTGGTCACGGGCGCGCCGTAGCATCCGTTGAACACCGGTACGTTGTAGACTTCGTTAAACAAGTTGACGATCGTCACTCCCAAAACCGACTCGACGATGCTGTGCGTCGGCACGCGGTACTCGACCGTGAGGTTGGCGTCGACGCGTGGCGTCGTCAGCAGCCCGCCGGCCAGCCCGGGTTCCGCGATGCCGCGCGTCGCCGCGATGTTCGGCTTCGTGCACGTGCCGGGATCGAGCGGATCGATGTAACCGGGCGTTTGCGAATAGATGACCGAGAGAGCCGTGCTGGGAACGACTACCGGAATACCGTTGCAGTAGACCGCCGTGTAATAGCCGGCGCCGTACGGATAGCCGGCGTTGGCGTAGATCACCGGGTTGATGCGCCAGCCTTTGTTATTTCTCCAATTGAACGCGGCGTTGAGCTGAAACGGCGAAAGGTCCGGCGAGCGATAGACCAAACCGGCTGCAAGCGCCGCCGGCTGCAAGAACGTTCCCGGCGGCTCGTTGCCGAACTGGCTGATATAGGTTGCGCCGACCTGCATCGACACTCCCAACGGAACCTCTTTCGTATAAAGCAGCTCGATGCCGGTGGCCTTCTGAATTCCCTGGTTCGAATATTGCACGTCGCTGAAGACCGGCGTGCCGTCCTGGAAATTGTAACCGACGATCCGCGCGGTCTGCTCGATCACGTTGTAGCCGCGCCGGTAGAAGGGCGTGACCTTGAATGCCGCACCGTCGCGAAATTCGTGCGCCCACGAGACGTCGATGTTCGTAAAGGTGGCGCCGACCAGCGGTGCCTCTAGCGTCGACGCGCCAAAACGGTAGTCGCGCGTCAACCAGTAGAGCTGATCGGCGTAGCTGTTGCAGTGTTGGTTCGCGAGCGGCCCACAGTAGGTCGCCGCTGCGCCGGTCGAGTTGTCGTACGATGGAATCCGATTGAAAGCCACGTAGGGCGCGCGGCTAATGTCGGCGCCGAGCAGACTCGGCAGCGGCATCGAAAGCGTGTGACCGAAGCCCACGCGAATCGTGTCGCGCAACGTCGGCAAGTACGATGCGTCGAGGTGCGGCTCGTAGAGACGCTGATGTTCGGCGGCCGGAATCGATGCCGGCGCCCCGGCTTGGGTGGGAATCTGAAAGTTGTAGCCGTCGAGCCGCAGCCCCGCCTCGGCCTTCCAGCGAGCCGACATATCGATCGTGTCTTGGAGGTAGGCTCCGTACTGCTGCTGGGCGACCGTCGCTACGTCTTCTTCAAACGGAAAGCGCACGCCGCCGGGAAACCACGCGGCGAGATAGCCGCAGTTCGAGCCGGCACCGATCTGGCGGCAGAAGGCCGGCGAGTAGAAATCTTCCAGCAGGCCCTGTTGCGACGCCGGGTTGTTGTTGGGCAGCAGTCCCGTGTAGGTGTACGGCTCCGGCAGCGGCTGCAGCGGGTGCGTGATCGAATACGTGAGGATATAGGCCGGCGTCGTAAACGCCGTATACGACGTAAAGTCGTAGCGATTGCCGTAGGGAACGACCCAATCGTAAATCGCGCCGTATTTGAGCAAATTCTTGCTGCCGATCTGCGTGGTGCCGTCGATCTGTCCCGCGGTCCGCGTGCCGCCATACGGCTCCGCGAAGATTCCTTGGGCGGGCATGTCCTGCGATTGGCCTGTGAACGTCCGCCAGTATCGCGCGGTCAGCAGCGATGAGGAGCCGATGTTGGCTCCGTACTCAAACTTGTACGCCTCGAACGGGCTCCTGCGACTGTCGGCCTGCGAAACGAACGCGTACGTGTTCGGTTGACCCGGAAAGAGCGGGAGCAAGTTGTCGCAGGCGTAGTTTTGCTGCGCTGAGTTGATCGGACCCGACGGGCCGGTCACCGGAAACGGCGCGCATTTTCCCGCGGTCGAACCCCCCGTGATGTACGGCAGAAACTGAAAGCCGCCATAATCCAGGGTTTGCGTGATCGCCTGATTTTGAATGAAGAACTGGAAGCGCTGACTATTGTTGTGACCGAAGCGATAGATAAAGTTGTCGATGAAATCGTTCGACGCCAGAAACTGCGGTGAGTAGTAGACGAGATTGGGATCGATCGTGCTGCCTAGCGTTGCCGCGTTGGTGCCGAGGGTGCCCAGCGTGTTGGCGGCGGTACCGTTAATGCCGTACTGAAAGGCTTGGCGAATGCCGATGAAGCCGGCGTAGTTGGAGATCCGTTGAGAAGGATCGGCCCAACCCCATTCCAAGCCAAGCTGATGGAGATACGGAAAGAGCCCCGCCTCGAGGTCGCCGTGAAAGTAGCTCGGATACGTGCCGTTCTTTGCGGTGAAGAGCACCAAGCCGGTGCCGGTATCGCCGTGCGTCGCGTCGCCCGCGCCCGGGATCAGCTGTACGCTGCCCACGCCGTTGAGCAGATTAAAGTTGGCGATGTTCTGCAGTGTGTTCTGCAGATTGGCCTGCGGCGTGGTGTAGTCGATGCCCTCGAACTCGTAAGCTGCCTCGAACGCGAAGCCGCCGCGAATCGAGACCGTGCCGCTCTTGTCGATCGTAACGCTGGGGATGCTGCGCAGCAGGTCGTTCTCATTGGCGTTGAACGCTTTGCCGGTCACCGTCAGGATCTGCGAGCCCGTCACCGTGTACGTGTCAATGGTCATCCCCCGCTGAAAGGCGCTTCCTGCCGAGCGGGCGTGCGTCGAAGCGATGACTTTGAGCGTCTTTGAAAGCGGAATGTTGACGGTCTGCTCCGAGCCGTTGAGCACGACCACCGTCTCGGAGAACGGTTGGTAGCCCGCGGCGGTGCACGATATTGAATAGTTGTCGGGGAGCATGCTGAGAAAGCGATAGCGTCCTTGGGCGTCGGTGACGGTCCGATAGGTTCCGCTCGGCGACTTCGCGACCACCGCTGCCCCGGCGATCGGGGCGTGCGTGCGGTCGTCGCTCACGGTGCCGGAGACGATGCCGGCAGTCTCCGCGACGGCGGGCGTGTGAGAACCCACTATCCACCAACAAAATCCTAGGAATAACAGGCGCTTCCTGACGCGACTCGGGAGTTTGATCAATTCCCGCTCCCAACAGCAAAGAAAAAAGAGAGCATAGCTACCTCTTCCGATCTGCCAAAAAATGACTTTGGTTAATAACTAAAGTCATCTTCTGGCGCCTTCGGCACCCTCCTCCCTCGCTGAAGGTTTGCCGCAGCGCCAAAAAGGTGACCAAAGTCGCCTTTTAGGGCTCTCCCCATCCGCGCCTGCTCCTGGACGGGAAAAAGTCCAACGCGTCTGACTGGCATGGTCGGCGGCACGTTGGCGCCCTGTTGCGGACCGTTGAGCACGACGACACTCTCGGGGAACGATCGGTAGCTGCCGGCGCTGCACGATCTTGCATCGTTGTCGGGAAAGATGCCGAGGAATCGATAGCGCCCTTGTGCGCCGGTGACCGTACGATACGTTTCGCTCGGCGACTTCGCCACCACCGGCGCGTGGGAACCCATCACCCGGTAGCGCACCAACTTTATCAAGCTTCGACTCCAGCAACGAAGAGAGCAATGACGGAATGACGACCCCGTTCCAGGGCTGATGCTAAGCCATGCTACGCGCTAAATCATCCTGGAATTTGCGATAACGTTAACGGAATCGCAACGCAAACTTAGTTTTGCGTAAGAGAAATTTACGAACCTTAATTATCGCCGACTCGCTTTGGATCGACGATTTGCCAACGCGAGCGCAGACCAAGTCTGCCGAGAATAGAGCTCACGTGCCGTTCGACGGTATGCTCGCTGATTTGCAGTGCAAGCGCAACTTCGCGGTTACGCGCGCCCCGCCGGATCAAATGCGCGACCTGTTGCTCGCGCCCCGTTAATACCGAGCCGCTCGAGCGACCGCGCTGACGTCGCTGCGTGACCGGTTCCTGCGCGACGAGCAAGAGCATCGCATCGTTCGTCCAACGGCGCAACCCCATCGCGTTAAAGGCACGGGCGGCGTCGCCCGCGCTATCGACCCAGCCGGTTGCCTCGCCCGATCGCATCAGCCAATAGGCTCGGGCCAGCAAGTAGTGTGCTTTCAAATAGGCGCGATCGGGCGCAATGACGCCGGCTAAGGATTCGGTGCCCAGACGCACCTCTTCCGGATTGCCGTAACGTGCGGCGAGCGTGAAGAGCTCGGCGGAGGTTGCGGCACTCTCGGCGAGCAGCAGCGCCCGGCGCAGGGCGGTCGCCGCGGGAGCGTCCATACTGACGCTGCGGCCGCCGATCAGCGTAGCGATCGTCGCCGCCATCGCCGCTGCCGGCCATTCCGAGTGGTGCGCGACGTCGACGATCTCCTCCGACGACCACGCACGAAGCGCTGCATCGTCGCGCAGCTCGACCGCCAGTTGCGCGCCGCTTGGTGCGAAAAGCGCGAGCGTGTCGCGATCTCTCGATTCGGCTCGCCCGCGTTCGACCAGTCGCCCGGCGCCATCGAGGTCGCCGGCATCCAGCGCGAGGTGCGCCGCCGCCGCCAGGCAGCGGATCAACCACTCCGACAAGTGGTGCGCTTCTGCCAGCGCGATTGCCTCGTCGACCGCGGTTCTCGCCCGTTCGATATCGCCAAAGAGCAGCGCATGATGCGCTAACCGTTCGCGCGCTCCAACGCCGTAGTGAACGGACCCTTCGGCAACGGCGACGTCGTGCGCGCGGTTAAGCGATTCGTACGTGCCGGCTTTGTCGCCCGCCCATGCGAGTGCGACCGCGCCGCTCAGATGACCGGAAATCCCCGGGTCGGTGCCGCTCGCCGCGCAGTATGTCGCCACCGCGGCGGACGAGCGGCACGCCAGCAACTCGACCGGGATGACTCGCGCGAGACCGCGGTCGTCGCCGGCGAGTGCGTACACGCCGGCACTCACATCGCGCAACTCCGTCGCCGTCCGTTGATTCTCGGCGCGCGCAACTGCAAGCATTGCCGCGGCTTCCGAGAGGTTAGCGCGCGCGATGAGCTCTTCGATCTTCTCCCGCGTGAAGATCATCAATCGCTTATGCTAGCAAGCGATTCTTAAGCCGCGATTATCCCGTGGAGCACGCCATTGACATTGGAGAGTGCGTCTGTCGGATTTGCCCCGGCGGGATCTCCTCGGAAGCGATCGATCACCCGCGCCGAACCATATTGATTTATCTTGAAGATCGTACCGCAGCGATAGTATCCGGGCACGCGGTCGCCGCCGCCAAGGGTCGTACCGTAGAGCTCGTTATTTATCGCGACCAGCCCGGCAGGCCAGGAGCGGGCAGCGCGCACGACGGAACCCTCCGCGCGGGCACTTCTGCTCCGCTCCTGCCGTTTACTTTTGCTGCTTAATAGCCGGGGTCGTAACTCGAACGCGAGGTCGGAGTCGGCGACGGCGATGGACCCCTCTTCGGCGGCGTTGCCTGCGGACCCGGGGTCGCCCCCTTCCTGACGACGATCACGTCGCGCATTCCGTCCGCGTAATGAAACGCACAGCCGATTAAATAGGTGCCTTCTTTCACCAGCGTCACGGTCACGGTTTTGCCCGGCTTGATCGGACCGCTCGCGTACCCGACCAAGAGTTTGCCGTCACCATGTGGCGATGTTGAAAGCTTGGGAGCCTTCGGCCAAAAGATCGGCCCGTGTTCGATGAACTTGAAGGCATCGAGCGTATGCTCAACCGACTTCGAGAGGTTGTGAATCGTAATCTTGGTGCCCGGCGGAAAACCGAGTGCTTGCGCGTACTGCTTCTGCGTAAATCCGCCAAGCGTTGCTCTCCAATGCTGGTCGTGAATCGCTCCGACGCCCTCGCCCGGAAGCTCCTCACCGATCGCGTCCTTCGGTAGGATTGCTTCCATGACGAGATCGGGTTCGATTGGCGGTAGCATCACGGTGTTGCCGGGACCCATTGCACCGGCGCCGTTTACGGCGCGGCCGCCGCAGGCGCTGACGGCAAGAGCGGTTACCGCTACAGCGAGCGCCGCAATTTTTTTAAACATGAGACCTCCGAAAAAGACTTCATCTGCTCGTCGAAATCTATCTAAACCGAGTAAAGAAAGTCTGAAGTCACACCAGGCCTACGGCGTCAGACGGGCAAGCGCAGCTGCAGCGTCGTCTCGCTTTTCTGCCGGCCCGTGGGGCGGCGGCCGAGTTCCTGACCTTTGCTCGCTCGCTCCCTCTTCTCAGCGGGAAAAGCCCGCCCGACTTCAAAAAGGGGCTTGGTTCCCCCGCACTTTCTCTGTCGCTTGGAGGTTCGCGTGTTTCGTTTCTGTTTTAAATCAGGATTCGTTGCGTTCGCGGCCATCGTCGCCGTCGGAACAGCCGGCTGTTCCGGGAGCCGGTCGATGCTGCCCGGCGTTGGGCAACAAACTGTCGCCGCGTGGCGCTCGAGTCATGCCGGCGGCACATCCAGCCGGCTTACGAGCCAGCCGCCGACGGGAATGCAGTTGGCGTGGTTGATGACCGACGGTTCGGTTCTCGCGCAAAGTGGCTCGAACTGGAGCAACTTTTACCGCTACACCCCGGATGCCGAGGGCAACTACAGCGACGGCACGTGGACGCAGGTCGGTTCGCTTCAGTCCGGCTACGGTCCCGACGCATCGGCTTCCGACTTGCTGGCCAGCGGGACGTTAATCATCAGCGGCGGTGAATATAACCAACCCGGCAATGGTTACGATTTGCAGCTCACTAACTTAGGCGCCAGCTTCGACCCGACGACGAATAAATTTACGCCGCTCGGTCACCCGAAGGGTTGGGGCTACATCGGCGATTCGCCCTCGAGCGTGCTACCGAATGGGAAGCTGCTCCTTGGCGACAAGCTTACCGAAGAAGATGCGGAGCTGAATCCCAAAACGCTGAATTGGAAGATCGTCAGCCACAAGGGCAAGTCCGACTTCGACGCCGAGGAAGGCTGGACGCTCCTACCCAACGGAACGGTTCTGACGGCCGACGTGAAGAACGCGCCGAACTCCGAAACGTACAATCCGAAGACCGGGCGATGGAAGACCGCCGGCTCGACGATCGTGGATTTGCATTCGCCGTCACCGTATGGATGTCTCTTGTACGGGCCAAGTCTCTGTTACTATCCTCCGGGAGAGATCGGACCCGCGATCCTGCGTCCCGACGGTACGGTATTCGCCACGGGATCTTACACAAGCGGCTACGGAGCGGGACATACCGCAGTCTACGATTCGAAGAGCGGAAAATGGGCGAAGGGACCGGACTTCCCCAACGGCGATAACGCCGGTGACAACTTCGCCGCGCTTGAGCCGAGCGGAAACGTCTTGGTCTTCGGCAACAGCGGCGCTGCCTACGAGTGGAACGGCACGACCTTCACCCAGCTGAACGGCGTATCGGAACAGGGACCGCCGTTGCTGCTGCCGACCGGCCAAATCATGATCCTGGGATACTCGTCAGTGGATCTCTACACGCCGACCGGCTCGCCGAAATCGAGCTGGGCGCCGACGATCTCGACCTATCCAACCACGATTTCGCCGGGGGCGACCTACAAGATCTCCGGGACGCAGTTCAATGGCTGGGGTCAAGCCATGTCGTTTGGCGACGAGGATCAAAACCCGACGAACTATCCGCTGGTTCGCATCACGAACAATGCGAGCGGAAAGGTCTACTACGCGCGCACGCACGATCACAGTACGATGGGCGTCGCCACCGGTTCGAAGACGGTCTCGACCAACTTCGACGTGCCGGCGAAGATCGCTTCGGGTGCAAGCACGCTCGTCGTCGTTGCGAACGGGATCGCTTCGAAATCCGTGAACGTAACGGTTGGAAGCCGCAGCCGCCGGCGGTAACTCACACACGCGAACTCCGACGGGAAAAGTCGGCCTAGACTCAAAAGGGTGGGGAGTTTCCCCGCCCTTTTCATTCTCGGAGGTTCGCGTGTTTGGTTTTTGCTTTCAGCGGAGACTCGCTGCTTTCGTCGCGGTCATCGGCATCGGCGTCGCCGGATGCTCGGGAAGCCGGTCCCTGCCGGGCACCGGGCCTGCCATCCAGAGCGCGCGCACGATTACGCACACGGTAAAAGGAAGTCACCCGGGCGCCTTTGCGCGCCTGTCGAGCCAACCGCCGGTCGGCATGCAGATGGGATGGTTGATGACCGACGGTTCCGTGCTCACGCAGAGCTACGCGGGAAACACGTGGTATCGCTATGTGCCCGATAGCACCGGCGGATACTCCGACGGCACCTGGTCGCAGGTCGCTTCATTGCAGCCGGGCTACGATCCCAACGCCTTCGCCTCCGATGTGTTGGCAGACGGCCGATTGGTCATCTCCGGCGGCGAGTACAACTACCCCGGCAACTACGATCTGCAGCTGGTCAATCTCGGCGCCGTCTACGATCCGGTCAAGAATACTTGGACGCCGCTCGGCCACCCCAATCATTGGAAATGGATCGGCGATTCGCCTTCGAGCGTGCTCCCCAATGAAACGTTGTTGCTAGGCGATAAGCTCCACAAATGGGATGCGTATCTCAATCCAAAGACCTTGCAGTGGGTCACGTTGAGCGACCGCGGCATACACACCGGAAAAGCGGATTGGAACGCCGAGGAGGGATGGACGCTGCTTGCAGACGGAACGGTCTTGACCGCGGACGTGCAAGACGCGCCGAAGTCCGAGATTTACAACCCGGCGACCAACACGTGGAAGAGCGCAGGCTCGACGATCGTCGACCTTCACTCGCCGTCCCCGATTAAGGCATGTGTCCAGTACGGACCCAAGCCGAAGGACTGCTACTTGCCGCCGGGCGAGATCGGTCCGGCGATTCTTCGTCCGGATGGAACGGTTTTCTACACGGGATCGAATACCAGCGGTTATGGAGCCGGGCATACCGCAATTTACAACTCGAAATCCGGTACTTGGAGCGTCGGGCCTGACTTTCCGAACGGCGACAACGCCGGCGACTCGTTCGCGATGCTCGAGCCCAGCGGCAAGGTGCTCGTCATCGGGTTGAGCGGCGCGCTCTATGAGTTTAACGGCACGACTCTCTCGCAAGTTGGATCGGCGGGCGGAGCGCCGCTCTTGCTGCCGACCGGACAGATCCTCTTCTTTGGATACTCGAACGTCGAGCTGTACACGCCGACCGGCTCACCGAAATCGAGCTGGGCGCCGGCGATCAGCTCGTCGCCGAGCACCGTCGAGACCGGTCACACGTATAAGATTTCCGGAACCCAGTTCAACGGTCTATCGCAAGCGATGTCGTACGGCGACGAGTTTCAAAACGCGACGAACTATCCGCTGGTGCGAATCACGAGCGACGCGAGCGGTAACGTCTACTATCTGCGCACGCACGATCACAGCACGATGGGCGTGGCGACCGGTAAGGCGAGCGTCTCTACGCACTTCGACGTTCCCAATAGTATCCCGACGGGTGCATATTCGCTCGTTGTCGTCGCCAATGGCATCGCGTCAAAGCCCGTCAGCGTCACCGTCTCGGGAAGCCGCAGCCGACACCGCTGAGCATCGTTCGATCGGCGCGGCGCCCATGCGAGCGCCGCGCCGAAGAACATGCTACGCCGGAGGAGGCTGGCCACCGGTGATCGCCGTTGCATAGAAGTTTTGACCTTGCCAGTAGCCGTGGGCGACGATTTGCCGTCCGACCGCGACCCGGCCGGAGCTTTGATTGTTCAACGCGGCACTGTCGTCGATTACGACCTGCTTATTCGTCTGCTGGAGTGTGACGAGGTGGCCTTTGACGAAGACGATGGTTCCGGCGACGACCTCGTGGCGATAAGCAGCGGTCGGACAGTTGCCATTCGGGGTCCAAGTGTCGCCCTGCCAGCTTCCACAGTAGCTGTCGTTATACGCAGGCGGCGCGCCGGGCGGCGGCGGTGCGCCTTGGGCGCTTGCAATCGCGCCGTTGGCGAGTAGCCCGCCGGCAGCCGCAAGAAGAGTCATGAGTGTTCTCATGGCTCCCTGGTTCCCAAAGTGCGGCCTATACTACACGCGAGCTGCCGCCCGCCCCCCAGCGAAAAACGGAATAGCGGCAAGCTGCAGCAACGTTGAAAAGAGCACCAGCGCAACCACCGAACGGTCGAGTAATGCGCCGGCGATCGCGCTGCCTGCGAACCAGGCCGAGCCGAAGATCAAATCGTAGAGGCCGAAGCCGGTCGCGCCTCGGCGACGCGAGACGACGCCGGCGACGAGTGCAAGCAACGGCGTGCTTTGAACCGCTCCCGCGAGTCCCCACAGTACGACGCCTAACCCCGCGATCGCGCCGCGCCCCAAGAAGACGAGCGGCGTCGCTGCCGCCGTCACGACGAGCGCGACGACGATCACCCAGTTACGCCATCGATCGAAGAGCTGACCGAGAATCGGCGACGCGATCGCTCCGACCGCCATCGCAACCGCAAACCAGATCGAGATCGCGGGCACGCTGACGACGTGGTCTCGCGCAAAACGAAATGCGATCAGAGCAAAATCGACGTAGCCGGCGGCAATCAGCGCGCCGCCGATCGCATAGCGCCGAAATTCCGGCCAATCGCGCACCGGCGATTCGGTTGCATCTTCGTAACGCGGCAAGATCGCGCGCCCGGCTACATTCGCGAGCGCTAAAAACGCAAGCGTCAGCACCGCGGGCACGATCAGCACGCCAAAGCCGGCCGGGAAACCGCCGCGCGCGATTGCAACGGCAACGACGAGCGGCCCAAGAGTCGCGCCGGTCTGATCGAGCGCTTCGTTTACTCCGAAGACGCGGCCGCTGCCAAGTCGCGTGCCCGCTTGCGCGAGCATCGCCGAAACGACCGGCTTGCGGATGCCGCGACCGGCGCGCTCGCCGATCATGAGGCCGGCCGCGGCAGGCCAACTTCCTACCAGCGCGAGCGCGGGAACGCAGAGCATGTTGATTGCATAACCGGCCCACGTCTCGATCCAATAGAGTCCGGTGCGGTCGGCGATGGCGCCCGAAACCGAGCGAATCGCATAACCGGCGAGCTCTCCGCCACCCGCAATCGCGCCGATCGCCGCGCCGCTCGCGCCGAGATGGCCGAGAAAGGCCCCACCAACGCCGCGGGCGCCTTCGTAGGTGAGGTCGGCAAAGAGATTGACGATGCCGATGAGGACAACGAAGCGCAGCGCGCGCTTGGCGTCGAGCGGCGGAATCAGCGCTCGACTCCGATTGCGACGCCAGTGGGAAACGAGAATCCGGTGAGACTATTGCTGGGATATCCACCGGCGGGATAGGGGAATTGAAAGACGCCATTATATCCGGCGACGGCATACCAGAGGTACGCGTCACCCTTTTCGAAGGTGCCTGCGACGGGGCTCGGTATTCCGAGCAGATCGGTTACGTCAAGGATCGTCGAGAACGACGGCTTCGCGTAGGTGTACGTGATGGCATAGGTCGCATCGGTGACGCTCAGATCGCCGTCTTTCGTGAACTGCACGCCGCCAGGGAACGTTATGGAGACCTTTGGGAGCGAAACGCACGTCGCCGTTCCGTATGCGATCTCGCCTGCAGCGCCCCCTTTCGATGCGCTCGCGCCGGCGACGACGACGTCGTTTTTTCCGTTCACCGCTAAAAAGTAATAGCGCGCAATGTTCGAACACGTTATGGTCTGCGACAATGTCCCGGCGGAACTATATTCGCGGACGTTTCCCGGTGCGCAACGCTCGTCACGTGTGCAGAAATTCGCGACCCAGATGTTCGCGTCGGAGTCGATCGCAACATCGTTGGGCCGGAATCCCCGATCCTCGACGACGAGCGTGGGATCGGTCTTCGGCGGTTCGTACTTCAAGATATTGTAACCCAACGTATTGGCGACGAATAGATCTCCACTCGAATCGGTCGCCATGCCCTGCGGAAAATCGAGCTGTGCGGTCGTCTGATAGGTCAACGCCAAGCGTTTCAACGAGTAGCCGTAAATCGCATTGCCGGAAACGGTTCCGGCGTTGGCGACATAGAGCGTTTGCGGCCGCTGCGCGGACGCTGAACCGCACGCGCTCGCGAGCAGCAGCATTGCGAAGAGAGAGCGACTGCGCGGCGTCCTCACGGGCACGGTCCTCCTGACAAGTGGTAGCTATACCTTCGACGTGCCCGAGGAACCATGCTTTGCCGCCTGAGGCCAAGAATACGGCGGCCGTGAAGCAAAAATACCGGTATGGGGAGATGACCTGGCCGGAAGTCAAAGCGGCCGCCGCGCGTCCTTGCGTAGCGATCGTACCGATTGCGACGCTCGAAGATCACGGCCTTCATCTTCCGATCGACACCGACTTGTTGCTCTGCGAGAGCGTCTGCGAGCTCGCAGCCTCACGTGCGCCGGATCGCGTCGTTCTCGTTCCACCGATCAATCACGGTTATAGCCCGCACCACATGGATTTTCCCGGCGCGATCACGATCGGGGCGCACACGCTCATCGAGTACGGTCTCGACGTCTGCAAGAGTCTGGCGCATCACGGCTTCGAACGCATGCTCATCGTCAACGGACACGGCAGCAACGCGCCGTTCATCGACGTCATCGCGCGCCTCTGCGTCGTCCAGACCGGCGCGCTCGCCGCCGCCGTGAACTACTGGGCCGCCCCGGGCGTCCGCGAAGCGGCTGAATCGCTCCGAGAGTCGCCGGTCGGCGGGATGAATCACGCCTGCGAGTTTGAGACCTCGCTCTACCTCGCCCTGCGCCCCGAACTCGTCGACATGACCAAAGCGGTCGACGAAAGCTCGCACCGCCCATCGAAGAACTACTGGACGGATCTCATCGCAGGCGACGGAGCGCTGGCGATGATGGAACACTGGAGTCAGCTGAGCGAAAGCGGCGTGATGGGCGACCCGACGAAGGCCACTGCCGAGAAAGGCCGCGCGCTGCTCGATGCGACGGTCAACGGCATCGTGGAGCTCGTCGACGAACTCCTCGCCCGAAAGCGCCCGGCCCGGACCGACCACCACTGAAATCCGCGACTCCAGTCGTCCGGCATAAAATTGATGATCGTTTGACCGCGCGGCACACCACCCGGTGCTAGACTTCCGGTACAGGCGTGTTGTGAAGCCGCGGATTTTTTATTGCCTTCGGGGCGTGCTCGCCCTCGCGCTTGCGTTCGCGCTCGAGCGTGCCCCGGCATCTGCCTGGGTCGCCGAGAGTTTCTCTTTTACCGTGGCGCGCGCGCCGCACCCGCTGCCGCTGGATCCGGCGCTCAAAGATCCGGCCTGGGCGGCCGGGAAGGTGCCCGACGGGAACGGTCCTTGGCAGAACGTGACGACCCGCTCGCCGGCTCGGCTTGCGACGACCGTCTATTTACTCTACGACGACCGCAACCTCTACGTCGGGTTTCAAGCGCAGCAAGACGGCGTGCCGATCGTTGCAACGCAAACGACGAACGACGTGGGATTCGGCATCGACGATTTCGTCGGCATCGGCGTCGACACGAGCGGCGCGGGCAGCCAGATCTACTACTTCGAGACGACGCCGCGCGGCATTCGCTACGAACAGGCGAACGAAAACGTGCGATTTCGACCGCGCTGGAACGCCGCTGCGGCGATCGGCAACGGCACGTGGAGCGCCGTGCTCGTCATTCCGCTCAACGTGATCCGCGTGCCCCGCGGCGGGAAGCAGACGTGGCGGTTTCAGTTCGTGCGCGGCATTGCGGCGCGCGGCGAGCATCTCTCGTGGGTTTGGGATCCGATTATGCAGGATGCGGCGAGCGGGACGTGGCCGCTCTTCGCGCCGGACCCGCGTTTCTGGCCGGCGGGCAATCTCAATCTCGCCGCATCGGCGGCGGCGCGCCCTAAGCCGCGCGCCGACATCTACGGCTTGGCGAGCATCGGCCAAGATCGCAATCTCGTGCAGCAAGCCAACGGCACGTTCTTGCCGATGAACGTGCGCTGGTACGGCGGTGATCTCAGCTACCCGCTGACGCCGACGATCCGCTTCGTCGGAACGCTCAATCCCGATTTCTCCAACGTCGAGATCGATCAACAGACGATCGCGCCGCAGGAGTTCGAGCGCCAACTCGTTGAGTACCGGCCGTTCTTCGCGCAAGGCGCGGCGTATATCAACGCTAACTCGGGCATCCGCTCGCCGGCCGGTACGTACACGCAGGCGCCCTTTCTCGTCTTTTACTCGCCCTCGGTCGGACCGTTTGACAGCGGCGGGAAAGTCGAGGGAACCCTCGACGAAAATTCGTTCGGCGGGTTGACCTTTCACGGTTACGATGCGACCACGAACAACACGTTTAGCGATTCCGCCTACGGCTTTCAGCACGCTCTGCCAGGCGGGGCTTTTAGCTACTGGAGCGACGGCGTCTTCGCGAATCACAGCATCGCCGGATGGGACAATACGATCGAGAACGGCTTCGAAGCGCGCAACTTACAAAGCGGCATGATCGAGTTCGCCGATTACTCGTTCGAGAACGGCTCGTGGGTCCCGCAGGGACACGCCGACCTCGCGCAGTTTTTCGTCGATCGGCACAAGGGCAACTTCGAAATCAACGGCGGCTATCTCGACGTTTCGCCGAACTACAACCCGATTGACGGGTATACCGCGAACTCCGATATTCGCGGGCCGCAATTCTTCACCGATTACGCCGGCGCGACGCCGGGGATCAAGAACTACACGCTCTTCTTCACCGCCGACCGATTCTTGGACGACTCGGGCGCGGTGCATCAAGCCGACGTCCAATACTTTATCACCGCCGTCTTCAAGAATCAGTTCTCGCTCGACGGCGCGGGCGAGGCAGTCGGACAACTGCGCTCGTACGGCATCCCTGCAGGGCCGGGCTGCACCGGCCCGATTCTCTTCACCTCGAGCTTTACCGGTTATCCCTGCTATCGGGACGGATTCACCCAGCCGTTCAACCTCTACCAAATTCCGGTCGGCTACAAAGACGGCACGCCGACGCCGTTCGATACGAGCTATCAGTGGGGACCCTTCGGCGACAACTACGTGCACCTGTTTACGATCGTGACGAGCCGGCCGCTCGGACAGCGCTTCACGCTCGGCTTAGAATACGACGGGACCTATGAGCGCGCGTTCTCCAACGGCGTCCTCGATTCGCAATGGTTGCGCCGCATTTCGCTGGGTTATAACATCAGCAACGAAAGCACGTTCAGCGTCGGGCTGCGCGACATCAACGGCTACGGCGGCTTCGCGACCCAGATCGGCAACAACTTGGCCGTCGCGTTCCACCAACGATTCACGACCGGCAACGAGCTCTACGTGAACTACGGAAGTCCGGCCGCAGGCGCGACGCTCAATCGGCTAATCGTAAAGTACGTCTTTCACGCAGGCGCCGACGCCGGCACGTAGATCGACTACGCGAATTGAACAGCAGGATGGGCGATCCCATCCTGCTGCCGTTACTAGGGCGTTTTTAGGCGCTTTTGCGCGTCGTTCTAACGAGCGCGCGGGTTAAATGCGACGCCTTCCACAACAGCGCTGGCCGATAGGCCGTTGTTAAAGCTGTAGTAGTAGTTGAGCGAGTTGGGGCTGCTGTACTGATAGACGTCGATCTGACCGTACTGGAAGTCGGCGACGGCGAGCGTCATCGACTGGTGGTTCAGATGTCCGAACACAGACATGCCCTGCAACGCAAACGGGCCGCCTACGAGCGTGCAGCCCGGCTTGCAACCCGAATAGACGTAGACCATGCCGTCGAAGGCACTTATCGAGACGAGGTTGCCGTGCTTGTCGACGTCAAGACCGCCGAAATACTTGTTCTGGAACCCGGTCGCGGCTTGACCCGATCCCTTGCAGTTTTTGAAATAGGTTAGAGTCGCCGTTTCGGTAGTGCTCTCGGCCGAGGCCCAGCAGTTCCCGGCGGTGTCCATGGCGACGCCGGATACTTCATACATGTTGGGATTGGTGAGGTCGGCCGTGCAGCCGGCCGCAAGCGTACAAATGGAAATGCTACCACCGCCGCCATCGCCGTTGTACTGGTTGGCGATCGCAATCGTTCCGGTCGCCGCGTTGCGGCTTGCAGCGTCAACCGGCGTTCCGTCGCTTTCCTGCAAGGCGCCGAGCTGCGACCCGCACATGCTCGGTCCGGCGAAGACGAGAATTTCCCGAGTGACGTCGTCGTAGCTCTCGGGGACGATGAGATTACCCTTGACGTCGGTGGCGATTCCTTGCGGATCAACTTCGCCGATCGAGGTCGTGCACTCGGGCGGATTGTTCATGGTATTGAGATGCTGGTAGCCAAAGACATCCGTGCCATAAAATTCGCTAGCATAGATGCCGCCGTTCGGGTTTACGCCCTGGGGCGCAACTCTTCCATGAAGCGGCAGGTTTCCAACGGGACGCAGCTCTTGCGGGATCAGGCTGCCGGAGCGCGTCAGAAGCCGAATGTTGCCATTGGAGAGCCGGAGCTGTGGTCCAGTGGCGCCGTTCGGCACTGCGGGGTTCGTCGTGGACGTGTTGCCGGAGCAGCCCACGAGCAGCCCCACAGCAACGGTAAATAGCGCTAGTCTTAAGCAGCGCATTAGGTGACCTCCTTAGCATCGTAAGAAAGGTACAATGGCCGGGACTCATCCCAGCATTCCAAGCTTCGCGATAGCTCGTCGCCTTCCCGCTCTACTAGCCTTTCCAACCAGCGCGACTTTGCCGGTCTCTACCCGGCGAGACGGCCGGTGCGGCTCCGCCGCGGCCCGCCGCGGCCCGCGCCAGCCGCAGGCCCGGACTTTAGTTCTTATTGGGTGCCATGTAAATGACACCGTGCGGATAATCGAAGACGTAATTGAAGTGCTTGAGAAAATCGTAGCCCAGCAGCATGTTGTTGGCCGCGAATCCCCATTCGCACGCTTCTTGAGCGGCGTAGGTGATCGGCCCGATCGTGAGGCTCTCGATGTTGCCGCATCCCGCAAAAATCTTTAAATGACGCTTGCGCACAAGCTCCGGACCGTAGAAGACGACGCCGGGATTACCGGTATCGAGGAAGGCGTTGACCGCAATCGACCGGTTGAGCGTCATTGGTATTGCCGGAACTCCTTCAGAAAGGTCGACGAGCAGCGGAAGGCCGTGCGTGCCGGTGAGATCGCTGGCGGGATCGAGCAGCGTCATCTTCGAGCCGTAGACATCGAGCTTGACGATCGCACCGGCAAAGAGATCGTAGCCGACGAGACCGTCGTACCCTTGCCGGTCGAGCCCGCGATAGTCGTGACTGCGAAAATCCTCGGAAAAGACCAGCACGTTGTGCAGCGCCGAGCTTCCGAATGCGATGGTAGCGGCCCGGCGCGCGCGCGTCGGGATCATACCGTACATCGTTGCCGCTTCGCTCTTTCCCTTGAGCGTCTCGACCTTCGCGCGGTCGGCAAAGGCCTCGTCGAGCACGATTGCGGTCGCACCGGTATCGAGGATGAAGCGACCCTTCACGCCGTTGACCGTCGCATCGATCAAGATCCGGTTTGGCGTCAACGTAATCGGAAAAGCATCTTGACTTCCAAACGTCCACGCCGCGGTCGGCGCGGGCGGATGAAGCTCGGCGTCGGTGACTGCGGCGTTCGGCTCAAAGTTGTCGTAGTTGTGAATGCTCTTGCCGTCATCGATGCGGTAAGCGGCCATCATCTTTTTGCCCGGGAGGACGTCGCGATACGAAAGGATATGGTAGGTCGTCTCGCCTGCGCCGGCGGGATCGATCGTCGCCTGCACGTAAGCGCCGGTCTGCGGATCGACGGCAAGGTCGATCGCGTCGCCGTTCTTGAGCGTGACCCGCACCATGCTGATGGATTTTCCGTCGACCGTTTTGTTCTCGACGAAGCTCGCCGGCAGCTCGGTCGTCCCCTCTTGCTGCAACAACGTAAACGAGGCGAGAAACTTGGCACGATCGCCGTAGATCGGCGTCGTGAATCCATTGAAGTCGGAGCGCCAGAAGAGATTTCCCGTAAAGCCTGCGTGCGACGTGATGTTGCCGAGCTTGAGCTCTGTATAAACGTCGTGGTAGACGAGCCCCTTCGAGAGCAACACGAAGCGTTCGGTCTTCTCACCTTGCTCGTTGGTGACGTCGCCGGTGATGCGCATGCTCTTGAACGTGCCGTCGCCGAACTGCCATCCGACGTAAGCGCGATGCTTCGCCAGGAGCGTCTGCGCTTGCGCGTCCTGGCTCAGCGCGGTGGCAGATCTCGCCGAACCCGTCGCCGCGAGCAGCGCAACGGCCAGTATTGTGGTGGTCCCCAATAGCGTAGTGTGCGCTTGCGCGTATGCCATCTCGCCGGTCTTGGGTAGAATCGAAGGGTGAACCTGCAGCCGTTTTCGTTGGAACGATTCTTTGCGCGGTACGAGTTCACCACGCGCTATCTCCTCTGCTCGAGCGACGCCGAGTCGATGCCGGTGCGCGATTTGCTCGCGCTGGAGCCCGACGCCACCGAACGGTTCGAGGCGTTGCGGATCGGCTACGTCGACTCGCGCGGAACGCTGGAACTGCGCCGGGCGATTGCGAACCTCTACGAGCACCGCGACGCCGACGCTGTGTTGGTGCACGGGGGCGCCCAAGAGCCGATCTTTGCCTTCATGAATGTCGTGCTGGCGCCGGGCGATCACGTGGTCGTGCAGTCTCCGGCCTATCAGTCGCAATACTCGATTGCTGAAGCGATCGGTGCCGAAGTGACGCGCTGGCACTCCGACCTGTCGCGTGAGGGCGCACCCGATCCGCAAGAGCTCGAGCGCCTCATTCGGCCCTCGACGCGCGCGATCGTGGTGACGACGCCGAACAACCCAACCGGTTTTCCGTTCGACCGCGCGCTCATCGAAGCGGTGATTGCGATCGCTCGCCGGCACGGTCTCTGGCTCTTCGGCGACGAAATCTATCGCGGGCTCGAACGCGAGGCCGAACCCATTCCTGCGGTCTGCGATTCGTACGAGCGCGGCGTTTCGCTCGGCGGCCTGTCGAAGGCCTACGGTCTTGCCGGGCTGCGCGTGGGATGGATTGCGACGCGCGATCGCGTGCTCCTCGACCGTATCGCGATGTATAAGGATTACCTCACGATTTGCAACAGCGCACCGAGTGAGTTTCTCGGCGCGTTGGCGCTGCGCCACAACGACGCGCTCGTCGAGCGCGTGCGCCGCATCGTCGAGCCGAATCTGGATCGGCTCGACGAATTCTTCTCGCGCCGCTGCGAGCTCTTCCAGTGGCAGCGGCCGCGCGCCGGCACGACCGGCTTTCCGCGATATCTCGGCGGCAGCAGCGAGGCGTTCTGCACGCACTTAGTCGAGCGCGCCGGCGTCTTGCTCCTGCCGAGCACGATTTACGGCGCAGGCGACGAGCACGTGCGCGTCGGCTACGCCCGCGTGAACCTGCCCGAGGCGCTCGCCGCGCTCGAGGCTTTCATAAATCGTGGGGAAGCGCGAGAAAGGTAACGACGTCCCACGCGTTGTGGATGCCGATGAAGATCAGGACCACGACCGTTGCCGCGATCGCGAGCGCTCCCATCGGCGGAGCGCTCGAAAGCGCGATCGAGCCGGCGAAGAGCACGATGTAGGTGAGCAGCGGCAAGATGTGATACCACACCCAATCTTCGAGGTCGGGCGTATAGGCCATGCGTTTGGCGCGCGCAATCACGCGCGCGACGTAGACGATGCCGCCGAGTCCCGCTAGGCCGGTCAGGATCGCGGGGTGGACGAGCGCGCGCCATGGTGCGACGAGCACGGCCGAAACCAGGAGCGCTGCGCAGAAATGCACCACGGTCGGGGTGCTGTAGGTCGAGACGCCGTCGCGGCTACGGGCGGCGTCTTCGTCGCGCGTCACTAGCGTAATCACAACGAACATCAACCCGGTCAATGCCGCCGCCGACGAACCAATCATTATGTAGAAGCTCGACCACGTGCTAAGCAAGAGCTCGCATCACCTCGTTCGCAGCGCGCACACCGGTCTGAAGCGCGCCGTTGACCGTGCCGCCTTGACCGTCGGTTGAGGTCGCTTCACCCGCGAAGAAGAGCGCGCCGTCAAGCGGCGTTCCGAGCGCGGCACGCGCACCCTCCCCGCCGACGGTAATGTAACTATACGCTCCGCGCGCGAAGGCGTCATCGGTCCAGTCGTGCATCATACCGCCGGCAAACTCGGCCTGCGCGAGCGCGCTCTCGTCGAACAATTCGCCGAAGCCCTTCACTGCGAGCGCGATGAGCTCCGCTTCCGCTATTCCTTGCAAGGCGCTGGCCTTCGGACCACCCGCCCACGCTACAATCTGCTCGCCGCGCACCGGCAGCTTCGTCCAATAGGCTGGAAACGGCCGCCCCTCGCCATGGAAGAACGCCGCGTCGCGATAGCGTCCGTTGCGAAGGCGCTCCCAAAACGGCGTGCGAAAGGCCAGCACGACCCGCACGACGTGACCCATCTCGATGTGCGCCAGGGCTTCTGACTTTGCTAAAGGGAGTGGCGGATCGAACGCAATCTCCGACTCGTCGCCGCGATGGCGCAAGACGCCGGCCGGGAGCGTCAAGATTGCGGCCCGCGCGTGCAGTCGCCCCATCTCACCGCCTAGATCGACGG
>JBARKF010000220.1:0-5762 GCA_049800655.1 Candidatus Cybelea sp.
GGGTGGCGGCGGCTACTACGGTGGCGGCGGTGGCGGCTCGGGTACGGAGAGCACGAGCGGGGTCGGCGGCGGCGGTGGTGGGGGCGGCGGCTCTTCTTACGTCGAGTCGTCTGCCACGCACATCAAAAATGTGCAGGGCGGCGCCGGAGCCGGCAATGGCAAGATCGTCGTCTCCTGGTAACCCCTAGCGACCGGCGTGGAGCGTTTGCGCGTACCAGCGTTCGAGATCGTCGTGGAACTGCGCCAGCGCCGCTGAGTGCAGATAAACCATGTGGCCGGATTCGTAGAAACCGTAGGTGATGTTCTGCTGCAGCTGCGGCGGCAGGTTCAGGTGGTTCAGCGTATACATGGTTGCAAAAAACGGCGTCGCGAAATCGAAGTAGCCGTTTCCTGAGAAAACGCGCAAGTTTGGATTGAAGACCATCGCGGCCGCGAGATCCTGCGCGGTATTGGTCGGAAGATTACCATTGTGCTTCCAGTCCCATTGACGGAAGACGTTGATGAGCGGACGGTAGACCAGGTTGGTGTGGTAGCCCAGAACGTCGCGTAGAAAATAGTTGCCGGAGCCGACGAAGGCCGCATCGATTGCGGCGTCGGTCGCATCGAAATCGGTGCGCTCGGCAAGGCGATCGAGCATGTACGAGGTGTACCGTGCGTCGTACCGGCCGAGCGCGACGCCGTTGTTTCGGAAGAGCTCGGTCACGAAGCGCCAGTACGGAATGCGTAAGTTCGAGTCGCGGATGTATCGCTCGGAGAGGCCCGTGTATTGGTGGAGCTTCGCCACGACGTCGTTGTAGGTGGACGGCGAGAGTTTTGCGCCTTGCGCGAGGGCGCTGAGATACTCGCCCATCGCAAATCCTTCGACTTCGGGCAGCAGCGCCGCAAGCGTAGTCGGTGCGCCGGGGAGCGCGTGATGGTACCAGGCGGCGGCGGCTTCGGTCGGCAAGTAGAGCGGAAACGCCCAGTCACCGCCGCCGATCGCCGTCGCCGTGAAATTCGTGTCCCAGTCGAGCGAGAAGTCGAGAACCGACGAGAGGAGCACGACGCCGTTGATGCCGACGCCTTGGCGTTGCAGCGCGTTGACGAGCATCGCCGAACGCGGCGTCCCGTACGATTCGCCGAAGAGAAACTTTGGCGAGTTCCAGCGGCTGAACGCCGTGAGGTAGCGCGTTACGAACTGCGCGAAAGCGCGCACATCCGGATCGGCGCCGAAGAAGTCGCTCGGCTTCCCGGCGCCGACAATCCGGCTGAATCCCGTGTCGGGCGCATCGATGAAAACGAGATCGGTACGATCGAGCAGTGAGTACTGGTTTTCGGCGAGATTGAAGGGCGCCATCGGCGTCGGCGTCGCGTCGCCGACTTGTATGCGCATTGGTCCGAAGGAACCCATCCGCAACCAGATCGTCGAGCTTCCCGGGCCGCCGTTGTAGAAGAACGTTACCGGGCGCGTGCGCGGATCGACTCCGTCGGCCGTAAACGCCGTGTAAAACATCCGGCAGGTGGTTTCGCCTTGCTCGTTTTCGAGCGCGATCGTGCCTGCCCGCGCGGTGTATGGATAGGTCCGGCCGCCAAGGGCAATCGTGTGCTTCGTGACCGCGTCCGGCGTGTAGGCCGCAGGAGCCGTCGACGCCGCCGGCGCGGGCGCCGCGCCGAGCATCGCCGCGGCTAAGAACGCTAACATGACGCTACGCATGGGCGAGCGCTCCGGCGTACCAGCGTTCGAGATCGGCGTGAAACTGCGCGAGCGCGTTTGGGTGCAGATAGACCATGTGTCCGGAGACGTAGAAGCCATAGGTAATATTTCGTTGGATCGCCGGCGCGAGATAGAGGTGATTGAGCGCGTAGACCGTCGCAAAAAACGGCGTCGCGAAATCGAAGTACCCGTTCGCCGAAAAGACTTTCATGTTCGGGTTATAGGTCATCGCTTTGGCCAGATCGGGCGTCACGTTGAGAACCTGGACGTTGGCACCGTGTTTGAAGTCCCAGGTCTCGCCGTCGGCGTAGATCAGGTCGTAGATCTCGCCACGGTAGAGCAGCGGCGTCTGGTACTTCAGCACCTGGCGTAAGTAATAGTTGGACATCGATACGAAGGCCGAGTCGATCGCGGCGTCGGTAGCATCCCAGTCGGGTGAGACCGCGACGCGGTCGAGCACGTAGGTTCGAAAGCGCGAATCGATGCGACCGACGGTCATCCCGCGCTCGCGCAGCAGCTCGTTTTGGAAGCGATCGTAAGGGATGCGCAGATTCGAGTTGCGAATGTACTGATCGGAGAGTCCGGTGTATTGACGTAGTTTGGCGACGACGTCGTTGTAGCGGTCGGGAGCCAGCTGGGCGCCTTGTCCCAGCGCGTCGAGGTACTCGCCGAGCGCGAAGTTTTCCACCTCGGAGAGCAGCGCGCTCAACGACGGCGCTCCGGATAGCGCGTGGTGGTACCACGCCGTCGCCGCTTCGGTGGGCAGATAGAGAATGTAGGCCCAATCGCCGCCGCCGACCGGCGCGCCGTCGTTATAGTCGATGTTCGAGTTCAAAAACGACGAAAGCAAGACGATACCGTTGAGCCCGATGCCGCGATCTTGCAGATCGCTTGCGAGCACCGACGAGCGCGTCGTGCCGTACGATTCGCCGAAAAGAAAGCGAGGCGAGTTCCAGCGGTTGAAGTTGGTGAGATAACGCTGAATGAACTGGGCGAACGCGTCGGCGTCTTGGTCAACGCCCCAAAAGTCTTTGCGCGTGCCGACGCCGATGAAGCGGCCGTAGCCGCTGCCGGGCATGTCAATGAAGACGAGGTCGGTCTTGTCGAGCAGGCTGTAGGGATTGTCGACCAGCCGGTACGGGGGCGGCCCGGTGAGGGTGCCGTCGCCGGTCGCGACGCGAACCGGCCCGAAGGATCCCATGCGCAGCCACATCGTCGAGCTTCCGGGGCCGCCGTTGTAAAGGAAGGTCACCGCGCGCTTCGTCGGGCTCGCCCCGTCGAGCGTGTAGGCCGTATAAAAGACGCGCGCCTGCGGTTGGTCATCGACGTTGCGCAGGGTGATCGTGCCGGCGCGCGCGGTGTACGCGAGCGTCCGGCCGTCGAGCGTCAGCGTGTGATGCGTCACCGCGTCCGGCGTGCCGGGCGGAATAGCCGCCGGCTTTGCGACGGCGCGATACGGTAACCCAAGCAGGAGCGCGCCGACTAATAGAACGCGCCACGGCGTGAAAGGCAAACTGCAAACCTCCAATGCGAACGCGAAATATTGACGATGTGGCTTGACGATCCTGCTCCGACTTCGCCGCGAGCGAATCAAAGTTTGCTCAAACGCCGCTATTTTCCCGATCCGTACAGCTCGGATTTGAGCCGGCCGATCGCTCCGGCGATCGAGTCGAGATAGGGCAACATCAGTTGCTTGATCCGCTCGAGCCGCTCCGCTCCTTGCTCGGTAATCGCATAGACGCGCCTGGAGCGCTTGGTCGGGTGTTCCCACGTTGCGGTAACGAAGCCACGCTCTTCAAGCCGGCGCAGCAACGGATAAATCTTGTTCGTGTTCACCGCCACCAAGTCGCCACAAAGTGCATCGATCCGCTGCATCAAACCGTAGCCGTGATCGGGTTGCCGCTCGATAAGGTGGAGAATCAAGGCAGGAAAGACGGTCTTGCTCTTGATCGGGCCACGGACGACCTCGTCGACGCGATGAGCCACGGATTCTACGCGGTTGCGGGCACCGGCGTCTCGCTTTCGTACGCGCCCTCGATCTCGCCGGCATAGCGTTGCTCCACGACGCGGCGCTTGATCTTCATGGACGGCGAAAGCTCGCCTCCCTCGACGCTGAACTCGCGTGGAACGACGATGATGCGGCGGATCTGCTCGTAGCTCGCCAATCCGCGGGTCTGCTTATGCACCTCTCGCGTGAGGAAAGCGCGGACGTCGTCGCGCCTGGCGAGCATTTCCGGCGTCGCATCGCTCGGCAGATTCGGGACTTCCAACCGGACGAGCGACCAATTCGGGCAAATTAGCGCGATCGGGTGCGGCCGCCCACTGCCCACCACCATTGCCTGCGTGACGAAGATCGATCGCTTGATATTCGCCTCGATGCGAGCCGGCGAGATCCACTTCCCCGTGCCGGTCTTGAAGATTTCGTTCTTGCGGTCCGTAATGCGCAGAAAACCGGCTTCGTCGATGTCGCCGATGTCGCCGCTGTGCAGCCAGCCGTCGACGATCGCCGCCGCCGTCGCCTCCGGATCGCGATAGTACCCCTGCATGACGTTGCGTCCGCGAACGAGGATCTCGCCATCGTCGGCGATTCGAACGTCCACGCCGCTAATCGGACGCCCGACCGCGCCGTATTCGTTCTGCGAGAGTCTGCTTACCGACGTCACCGGCGAGGTTTCCGTTTGGCCATAACCCTGCATGATCGGAACGCCGAGGCCAAGGAAAATCATGGCCGTATCGAGGTGGAGCGGAGCGCTTCCGCTGGTGAGAAATTTCACGCGATCGAGGCCTAGCGCGTGACGGATTTTTCCGAGCACGAGCCGCTTCGCGAGGGCGTACTGCAATGAGAGCCACGCGCTCGCCGGCGGCCCGAAGGTTTTAGAAAACATGTATCGCCGCCCCACGGCCAACGCCCAAGGAACGAGCTTCGCCTGTAAGCCGCCCGCGCCGCGCGCTTGGCCCTTGACGCCGGCAAGGACGCGATCGAAGATGCGCGGCACGGCCGTCATTTCCGACGGCCGCACGTCACGCAGGTCATGGAGCAGATCGTTGGGATCGTGGCAGATGAAGTAGCGTACCTTCGCGACGAGATAGATGTAAATCAGCGTGTGCTCGTAGATGTGCGAGTAGGGGAGCACCGAGATCACGTCGCGTCCGCCCTCGATGCCCTCGAAGCCGCACGCGAGCGAGACCTGCGCATCGAACGCCAAATTGTCGTGCGAAAGCATGACGCCTTTGGGCGCGCCGGTCGTGCCGGAGGTATAGATCAAAACGGCGAGGTCGTCGGGCACGAGTTTCGCTTCATAGGCTGAGGGGAGCTCCGGGTTCGCCGCGCGTATCACGGCGCCGTCCGCTTCGAAGGCCGCGATCCCGTCAGCATCCGTCGCGTCGAACCGTACGACGCGCGGCAACGCGACCCCACTTTCGCGCAGCCTGGCCGACGTCGCCGCGGAATCGACGAAGACGAGTCGCGCGCCGGAGTGCTCCAAGATATACGCCGTATGGTCGAGCGCTTGCGTCGGATAGACCGGGACGACGACGCAGCCGGCAAAGAGCGTGGCGAAATCGGCGACGATCCAATCGACGCAGTTGTGTGAAATTAGGGCCACGCGATCGCCCGCCACGAGGCCGGCCTCACGGATCGCGCAGGCGAGATTCTGCACGCGCTCGAGCAGACGCTCGCTCGACGTTCCTTTCCACGCGCCATCGACTCGTTCGACCAACGTCTCGTCGCGCGGCTGCGCGAGCGCTCGCCGAATCAGGTTCGGAAGCGTCTCCTTTACAGGCAGCTCCGTGGAAACCACAAGGTTAGCGGAATGCGCTTTATGCGCGGGGCTCCCCTTTCGCCGATCAGGGATCGCGAAGGTACGGACGCGCGCGGTCGAGGCGCGTCTGCGTCATGCCCGCGACGTCGAGTAGCTCATCGAGCGATGTAAAGTTTCCCTCGCGCTCGCGCAGCTCGACGACACGAGCCGCGACGGCTCGGCCGATGCCCGGAACGGCGGCGAGCTCGGCGGCATCGGCCTCGTTGACGTTGATGCTGCCCTCCGGCGGCGGCGACGCGGCATGGCGC
>JBARKF010000221.1:0-3624 GCA_049800655.1 Candidatus Cybelea sp.
GCCGAAAAAGAGGCGGTCAAGCTCGGCGCGACGATTCTCAGCAACAGCTGGATCTGCTACGGCAGTTACGACTGCGACGACACGAACTTCCCGAACTACTTCGACACGAAGGGAATCGTATATCTCGCATCGTCGGGTGACGACGCATACAACAACATTGGCGGCCCGTCGGTACTCGACACCGTCATCGCGGTCGGCGGTACGCAGCTCGAGCAGAGCGGTTCGAAGTTTAGTGAAGAACTCTGGCTCGACGGAGGCGCGGGCTGCGCGAGTCCCGGCAACGTCGGCAGCCCCGGAGTGCCAAAGCCCTCCTGGCAACACGACCCGGACTGCAGCTATCGCACCGTCGTCGATGTATCGTCGGAGTCCGGCTGCTCGCCTGGCGTTGCGGTCTACATCAGCCTCTACGGCGGCTGGACCGGCGTCTGCGGCACGAGCGTTGCATCGCCGTTTACGGCCGGCGTCATCGGCCTTGCCGGCAACGCCAGTAAAATGAACGGCGCCGAGACCATCTGGCGGCTCACGAGCAAGCAACACAAAAAGTACTTCCATCATCCCGGCACCGGTAGCGACGGCAGCTGCGGTAACTACCTGTGCGGATATGGGGGATACAAAAAATACTATACCGGTCCGGGCGGTTGGGGAACGCCCAACGGCACCAAAGGTTATTAGAAATTACCCTGTCATCTAAGCGGAGCGCCCACGTTGTCATCCTGAGCCCTTCGACTCGCTGCGCTCGCTCAGGATAAACTCCGCGCCCGCAGGGCGCGTAGTCGAAGGATGCGCAACGTTCACGCCGTCGTCGGGAGCTTTCCTTGACCGTTTAGGCATGGTTCTGTGATAGCATGACCCGGTGATTTCGTACGTTATCGACCACCCGTTGCTAGGGCTGGCCTTACTCCTAATAATCGTGCTGGCGATCACCGCCGTACTCTTGATTCGTCGGCTCTGAAGGCCGGCGAGCCCTCAGGTGTGCGATCGACGCCACGACGGGCGACCTGGCCGTAACGATTATCACAAACCGCGACGTCGTGATCTTTAAGTCGGGCGATAAGTCCAGCACCACCCTCAACTCGGGACTTTTGGAAGCCCTCTTCGACGGCTACGATGCGAAAGGCAACTTGTTTGTCGACGGCTTGAACGGCAAAGCATTTCCATTAGCATGAGATCTCCCGCCGGCGGCAGCATTCAATGGGACGGAAAATATCTCGCAATCGGCGGTGGAAGCGTGATCTATCGCTATCGCATCGTCGGCAAGAAGGCGATCCTGAAAGGTACCGTGTCGCTCACTGGTTCGTCCGATTGCGTGCAGACATGGATTGTGAAAGAAGCTCGTCTTGTGCGCGGATGCCGGCAATGATGAAGGCTTAGTGTATAAGTACGCCGGCGTGGTTTCGTTGAGCGCTCGGCGAAACGATTCGCCCAGGCGCCGCCCGGGAGCGGCACGACGCGGCGCTGAATGACTCCACTTGAAAAGATTCGCTCAGCCACTCGGAGGCACACGACATGATGAGGTTATCCAGCGCGCACGCTGTGAGCATCATCGCCTCTCTGCTATTACTCGCGGGCTGCGGCCAACCGCAAGGAGTACTTTCGCCGCAGGCTGCGCCGCCCGCGCTTACACAGCAAGTGCCGCGGCGAACCGGCGAGGTTCAGTACTTTTCAAACTATTACGGTAGCTACCTTACTGAGTTTGACTATCCAAAGGGCGATTCGCAGATCGGCCAGCTGAACTTCAGCGGGGGCATGTGCACGAAGGGAGCGAGAACGTTCTGGGTTGTCGGGAGTGCGCCCGATCAAGTCCAAGAGTTCAAAGCGAATGGAAAGGCGCCCATCAAAACGCGCATTGTCACCGCCGGTCAACCCACGAGCTGTGCGGTCGACACCACGACAGGTAACCTGGCCGTCACGATCCTCTCGAACGGCGACGTCGAGATCTTCAAGCCGGGGAGCAATTCCGGCACCACCCTCAGCTCGGGGCTCAATGAAGCCTTCTTTGACGGCTATGACGGCAACGGCAACTTGTTCGCCGACGGTCTCAGCAGCAGCGGCGGATTCCAGCTGGTCGAGCTTCCCAAAGGCAGCAGCAGGTTTGAAGACATTTCCATTAGCAGCGCTATCACTTTCCCCAACGGCGTTCAGTGGGACGGCACCTATTTAACGATGGGCTGCACGGGAGGCATCTGCCGCTATCGCATCATCGGCAGAAAGGCGATCTTGAAAGGGATCGTGCCGGTTTCCGACTGTGCGGGATACTGGATCGAACGACCCTACGTCTACTGCGCGGATTTGGGTAACGACGACGGCGAGGTTTTCAAGTATCCGGCCGGTGGTTCGCCGATCGCGAGCCTTACGGGTTCTTTCGACAATCCGCTCGGCGTTGTTTCCTTGCGCGTTCGCTAAACGGAGAAGCATAAGACATGCTGAAATTATCAGGCTGCTACGCTCTGAGCTCGCCGGCGCCGTGCAGTTTGACGGCAAATACGTGACCATCGGCGATCAAGAAAGCCGCGTGATCTAGCGGTACGCCGTCAGCGAAACGATGGCAACGTTGAAAGGCACCGTTTCGCTTAGCGGGTCGTCCGATTGCGACCAGACTTGGATCGCGCGGCCCTACGTCTACTGCGCCGACGGAGGCAACTTGGACGGCGAAGTCTACAGGTATCCGGCTGCCGTTTGCCGATTGCGATCCTTTCGGGTCTTTCTTCCTCCGAGCCGATCGGCGTTGTTTCGTTGCGCGTCCGCTAACGAGGGCATCGCGCGAACCCTTACCGGTGAGCAAGGCATCGTGCGCCAGAAGGCGAAGCTCACGAAACGGTCGCGGTACTCCCAAATCGCGGTCACGTCATCTCGTTGAATAAGACCTTGCAAAGCACCGGAGCGCTCCGATGGCACGACGGCAACCTGGTCGCGCAGGACGGCAACATGCTCTACCGTGTCAGCATCGCGGGCTCGAGCGGAACGGTCGTCGGCACCACGACCTTGCGCAGGAAGGGCGGCGGCTTGATGAATATCTTTGACGAGCGCATTATCGCGCCCGATTACCGCAAAACGGCCCCAAAAGACGTCGGCATTTGGGCGTTTCCCAAAGGCGCAAAGCCGCGTGCGAAGTTCGAAGCCGGTAACGTCAAACACCCCCACTCTGCGGTTGTTAGCGTGGGTACGTTGCGCGGCCAGTCGAGTATACGGCCATGAAGATAGCGGGAATCCGTCGCTGTGCTTTGAGCACCTGCACGGCTGTCGCGATGCTAAGTGGCTGTGGGGGACCGCAGGCGATGACCGTATCGCCCGGAGTCTCGGCGCAAGCTGGTCCACTCGGGTCGAAGACGTTTTACTACACCGGCGCGCGGCAAAACTTCAGAGTGCCCGCGGGCGTGACGCAAGTTACGATCGCCGCCATCGGTGCAGCGGCCGCACCAGCGCGCGCCGGTTTGGTGACGGCGACGATACCAGTGAAACCGAAAGAACTGCTGGCCGTATTCGTCGGCGGTGTAGCGAGTGGTGCGATGGGCGGATTCAACGGTGGCGGAGACGGCGGGAGCGTCACCTACTACGGTAGCGGCACGGGTGGCGGCGGCGCCTCCGACGTTCGCATCAGCGGAGTTAAGCTGAAAGATCGCGTCA
>JBARKF010000222.1:0-8168 GCA_049800655.1 Candidatus Cybelea sp.
CCAGCGTCCTACTCAGGAACGGGCTCGTAGCACCAAGCGAAGCCGACGTCGCAGGACGGCAAATACTTGATTTTCATGCCATTCCGGGTGGCCCTGCCAAGGGCCATGTTGTACTCAGGATGACAAAAACGCTGAGTGCGGCTACTTCAGGTTTTCCCTAGGGCTGTGAAGCTTAAAGAATCTCATTTACGGCGCGCTCGCGTACTGGATCGCGCCCAGCGAGGCACCAAAGCAGCGCGCGGCGCGAGATCGGCATTGTCTTGCTACTTGTTCGACCCGACGCTGATCGTTACGGCCTGATTGGACTCCGCGGACGGGCCTCGGAACGTCGCGATCGGATTCCCGCCATTGGGATATTTCCAAACTCCGACGTCGGCGGCACTCGAGCCCTTGACGTTGAACGGGATGACGATCGTAGTACCGGAGATCCAGAACTGCTGTATCTGCCCGCGATTGGTACCGTGAAAGCGTGACGACAACACGATCTTCGCCCTGTTGCCTAAGAACTTCAGCCGATGCACGCTTGGACCACGCTGTTGAGCAACGGCGATGTGTTGCCCGTCAAACTGCAACTGCTCGGCCTCGCGGATCTTTTGAGGCAGCGAAATTGGGACCAGCGCCGATGTGTTATAGGGCAGCTCTTCGAGCAGAGGCGTATGCGACGAACTACCGTACGGGCTACCGAAAACGAACAGGTCTCCGTTGCGGTCGTATGCGCAGTAAACCTGCTCGCCGAAGGGGCCCGCATATATGAGGGGTGCGCTACTCGCATTCGTAAAGATCGCCGCTCCGGTCTCTTGAACGCTTACGGCGAGGTTTCCGGTGACCGGATCGACCGAACAGTGCATGAAATTGTATTGGCTGTTGCTGTAGGTTTGGATTGGCGTCGTTCCGCCATGTGCGTACTCCGTCCAGCCCCCGTCGTAGACGACGTAAACGTCGCCGATCTTGTCGGAACAGAGCCCCGTGCCGCCGACGATCGAGCCGACGTACTGCAACCCCGGATAGGTGTAGAAGCTCGTGGTGACATCCGGCTCAAAAGCGGATGCCACGTAGATCAAATCCCCGCTGCTCGTGCCGGGAGGGATGCGCGAGAAACCCTGCATGGCTTGGGGTGCAGTAGCGATGCCATCCTGGGTGGCGCACCCGGCGAGCATCGCGGCAACCGCACAAATACCGATGACGTCGCGCGCAAAGCGAATGGACTTCACCATGTCCCATTCTAGCGCGTCAGGGCGCGCGCGCGCAAGCGCTGCCCCAAAGAACGAGCGGGCTCCCAGCCCCCCATCGCGGAATCGTCGATGGTGCCATGGGATGAAACCGCAGTGAGTGGAGTTACTACTGCTGCTGCGCGCTGCGCGAGGCAGGGTTAGTATTCGACGTAACCGGGTGCCTGAGTACGCTCCCAGGTGGTGGGGTAAGGTCCTACTAAGGCACCACGATTGAAGAAGGAGGTGTGCTAGTGTGCAGGATTTCGAGAAACAGCTCGCAGCCGAAGGATTGAAGGCGTTGCAATGGGACGTCAATCTGATGATGAGTTTGACGCCGGCGCAGCGGCGCGCCATCGACGCGGCCGTCAAAGCGCTCGATCGCAACCCGCTGCTCGACGCGCTTCGTGCGCTTCTTCCGCCCGGTCATCCGATGGCGGAATAGAAGCCGCTGCCATTTTTGCCAGAGTGTCGTCGCATCTACCAAACAGTGAAGAGCCGTTTCCTCACTCTTTTCGTTCGGGGATTCATATTCATGAATATGAAGCATTCATGAATTAACGCTCGCTGACAGAGGCCGTACGTCGCGGCTTCAGAGTTTCTTCACGATCAGCACGTACCGTACTCCAACCGTTGCTCTTATCCCAGACGAGGTGCATTAATGTTGAGAGTACGAAGCCTAGGGCTCGCCGGCGTATTTGCCGTAATCGCGGCCCTTATTTTAAGCGGCTGCAAGGCCGGTAACGTCACGCCGCTGCCGGGAAGCGAGCAGCCCGGAGTCTCGCAAGTCTCGCAGCCCTACGCGAGCGGCTTAGCCGAGACCTCGGTGTTGAAGCAACTAAAGAAGCAAGTGGTCATCGGTTCGGCCGTCGATCCGGTTAACGGCTCACAAAATCCATACGGGTTAGCCATCGCGCCGCTCACCGCCGGAATGTTCACTAAAGGCGATCTAGTTGTGTGCAACTTCAATGCGAAGTCAAACGTACAAGGTACGGGCAAGTCGATCGTTGCGCTCCATCCGAAGCCAAACTCGAAGCCAACCCACGTTTCAGGAATCAAGCAACTCAAGGGTTGCGACGCGATATCGCTTGATGTTGACGATACCATTTGGGCTTCGGCCATGGTCGCCAACGACAACCCCGTCATCGACCCCACCGGCAAGCTCATGAGCAATATCTCGGGGAAGCCATTTAGCCAACCGTGGGGCCAAATATTATCGCGACAGAAAACCACGTCGGCATTTTACGAGACCAATGCTGGTACGGGCACGGTGGTCCGGATCAATGTCGGCACAAAATACACGTGGCAGGTCATCGCCAGCGGATTTCCCGTCAATCACGGAAAGCCCGGTACGGCCTTAGCCCCGTCCGGACTTGCATACGATACAAAAATGGACACCATCTATTTCGCGGATGGCATGAATAACACGATCGTTGCATTCAAGAACGTATCGAAGATCCCCAAAAACGGCATCAAGGCCACCCAGAACGGGATGAAGTTTACGGGACCCGCCGCCGGTGACGCCAGGATAGTCCTGGCCGGAGGCCCGCTGAACGGTCCGATTAGCACGGCCCTTTTGCCGAACGGCAATCTTATCGCAGGCAATACGCTCGACCCAAGCGGAAAGAATCTAATGGTCGAAGTGTCTACCAGCAGCGGAAAGGTGCTCGATGTGCGCAATGTCGATAACGGCGCTCAGGGCGCGCTGTTCGGCCTCGTCGTTACCGGATCGACGATGGCCGACACGAAAGTCTACTTCAACGACGACAACGACAACAACGTACAAGTCCTCGAACGTTAACGGCATCGCCGCTAACGGATGAGACGGTCCGAGGCGGAGTGTATTCCTTACACTCCGCCTCGTTTTTAAGGTGCTGCGTCCCAAGCGCACGAGGTGTAAGGCGCTCGGTTGCGTAACTTAGCATGTGCAGCCTTTACGCTGCGATGAGGAGGTACATGCAATGCGCTCTTTCGGCCTATCGGCGTTAATCGCGCTATCGTTTGTTCTCTTGCCGCCGGTGAGCGCGGCAAGCGCTGCCGCCTGGGAACCGGCGACGGCGACCGGCGTGAGCGCCGGCGCCACCCATTCGACCTTTATCGTCCAGGCTTCCGTCTCGTTACCACAGAGCTGCTACGCCGCGCGGATTCGGTCGACCCCGATTACCCTCCATACGCCCCGATCGTTCTTCGTCGAGCAGCGCGCGCCATCGTCATCGTGTAGTGGGGGCGCCTATCACTGCACGGTCGTCAGCCCCAACTTCCCGCTGCCCATTCCGCATTCGATCGAAGTCAACTCGAAGGGGCAGAGATCGAAGGTGACGGTCGCCACCGAGGAGGAGCCGCAGCCCGCGCCTCCGCTATGCCGTAAGAGTTAGATGGTGGCTGACTCGAGATCTTTCTGACGGTTGCGAGGCTAGGCCCGCCGCACCGGAGGCGGACTCCAGCGTCCGTCCAGGGCCTGTTGTTTCGGAGCATAGAGCCGTAACGTCAGTCCCAGGGTCCCGCTCTTCGGTGCCGGCAACCAATTCGATTCCTTGTCGGCGCCAGGGTTCTCGTTTTGAATGCAGATGTCGAGCGATCCGTCGGCATTGAACTTTAACGCATCGCGATCTCCGATAGAGAACCGGTTGATCGAATTGGCGACCTGAAAGCCTTCGGCATCGTACATGGTCAGTGACCAAAAGGCATCGACTGGTGGGAGCTCGTCCTTGTCGAAATGGAGAACGTATCGCTTTTCGGCAGTAACCGCCTGCCCCGTTTCATCTGCAAGATTGAGCGGATAAATTGCATCCTCCGGCTGGTTCGCGCCGAGGCCGACCATTGCAACGATAGCACGCTTTAGATAGTAGTCACCGTATACGCCCATCGTGTCCGTGTTCATCTGCCAACCGTTGACGACGCGGGCAAGCGTTGGCATCTTTTCGCGCATAAGCCGCAATCCGCCGGAAGCGCCGCGCGCCAGGACGTCGGCGCTCAGCTTCCCAGCGTCAAAACTCTTGCCGGACTCCAGCCCGATGTGTTTAAGACGGGCGATGATCGACCAATCGGTAAGGTGCGGCGGATTGATCTTCATCAGCTCTGCGCTATAGCTGAAATACGCGGCGGGCGCCATTTCGTTAATCTGCCGCATAGGCTCCGTCTTGGTATCGACGCTCGGGTCGATTTGCTGTTGGATCTTGCGGGGCGTTTGACCCCAGTCGGCAAGCAAAGTGATCCTGAAACCGTCTTGAATCTTGTGGACGGTTGCGTAGTCACCGACGCCATTTGTCTGCGTACGTCCGATGATCCATACGTGCGGCGTTGGCGAATGTATCGGCTCGACGTTTGCCGGTAGTGTCCCGCTCCAGCCGGGCGGAATCACGGCAAAATCAGCGGCACCCGTCCCATTGGTTCGCTTGCCCGGAACTGCGAACACATCCGTCCACATATCGAGCATCGGCAGCAGGAAATAACGGCCGCCCGTGTCCGCCGTTGAGACAACCACCGGCCCCTCGCTCAGGTCGAGCCACGCACTTGAATAAAGCGTGTCAAAGTTCGGGCGAACCACGGCTCGCATTTCCGCGGATGGAAAGGCGCGAACGTGCGTAAAGGCGTTGCTTGGGCCGCCGATCGGGTTGACTTGCGGGTTGATGTTAATCAGTTGCTTGCGGGTTATATCCATCAGAACCAGAGGGTAAAAATAGACGTAGCCCTCTTGAGCTATTGCTACTAACTCTTCTTCTGCAAGCGGTAGGGGCTGGAAGGTCGGCGTCACCCGACAAACGTGCCTTCCGGGCTCGGCGAGTTCCTGCCAGCGAAAATCGAGGCAAAGCATCGTCCACGCAGGTCACGGCGTGATCTTCAGCTATTCCCGTGACCGCAAAAACGCCGGCCGTTCTTCGGAGCGTTTGAGGCGCGCAAGCGCGCGCGCCGTTAGCGAGTGACGTTGCTTTGAACCGGCAGAGCCGGGCCGTTTCGCATTGGACGTCATGGCGCTGTCCGTAACTGAGGTTAAGGATAAATTTAGACTCGAAACGGCTTAAGTTAAGAAGTCATTATCCACCTTTATCAAAGTGGCACCCTCTCCCAGGATGCACTCAGGATTGCCTTCTGTTAATTTAAGCGTACGCACCTGGCTTTAAAACTGGAAGGTGGTACTATAATGCGTCGTTTAGCGGCGAATATTGTAATTCTCGCAGCATCTTGCGCGCTGGCGGCATGCGGGGGAGCGGGGCCGAGCTCTTCGGTCACGCCGCTAAGCTCGCAAAACGCAGGGGCGGGATCCGCTGTTGCGCAGCTCGCCAATACTGCAGCCCGTCGTAGGATAGCACACTTAGCTCAGTCCAGGATCAAGCACGTTTTCGTGCTCGTTCAGGAGAACCACACCTTCGATCAAATCTTTGGGCTCTTTCCCGGCATTAAGGGCCAATACGTCGAAAACCTCGGGACTTATCTCGCCCAAGAGACGGATTGCCAGTACGATCCGCAGACGTTGGGTTGTCAGCGTCCCTTCTTGATCTCGGCGAACCCAAACAGCCCAAACTACGTTCAGGACGCTCCGGACATCGATGGAGGCAACAACGGTCGCTACGATCAAGAAGTATCGATCGACCGGGGCAAGATGGACGATTTCTTGGTCGACCTTGAGGCTGGACAACCGATACTCGGGCCGACCCCAAGCCCCCAACAGGTCGAGTCGCACAACGAGTCCATCGCCATCGAAGGAGTATACGATTGCGACACCGTCCCGTATCTCTGGGACTACGCGAAGAACTTCACGCTCTTCGATCACTATTTCCAGGCGAACACCGGAGACTCGACGCCAAGCAACATTCAGCTCTTCTCAAGTCAAATCGGACAAACCGAGGCCGCACAGGGCCTGGGCACGCCGTCCGAACCGTTACCCAGCGGGGGCTACAGCGACGGTGTACCGATCTCCAATGACGACAATCCGCCGACGTCGCAGCTGTCGTTCCCGATTACGTCGTATTCGGGAGATAACAGCACGTTCCAAAGTTATGCAACGATGCCGGTGATGCTGAATCCGCAAATGGACCGCGCGGCCAGAAAGGCAAAGGTCGTCGGTTATATCGGTGCCGACATTTCTAAGGAAGCGCAAGGCCACCACCAGTCGTTCCCGTGGGCGTGGTATGAAGAAGGACTGTACACTGCGAACGCGGGCTTCTCGGCACATCATACGGCGCCGCTCTATTTCGACTACATCAATAACGCGCAGTCGGGTTTCGCGAGTAAGCAGACGTTGCGCGACAACGCACAAGGCAATGGCATAATCTCCGACATCCGGAAAGGGAAGCTTCCCTCCTCGGGCGTCTTCTGGGTAAAGGGCGGCAACGAGAACACGTACGGTTTGGCGCCCGCCGATAAGATCTTTACGAGCAACCCATCCGGGCAGAAATATTACGTCGGCGACGACGATCATCCCGGGAGTGGGAGCGCCGATCATCAGGTAGCGGAGGCCTATCTCGCGGAAGTCGTCAATGCCATCGCGAAAAGCAAGTACTGGAAAGACTCGGTCATCATCGTCACGTGGGATGACAGTGGCGGCTTCTACGACCATCTCGCTCCACCGGGCTTCGGACAGACGTGCCCGCAGGATAAGACCGGCCCGGAAGAGGGCTACCCGTGCGGCGACGGCGTTCGTCTGCCGGCAATGGTAATCTCCGCGTTTTCTCAGACCGGCGTCGTCGTGCATGACTTTGCCGATCATGGCTCGGTATCGAAGTTTATCGAAGCGATCTTCGGCTTGCCGACGTTCGGCTCGTTGCCGGATGAAGCCAAAGGCGTGAAGGTGGGCTTGTCGCCGGCCGACGGCGATAGCGCGACCTCGAATTTGTTCGACGCGCTCGACGAACGCAAACTCCGCGGCGGAGGACTGAACCCTCCGTCGCTCGCAGAGATTTCCTCGCCAAGGATTCCACCCAAAATGAGCTGCTCCACGCTAGGAATCACCCCGATTCCGTCGCCGACATCTCTGCCGGCCGGTTACGAAACCGCTGGGTACTATTTGCATCAGCAGCTTGAGGGATCGCGTCGTGCCGTGATGCTTCCGAAGCACCGCGACGATGGCGACTAAGCCCCTCGAATAGCACGACAAAAGCGAGCCCGGCGCGTCTGCCCGGGCTCGCTTAATTGTGGCGCGAGCGGCGCTGGAGGATGGACAAACGTTACCCGCGCGCCCTAGAATAAATCTTCCTAAAAGGAGAGCCTGCGGGTTAAGACGGAGCGACGATTTGAAAATGAAAAGCCCATCGCAAAAGATCGATGAATATGTTGCCGAGCTGGATGACTGGCGCCACGACACGTTTTCGCAGATACGCAAAATAATTCAAGACGCCGTCCCCGATGTGATCGAGGAATGGAAGTGGATGGGAACTCCGGTCTGGTATCACGACGGGATGATCGCATGTGCCAACGCGCTCAAAGGAAAGGTGAAGCTCACATTTCAACAGGGCGCGAGACTTCCTGATCCAAACAAACTGTTCAACGCGAGCCTAGACGGGAACCAAAGGCGCGCGATCGACTTCTATGAAAAGGACAAGATTAACAAACGCGCTCTAAAGGCTCTCCTAGTAGCTGCGATCGCTTTCAATCACGACGCCTCCAAAAAACCCAAATCTAAAGCGAAGGCGAGCCGCTCAAAATCATCTAAGAAGTGATTGCCTGGCTGGGGACGAGCGTCCCGCTTAGTTATGGCGACGCCTCGTGAATGCGGCCCCAAAATTGGGAAGAATAAACGCGCGTTAGCGGTCGACGTTTAATTTAGGGAGGGTCACGATGATGGCACGAGCACGCCTCACATGTGCATTCCTGGCGATCTGGTTCGTCATAGCTGCTGCAGTGCCGGTCGCCGCTCAGCAAGCGACCCCGACGCCTTCCAGACCGGGCGCCAGACCGACGGGGAACAGACCGCCGGGCAGACCAACGCCCGCTCCAGCGCGCCCAACCGCCAGACCGCCGGCG
>JBARKF010000223.1:0-3175 GCA_049800655.1 Candidatus Cybelea sp.
CGTGCGCGTACCACCGTCGGGCTCGATGAGGTCGCCCTTGGCATCGGTGGAAATGTCATTCAGATAGCTCGCGCTCAGGCTGCAGACCGGCGGAGCGTTCTTCGGATCGCCGCCTTTATAGCCGTTGGTCTTGGCGGCGTAGAACTGGCTTCCGTATATGCCCACAACGCCGGTCCCTTTGTGCTTGTCGGGCACGATGCGATCGAGGACCCGCGCAGGACCGGGTTGGAGTTCCGCCGGGATGAGGTTCGCCAGTTTCGACCATCTTGGTACGAAATGACCATTCACGAGGTGGTTTGCTTGCGTTTCGACCTCCGCCGAGGAGTTCGGCGTCGAGAGATTGCTGCCGAAACAACCTGCCAAAAGCGCTACAGCGACTGTTGCACAGAACGCACGGATGAACAAATGCATGCGACCGGTTCCTCCTCGACGCCTATATCAGGCAAATCATAGCGCCCGCGGCCCGAACCGACAACACCAAACCTATACGATTGACCGCTACATTTGGCGGGCGATCCGGCCCCTAGCTCGTACTAACTTCTGCCACGAGGAGCACCGTATCGTCTGATGGTCGCTGCGATCCCATCACGCTGTGTTGCACGAAGGCCGCCGGGTGCTCGACTTTCGAGTTATCGATCAAATGCGAAACGGCCCGCAGCGCGGCCGATTCGGCGATTTCGATATTGTGAGCGAACTCAGTAAGTCCGTCGGTGTAGAACAAGATGACCGAGCCGTTCTCTAAAGCTACGGTTCGCGTTTCCGGCTCGACGGGTAACCCAACGCCAAACGGGATGCCTCCGTATTCTAAAAAGTGCGCCGGACTGTGCGGCCCGGCCAGGATCGGTGGCGGATGACCGGCGCCGGCATAGCTTAGCGTCGAAAGGTCTGCGCTGATAATGGCGACCATCGCCGTTGCCGGCGCACCCGATGGAAGCTGCGCAGCGCGGTCAACCTTGGAGAGGATCTCCGCCGGATTTTCGGCGTCAAACGCAGCTGCGAAGATGCTCCACCGCATCCGCGCGCCGCCGACAGCTGCCTCGAGCCCGTGACCGGTTACGTCGCCGATCGAAAACACCATGCGCTTATCGGGAAGCTCGAAGGCATCGTACCAATCGCCGCCGATGAGCGCCTCGCGCTCGGCCGGAATGTAGACTGCATCGCATCGGAGGCCCGAGCGCTGCGGGAGACGAGAGGGAAGAAAGGCCGCTTGCAGCGTTTCGATCGAGCGCTTCGCCTCTTCCAACATCGCGGCGAGCTCGGCACGCGCAGCCTGTTTCTCGGCATTGGCCGCGCCAAGCACGAGCGCGGTGAACGCAAACACCGACATCCAGCTATCGAGTTGAATCAGTCGCAAATCGAAAGGACCCTTGCCCCAAGGGCCCAAGTTGTGCGCCGTCGCCCAAATCGCAATGCCGGCGATGACGACAACTGCAGTGGCCGTTTCGCGTTGCCGAAAGCGCAGTGCCGTCCAGATGATGAAGGGATAGACCGAGAACCGCAGCGGAAGAGTGCTCAGGAACGACACCCAGCTGGCGCCCAAGAGCGTTACGCCGAGCAGTGCGAGCTCGAGTGCGCGAGCGTAGCTAAACCTTCCGAGCCCCGCGTTAGAAACCCACGTGAGAATCAGCGGCGCGACGAGCAGCACGCCCATTGCGTCGCCGGTCCACCACACCCACCACACCGACAAGAGGTCGCTCCAGGGAACGATTCGCGCAAGCGCGAGAACGATCACGCCGTTGGTCGCCGATACCGTCATTACGGCAGCTGAACCAACGACCGTGATCAGGAGAACGTCGTGCACTCGCTTGATGGCGTTCTGGAAGCCGAACCGCTGCAGGAGGAACTTTCCGAGAACGGGTGCGACCGTATTGCCCGTCGCGATCGCTGCCGCCGCCCACACAGGTTCGGCGCTCATCGCGTTGCTGATGAATGCTCCAAGCCAAATCCCGGGCCAAACTCGATATCCGCAGAGGAGCAGCGCTGCCATCGCGATTCCCGTTGGCGGCCAGACGGCTGTGACTTGCTTCGTCGCAAGCGCGAAGCTAAAGCCGAACCGGGCCGCAGCAACGTAAGCCGCCGCGACCAGGAGCAGCGTCAGAAGGGTCCCTGCTCCACGCTGCAATCGACGTGAATCTACGATCTCGTTGTCTCCTCGGCCGTCCATCCGCTTATTCGCGTCCTCAAAGCCCGAGGTCCCGCGGTTAACGATCCAACGTTCACCTTTGCGTCGCTGCCTTCGGCTATCCTTTCTCTACAATGACCGGACCAGCAACAGCCGCGGAACACTTCGGTTACTTACCGCTGTCGCTAAACTGATCATCGCCATCCGACTGCGCGGAAGCGTTGCCCGATACGACGAATGCTTGAGAGGCTCGCGTAGAGGTAATGAAAGCGTAAGTGAATCGCGTCCTTGGCTGGGTTTGCGCGGTATTTTGAGTTGGCCGATGCGGCGTCGGCTGATCCGCTGGCGGCCAAACTGCGTGACGTCTTCGGCGAGGGCGATTTGATTCCCAATGCGCGACCGGCAAGGAGCTCGCGCTGAAGCTCGGCCGCAAGCCCGCTCGAGAGTTTGATGCTGCAGTCGGCGGGGGACTGCGGCAGGACGCGCCTGATCTTAGCGCGTGCCGGCCGTTCTCGGTCGGTACGGAGCAGATGACCGAGCAACCATGTGCTGACCGTTATCGCACCCCGGCAGAATCAGGTGACGCCGAACAACGCCCTGAAACGCAAGTCAATCTCTGCCTGTAGGACAATTATTGCTCCGACCGCTCTTCTATACTGCTCGCCGCACAAAATCTCGGAAAATACATCGTATTCGATCCGACGGTGCCTTTCTTCGGTATCTTCGCTCCCGCGCAATGAGACGCGGCCTGCGTTCTACTTGGCCCAGAACGAATTTGAGATTTCAACGTATGCTCTGTTCAGCTGCATCAGACTGTCTGCCAAGTCTCTATCGAAAAGTATTCGCTTGCCCAAAATTCTTCTCTAAAACGTTTCCTGCTTTCGTTAGCTCTGTCCAATAGTTTTATCGGCGTGGGGCCGCTCACGAAGCCTGCGAATGAATTAGAAAACTTGTCATGAGCGTCCTGGAGAGCGCAAAGGGCGGCATACGTATCCGACATCGCCTTGGCTCGCCATTCGTGCAAGAGGTCGAAACGTTTGGCTTCCTGTGCTT
>JBARKF010000224.1:0-34022 GCA_049800655.1 Candidatus Cybelea sp.
CCAAAAGGTCGTCGCGCAAGCGCTGGCCGGCTGCCGCGCGTGCGCGCTCGAGTTCGAGGCCGGCCTCCGCGAGGGCACGTTCGCCCGCCTCGGTCGTCTCCTGCAAAAGCGCGGCGCGCTCGTGGTCGACCCGTTCATTGACGCGCTGCTTGATGAGCTTGGCGTCGTGTCGCGCACTCTCAATCTCCTCGCGCAGCGTTTGGAGCGCCGCCTTGGCTTCGTCGCGGTGACGCTCGGCTTCGGCGATCTTCTGGTTGCTGCGTTCCTGCGCCGTCATCACGACGGGGAGGATCCAGCGGGACCAGATGTAGACGAGCACCCCGAGGAAGACGATCGACGAAACGACCTGGCTCCAGATCGCAATTTTGATGTAGAACTGCAAGTCGTTCATTGCGCCGCCTCGGGAATTACCCGATCGAGCATGACCTTCGCGAGCCCGCGCACGGCTTCGCCCTCGCCGGAATGGGCCTTTTCGAACTCCGCCCGGGCGGTGTTCTGCGCCGCTTCGATCGTGCTTCGTGCCTGGTGCGCATAGCGGCTCGATAGTTCGGCAGCTTCGTTCGAAGCAGCCGCGCGTGCCGCGGCGACGCTGTGCTCCGCCTCACGGCGAGCGGAGGCGCGGATCCCTTCGGCCTCTTCGCGCAGGTTACGCGCTTCCTCTTGATATCGATCGTAGTCGGAGACCAGGCTGTCGATGTAACCGCGGCGTTTTGCGATCGCCCGCCCGACAGGCCGCAAAAAGACGAGGTTCAGCAAAGCGAAGAAGATCGCAAAGTTGATCAGCTGAACCACGAGCGTACCGTCGAGCGAGAGAAACATCGCGCTGCTAGTGGCCGATGACCTTGGCCATGAGCGCGGCCAACGGCGCCAAGCCGAAGATCATGTAGAATGCGAGGCCAAGCGCGATGATCGGGAACGCTTCCAGCACGCCGACGCCTAAGAACATGAACGTCATGATGTTCGGACGAGCTTCAGGTTGCCGGGCAATCGCCTCAACCGCTTTGCTTGCGACGATACCGTCGCCGATGGCCGAGCCGAATGCGACGCCGGCGACGATAATACCAAACGCCAGCAGGGTAAACGCGGCTACTAACGCTTCAGGACTCAAGAGCGTAACCTTTCTTAATGATTGTCGCCGATCGCCAGCGAGAAGTAGACGATCGCCAGGAGAGTAAAAACGAATGCTTGGACGGTGCCGACGAAAAAGTTAAAGAACTGAATGAAGAAGGGCACGACCGTTACCGCGAACGAGAGATTGAGCGCGCCGATCGTAATGTGCTCTTCGATGATCGATGCAACGATCAAGAATAGCAGCTCGCCGACGAAGATGTTGAAGAACAAACGGGCCGCCAGCGTCAGGGGTCGCGAGAGCTCCTCAATGATGTTGATCGGAAGAAGCCACGCAAACGGTGCTACTAAATGCTTGGCGTGTGTCTTCGGGAACAATACCCACGTGGCGAGCCAGACCGTCAGGGCCAGCGGAACCGTCGTATTGAGGTCGGCGGTCGGAGAACCTCCGATAGGAAGCCCGAGCGCTTTAAAGGGCAGCATCCCGAACTGATTGAGCAAGAAAATGAAGACGAAAAGTGCGATGAAGAATGGGACGTACGGTTCGCCGCGCTTGCCGAGCGTACTGGTCGCGAGATCCGCAAGGTAGTTGACGACGCCCTCGACGACGACTTGGCGCTTCGTTTGGGTGGGGCGCCGATAGCTGGCCCCGATCCACGCAAAGAACGCCAACGAGAGCACCATGACGACCCAGGTCGTCACGATCGTGTCGGCATGCACCGACCCCAGCACCGGCAGGTGCCAGAGGATGTGTGCGCCCAGGTTTTCTTGCACGAAGGTGTTCTCGTTCTACTTTCGGTCAAATGCGTGCAGTGCGCCAACTGCAAACAACGCTAACGGGAGGAAAAAACCGGCGAAGTACCAGGCCATCGACCACCAGGGGCCGTGCACGGCGAACGCCACCGGGACTATACTGAAGACTCCGATTCGCAGGAAACTACTTAGGACGAAGCGCCCTACGGTCCGGTTCTTCAACAGCAACTGGCCGCTGCTCCCGGTCAGCTGGGCGTTGAGCACCCCGCACAGCCCACCGGTTGCAAGCGCCAAAGCCGGGAAGGGAAGCCAGCGAACCACCAAAAGCGCCACCACCGCGACGCTTGCCAGGGACTTGATCGAAACCGCTCGTTTGAGCGCAAAGTAAGCAGCGAGATCGGCAGCCGCGTCGGCGTCGCTGTAGCTACGCCCGACGCGCTTTTCCTCCTGCATTTTCGCTACATCGACCGAAGCAGCAGCCGGTAGGCAGAGTACCCGCCGAGCGCAAGCCCGGCGAAGAGCCCGGCGGCTGCCAAGATCGGCATCTTCACCCGCTCAGCCAGCCATATTCCGGCGAGCAGCCCCGCCACGGCCGTGCCCGCGAACGCGCCGCCCGCCCCAAGGACCGGCAGCAGCGGCTTCATCGGGCCGCGGGTACGGTTTGCGCCTCTGGTCCGGGTGAGAATGGCGTGGGATACGCGCCCTCACGGAGCCGGGCCAGCAGCCAGTCGGCGATGCGTCCGGCGGCACGGCCGTCGCCGTAGGGGTTGACGGCGTGCGCCATCTTCGCGTAGGCCGTTTCGTCGTAGAGCAGCCGCCGGGCGGCAGCGACGATGTGTGCGCGATCGTGACCGACCAGCTCCAACGTGCCGGCGATCAGACCTTCGGGGCGCTCCGTCTCGTCGCGCATGACGAGGACCGGTTTGCCGAGACACGGCGCTTCCTCTTGGAGCCCGCCCGAGTCGGTCAGCACGAAGACCGACGCCTTCACCGCGGCGACCATCTCGGCATAGTCGATCGGATCGACGAGAACGACACCCTCGATGCCGTCAAGCACGGAATGCGCCACGGGTGCGACGCGCGGCGAGGGATGCACGGGCCAGTAGATCTGGGGACGCAGTTCGTCGCGAGCGATCTCCGCGAGCGCCTCGCACATGGCGGGCATGTGCGGATGGTTCTCGCGCCGGTGCGCCGTCACCACGATGATGGGGCGCGCCGGGTCGAGCTCGTTCCAGCCGGGCGGCTTCGGCAAGTTGTCGCGCTGGGCCGTTGCCAGGAACGCGTCAATCACCGTGTTGCCGGTCACGATGATGTCGTTCGGATCGATGCTCTCCGCGAGCAGATGATCGCGCGAGAGCGGGGTCGGCGCGAAATGATACGAGGTGATCGTCGCGGTGAGGCGCCGGTTCATCTCCTCCGGAAAGGGCAGCCAGCGATTCTTCGTTCGTAAACCCGCCTCGACGTGACCGACGGCAATCTTTTGATAGAACGCTGCGAGCGCAGCGGCCGTGCTCGTCGTCGTGTCGCCGTGCACCAGCACGACGTCGGGCGCCGCCTCTTCGAGCACCACCTCCATGCCCGCCAGCACCCGGGTCGTGACGTCGGTGAGCGTCTGGTCCTCGGTCATGATGTCGAGGTCGTATTCCGGTGAGATCGCGAACAGCGCGAGGAGGTCGTCGAGCATCTGCCGGTGCTGCGCGGTGACGCAGACGATGTCGTCGATCTCAGGATGCGACTTGAGCGCGTGGACGACCGGCGCCATCTTAATCGTGTCCGGGCGCGTTCCAAAGACGCTCATGACCTTGAGTTTCGGGGTCATCCTACGTTCCTTAACTTTCTACGTAGCGTGGCGAAAAACGTGCGTGAACTCGCCCGAAAAGGCGAGCGCCACGGCGCCCAGCACGAAGCAGACGGCGTAGAGCAGCAGCACCGCCTGGCGCACGTTGAGTCCGAAACGGAAGATCAGCTGGTGGTGAACGTGTCCACGATCCGCCTCGCTGATGGACTTGCCGGTGCTGGCGCGCCGCACGATTGCGGCCACCGTATCGAGAACCGGCAGCGCGAGCACCAGCAGCGGGACGACGATACTGATAGCGATGGCGGTCTTACTCGCCCCGATGATCGAAACCGTCGCGAAGACGTAGCCGATGAAGAGCGAGCCCGCGTCGCCGAGGATGATTCGGGCTGGATTGAAATTAAACGGCAAAAAGCCGAGCGCGGCACCGGCAAGCGCGGCGACGACTAAGGCGACGACGGGGTTGGTGTGCAGCACGGCGATGACGAAGAGAAAGATGCTCGAGATCGCGGCGACGCCCGCCAAAAGCCCATCGAGGCCGTCGAGAAAGTTAATCGCGTTCATCATGCCGACGTACCAGACCAGCGTTAACGGCACGCCGACCCACGGCGGAAAGTCTATCCAATTCGTCCCGGGATTGTGATCGAACGGATTGTTGATGCCGGGGATCACAAAGCCGTACAACATCGAGATCAAGGCGACGACGACCTGCGCGATCAGCTTGTTGCGCGGCCGCATCTGCATGACGTCATCCCAAATGCCCACGCCCAGAATCAGCAGGCTGCCGAAGAGCAACCCGACGAGCCGGTGAATCGCGTCGAATTGATCGGCTGCCGGCAAAAGGCCCACCGGCGTCGCGAGCGAGACGCCGAGCACCGTGAAGAGCGCAAAGGCGAACCCGAAAAAGACGGCGATGCCGCCGACGCGCGGCTTCGGCAGCTCGTGCATGCGCCGCTCGGACCCGTCGTCGTCGACGATTCGCAAGCGCAGCGCGAGCCGCACGATCAACGGCGTCGCCAGCCCGCTAACGACGGCTGCAATCGCGAATGCCGCCGCGTAGAGCACGCCGACGCTCAGATGCAGGCTCATCCGCGCGCTCCCTCGAGCGCGGCGTAGTGGACGAGCGCAACGCCGGCCTCCGCCAGTAGCCGGCTGCCGATCTCATCGGGATAGGCTTCGTCGTAGACGATCTTGACTATGCCCGCGCTGATGAGGAGCTTGGAACAGTTGACGCAAGGCTGATGGGTGCAGTACGCGATTGCGTGCTGCAGGCTGACGCCGTGCAGCGCTCCCTGCACGACGGCGTTTGCTTCGGCGTGCGTTGCGCGCAGACAGTGGCCGTTGACGAGCGAGCATCCGACTTCGGTGCAGTGAGCGACGCCGCGCGGCGCGCCGTTGTAGCCCGTCGTCAGAATTCGGTGCTCGCGCGCCAGCACGCAGCCCACCGAGGCACGCGGACAGGTTGCCCGCGTACCGACCGTGCGCGCGATTTGCATGAAGTACTCGTCCCAGCCGGGCCGCATTGCTCGCTTCTTTAGGAGCGCCTGGCTCTATGCCTTTCGGAGCGTACCGAGCGGAGGCAAGGCCGACACGTTGCGGCAACGAATTTGTCGTATTATGGGGCTAGGCTGCTATGAGTGACATGGCCGGCGTCCGTTCTCGCGATGTGCCTAAGCTTTGCGCGCGGTCGGTCCGCGCGAAGGAGGACCCATGCGCAGTTTTAATCGTTCGGCTTTGCTTGCAGTCGTCGCCGTGCTCGCGCTCGTTGCGCCGGTTGGCGCTCAACCCCAAGGGCTTGCCGATACGTCCTGGCAACTCTTGCAGATTAAAAACGTTGACGGCACGTCGGTGCAGCCGGACGACCCGGCCAAGTACACGTTGGAGTTCGATGCCGACGGCAGCCTTATCGCGCGCTTGAACTGCAATCGCGGGCACGCAACGTGGAAGTCGACCTCTCCGGGAAAGCTCGAACTCGGGGTGATGGCCATGACGTTGGCGATGTGCCTTCCCCCATCGCTCGATACGCGCATGGCCAAGGACTTAACGACGGTGCATTCATACGCCATCGAAAACGGTCATCTGCACTTGAACCTGTCAGCCGGCGGTTTCTACGAGTTTGAAGCGCAAGCCCCGGCCGGCCTCCCGAACACCTCGTGGCAGTTACTGGAAATTCGAAACGCCGACGGGACGTCGCTGCATCCCGGCGATTCGACAAAGTACACGGTTGCATTCGAAGCCGGCGGAAGCGTTGTCGCGCGCTTGGACTGCAACAGCGGGCGCGGAACGTGGAAGTCGACCTCTCCGGGAGAGATCGAACTCGGCCCGATGGCGCTCACGCGCGTGATGTGCCCTCCTGGCTCACTCTCCGATCGGGTAGCTAAGGATTGGTCGACGGTGCAATCCTACGGGATCGAGGATCGCCACCTACGCCTGACGTTATCGGCGGGCGGATATTACGAATTCGTGCCCTTTAGCGGCAGCGCGAATACCGCTCCGCATCCGTAGCCATAGCCCGCGCCCGGGCAGTTTGTATAGGCATAGGTTCCGCCCGAGGCCGCTGCGCCGTAGAGTGTCCCATTGACGTCAACAAGGCCCGCCCCCGGGAGCGCCGCGTCGGGCGGACCACCGAACCGGTAAATCACGCGCTCTTTCCCCGATGGATCGATCGAGAATACCGTCCCTACTCCCTCATTCGACTCGCCATTGCTGAGGCCGCCCACCCATGTCGTTCCGTACAGCGTACCGTTGACGTTGACGAGGCCTCCATACGGAGTCGCTCCGTCCGGCGGGCCCTTGAAAGCGTGCAGCACCTTCTCGCTACCGGACGTCGTAACGCTAAAGACGGTGCCGCCACCGTAATTAGACCCGCCAAACCACGACGTCCCGTAGAGCCGGCCATTGAGGTTGATGAGGGTCGAGCCCGGGGCGTTGGCGCCTCGGCGATACGGGGAAAACCGGTAGATCACTCGTTCTTTGCCGGAAAGAGAGAGCTTGAAAACCGTGCCGGCTCCCGAGCCATCGTAAAACGTCGTGCCGTACAGATCCCCGCCGACTGCGGTCAGACCGGCTCGAGGCGATTTACCGTCGCCGTAGGCGGCGCCCTTGAAAGAGTAGAGCACCTGCTCGTGACCCGATGGCGTGATGCTGAAAACGGTGCCGTCGTTGTGCGCCCCGCCCCCAGAAGTCGTGCCGTAGAGCTTTCCCTTGAACTCGACGAGGTTTGAATAGGGGCTCGCGCCGTCGGGTTTGCCCGTGAAGCTGTGAAGCACGCTCTCCGTTCCGGATGGCGTAACGCTAAAAACGGTGCCGACAGAGCCCGCGCCGCCGTAAAGCGTCGTGCCGTATAGCGTCCCTTTGACATCGATCAGGCTCGCCGCCGGGCCGACCCCGTTGGCGTCCGAGAAACTATACACCACACTTTCCTGACCGTCGGTCGTCACGCGGTAGACCGTTCCGCATCCGCCCGGACCGCATAGCGATCCGATTCCACTACCTCCGGCAGTCGTCGTTCCGTAGAGCGTGCCATTGACGTTTAGCAGGCTCGCGGATGGGACGGAACCATCTCCCTTTGCACCAAAACTGTGGATAACGGTTTCTGTACCCGACGCGCGAGAAAGAGTCGACGGCGCGCTGCCGTCCGGCGTAACTCGAAACACTTGCTGACCGGCGCATCCCGCTAGAACCAACAGCGACGCGGCCGCCGAAAATATTGAGCCATTCCGTAACAGGCGCATGTTCTTACCTTTTTGCCATAGATCGATGCGTCGATGGTGCAACCGAGAAAACGGTTCCACATCCAGGGTTGTAGCTGTCGCAGGCACCGGAGCCCCCGTTCTCCGTGGTTCCATAAAGCTTGCCGTCCGCGTAGGTTAGGCCGGCGTACGGTGATGCTCCGTCCGGCGGCCCGCTGAAGTCGTAAATGACCGTCTCATCGCCCGACGTTTCGACTGCAAAGATCGTCCCGCACGCGTCCTCTCTGGTGCACCGATAAGCGCCGCCGTCCGCCGTCGTTCCGTAAAGTGTGCCGTCCACGTCGGTCAGGGCGGCATACGGAAATGCGCCGTCCGGCGGCCCGCTGAAGTCATGAACGACCGTCTCATCGCCCGACGTGTCGATTGAGAAGAGCGTCCCACAGCCGAGGTTTCCGCGTGAGAGAAAGCAGTAGTCCGACGGTCCTCCGCCGCCCCGCGCCGTCGTCCCGTAAAGCGTGCCGTCCACGTCGGTCAGGGCGGCATACGGAAATGCGCCGTCGGGTGGCCCAGCAAAGCTGTGAAGCACCGTTTCTTTGCCGGAGGGTGTGATGCTAAAGACGGTGCCGTAGGAGTGAGCGCCGCCCGAAGTTGTCGTACCGTAGAGATTTCCGTTGACGGTGACGAGGCTTCCCGTCGGCACAAGGCCATACGGCTTGACGAAACTGTGAAGAACGTTCTCGGAACCCGATGCCGTGACCGCAAAGACGGTTCCCCGACCGTATTTGCCTCCGTAAGCGGTGACGCCATACAGGACGCCGTTCAAAATGGTTAACGCTCCCCTGGGCTGCGCACCGTCACTCCCGCCTTTGAAAGCATAAACCACACGCTCTTTGCCAGACTTGTCGATCGCAAAGATCGCGCCGGCGCAGGTACCGACACGGTGCGATCGGCAGCGACTATTCGCAGTGGCCGTTCCGTAGAACTTACCGTTCAGCGACGTCAGCGCTCCCGCGGGCGAGAAGCTCAGCCTTCCGGCCTTGAAGTTGCGCAGCACGCGCTCGGAACCGCCGGTCGTTACTCGGTAAACCGTTCCGACTTCCGCCGAGCCGCCGGTCGCGGTCGTGCCGTAAAGGGCCCCGTGCGCGTTCAACTGGGTCAGACCCGACGTCGGGTACTCACCGTCCGTGCCGTCAAAGCTAAAGAGAACCTTCTCGCCGGTCTCGGCGTGAGGCCGCGACGACGGATTGCCACCGTTCTGCGCAGCTTGCAGCGGGCCGAACTGCGAGCTCGGCGCCTGACAACCGGCGAGCAGCGCCAAGGAAACAGAGAGCACCGCAACGTTAATGCTGCGAAAAATTGGACCGTTCATGGATGCGCCACCATTGGAAGACCTCTACCCCGTCTACATAGCTCCGCGCAGCGAGCTATAAGAACGGCACAAAGCTAAGCTTTGTGGACCTGCCTCGCTGCTTTACCAGCGTACGCGGGGCGTGAAACTTGGTAAAGGGCCGAAAGTCCCTGCTGCCGGCCGACTACGGAACGTCGAAGCGAGAGGTCAACTCTTGCACGCGACCGCGAAGGCGGTCGATCTGCGCGCGAGTCTCGATGTCCCCAAATCCGTCGATGATGATGCGAGCGACTTCGCGGCTCTCCTCGATGCCGAAGCCGCGCGAGGTGATCGCGGGAGTGCCCAACCGGATTCCGCTCGCGACGAACGGTTTCTGTTTGTCGAACGGTATCGCATTTTTGTTGACCGTGATCCCGATCTGATCGAGGTATTCCTCGACGGCTTTGCCGGTCAGACCTTTGACCGAGACATCGACGAGCATCAGATGCGTGTCGGTGCCACCGGCGACGAGCCGCAAGCCCGCGCGGCTGAACTCGTCGGCCATCGCGCGTGCATTGTCGACGACTTGCTGCTGGTAAGTCGCGAACTCCGGCTGCAACGCTTCGCCGAATGCGACCGCCTTAGCGGCGATCGTGTGCATCAGCGGGCCCCCTTGGATGCCGGGGAAAACGCTCTTGTCGACCGCCTGCGCCCACGCGCTGCTGCTGAGAATGAATCCCCCGCGCGGGCCGCGGAGCGTCTTGTGCGTTGTCGACGTGACGAAATCGGCGAGCGGCACCGGCGACGGATGAAGCCCCGTCGCAACCAGACCGGCGATGTGCGCGAAGTCGACGAGGAGTGCCGCGCCGACTTCGTCGGCGATCTCGCGGAAGGGCTCGTACTCCATGATGCGCGGGTAGGCGCTCGCGCCGGCAACGATCAGCTTCGGCCGGTGTTCGCGCGCCATCGCTCGAACTTCGTCGAAGTCGATCAGCTCGGTGTCGCGCCGTACGCCATAAGCGACCGCGTTATAGAGCTTGCCGGAGAAGCTGACCTTCGTCCCGTGCGTTAAATGACCGCCGTGCGCGAGCGACATGCCGAGCACCGTCTCGCCCGGCTGTAAGAGCGCCATGAAGACGGCCATGTTCGCCTGGGCGCCTGAGTGCGGCTGCACGTTGGCGTGTTCGGCACTGAAGAGCTGCTTGAGCCGCTCGATCGCGAGCCGTTCGGCCACATCGACCCACTCGCATCCGCCGTAGTAGCGCTTGCCGGGATAGCCTTCGGCGTACTTGTTGGTCATCACGCTGCCCTGCGCTTCGCGAACGGCGCGGCTCGCGTAGTTCTCCGAGGCGATCAGCTCGAGGTTCTCTCTCTGGCGGCGCTCCTCGCCTGCGATGGCGGCGAAGAGCTCCGGGTCCTGTGCTTCGACGTTGCTGAGCGCGAGAATGTCCACCCTGTTTCCTTCGCTACCCTGTTCCGATATGCTGCTGCGGAGTTTGAGCGTCGCATCCGAGGGTGAGCAACGCGCCACGGTCGAACCTCCGACGCCAATGAAGCTTGCTTGCGCGAGCGGTTCGTTCCACCGCGAGATCGAGCGCGGCGAGCTTACGCAACTCGAGTTTTTGGATGTATGCGCCCGCGACCTCGCTTGCGACGGCGTGGTTTTAGACGTGCGCCATTTTCCGCGCACCGACGACGACTATCTCGCTCAGGTGAAGAAGATGGCGGTCGATCGCGGACTTTCGATCGCGGCGCTCAGCGATGGCGCATTTTTTGCTTCGGCGCGGGATTGGATGGCGCGCGTGCTCGGCTACGCGGTCACGCTCGGCGCCCCGCTCGTCGCGGCCCCGCTGGCGCGCGAAATCGACGAATCATGGAACGATCAACTTGCGCAGCTGGGCGAAGCAACGTCGCTCGCAAAAGCGCTCAACGTCACGCTCGCCGTGCGAAACGCACCCGAAACGTTTGCCGTCAGCGCGCACGACTTCAAGCGTGTCGCAAAAGAAGCCGATTCGGCTTGGCTGCGCTTCGGGCCGGAGCCCCAGTGGCTCGATGCGGCAAGCGACCCGCGCGCACTCGCGGTAAATACGGTCCTGCTTTGGAGCGACGCAGCGCTTCAGACGGACCGCTCCGTTGCGGCCACGATCGCTGCCTTTGCCGGATTTCGCGGCCACCTCGTGATCGACGACGCCGCGGAATCAGCATCCGCGGTCATGCTCGCTGCCGCGCTCGATCGCTGGCGCGCCGCCCTGGCGTCAACATAACGTTACTCAACCACACATAGCGTCTGCGCGCGGCGATCGAACCTGCGTTCTCGCAGGTGGGTGCGGCCCGGGCGCCGATCCGGCAAGTTTGAAGACTCGGCAGTTCGTCGTATCCGGAGCTGATGCTCCCTCGGTTTATAAGTCGGTTCGGTACCACACGCGCTGCGCGCTATACGCAGTCGAGCCCCTCTACCGTATCACCGCTCGTCAAGGCCCCGCCCAACGGTGGCGAGGAAGGCGCAGTGCCCGGTGGAATGCGGGGCGTGATGCTCTCGGTCTCGGTTACGGCCATCAACCTGCCGCTCATTCACCCGTTTAAGATTGCGCGCGGTGAAGCGGAGACGATCGCGCGCTCCGCGGTGATTCGCGCGCGCTGCAACGGCGGCGAAGGCCTTGGCGAAGCCACCCCCGTCGAACGGTATGGCGAATCGGTCGAAAGCGTCATAGAATATTTTCAAGCGAACCGGCTTGCCGCCGACGATCCATATCGGCTGGAAGCGTTGTTGCACGCGAATATTCCCGCGGCGGCGCGCGCCGGCCTCGATCTCGCTCTGCACGATCTGATCGGCAAAGAACTTGGCAAACCGCTTTACGCGCTGCTCGGTCTCGACCCATCAGCGACACCGGCAACCTGCCGCACCATCGGGATCGCCGATCCGGATCTGACGCTTCGTAAGGTCGACGAAGTTGCCGACCATCCGATTCTCAAGGTCAAGCTCGGCATCGGCACGCCGTCGCAACAGATCGAAACGATCGCAGCGATTCGTGCGCGATACGGCGGCGCGATTCGCATCGATGCAAACGAAGGCTGGGACGTCGAGGGCGCGATCAACATTTTGCGCGAACTCGAGCGTTACGAAATCGAATTCTGCGAACAGCCGATTCCGGCCGGACGCCCTGGGGAGCTGCGCGCTATTCGCGAACGCGTCTCGATTCCGATCGTTGCCGACGAGGACGCGCTCGTCGCCGGCGACCTTCCGCGCCTGAACGGCTGCGTCGATGGCGCCAACGTCAAGCTCGCGAAAACGGGCGGCATTCGCGGCGCGCTTGCGATGATTCACACCGCACGGGCAATGGGCCTCAAGGTGATGATCGGCTGCATGGTCGAGAGCGCGATCGCGGCGACGGCCGCGGCACACCTCTCGCCGCTCGCCGATTGGGCCGATATCGACGGTCCACTGCTGATCGCACGCGACCCGTTCGCCGGCGTCACCTACGATCGCGGGAAGATCCAACTGCCCGATCTTCCCGGCTTGGGAGTGCGCGAGAGCGTGACCGCATGAGCCGCCGATACGCGATTCTCGCGCCGGGCCAATTCGCCGGCGATGCCAAGACCGCGCACGGCGTGATTCGCTACGGCACCGACGAGATCGTCGCGGTTATCGATCCGAGCAACGCGGGGCGGCGCGTGCGCGACGTGCTCGCCTATCTCGAAAGCGACGCGCCGATCGTCGAGAGCGTCGCGCAAGCGCTGCAATTCTCGCCGAACGCTTTGCTCGTCGGAACCGCTCCAAAGGGAGGCGGGCTGCCGCCGGAATGGCGCGGAGCAATTCTCGAAGCCATCGGCGCGCGCCTCGAAGTCGTGAGTGGCTTGCACGAAATCCTCAATGACGATCGTGAGTTTCACGTTGCGGCTGGGGCGGCGGGAACGACGATTTGGGACGTGCGCGAAGCGCCGGAGGTTCCGCTCTTCGCCGGCGACGTCTACGACGTGCCCGCACCGGTGGTGTTGACGGTCGGTAACGATTGTGCGGTCGGCAAGATGAGCGTCTCGCTCGAATTGGTCCGCGCCGCAAGGAACGCCGGAAAAAAGGCACGCTTCGTTCCCACCGGACAGACCGGCGTGCTGATCGCGGGATGGGGAATCTCGGTCGATCGCGTCATCGCTGATTTCGCCGCGGGCGCGGCCGAGCAACTCGTCCTTTACGCGGCGCATGAAGGCGCGGATCTGATCGTCGTCGAGGGGCAAGGCGCGATCAATCATCCGGCGTACGCCGCGGTCACGCTTGCGCTGATGGCCGGCTGCGGGCCCGACGCGCTCGTGCTGGTTTGCGACCCGCGTCGCGTCACGATCGAGTCGTATCCGACGCCGGCGCTCGGCTATGCCGAAGCCATTGCAATCCACGAGGCGCTGCTCAAAACGCTTAAACCGGCAAACGTCGTCGGCATCGCGCTCAACACGTACGGACTCAAGCCGGAGGAGGCACGCGCGGAGGTCGCTCGGGCGACCGAAATCACCGGCTTACCCGCCGACGATCTGGTCCGTTTCGGTGCGGAACGTTTCTATCAGGCCATCGCTTCTCGGATCGTTAAACGTCCGCCATTGACGGTTGCGACGCATCGGTGATCGCTCGCCGTCGTCTCGCTGTGCTGCCGGCACTGCTGCTGCTCGCGCTTATCGGCTGTGCGCGACCCCAGAACGCGCCGTCGCACGGCGAGCGCAACGCGTGGACGGTTCCCGGCGTGCTACGGCTCGGTGAAGACGAAGAGCCCGATAGCCTGAATCTCATGTTCGCGCACACCGCAGCTGCGGACACCATTTCCGGCTTGCTCTTCTCGTTCGTCCTGCGAGTTGACGCACGAGGAAATTACATTCCCGATCTCGCCAAGCAAGTGCCGACCTTGCACAATAACGGCATCAGTCGCGACGGTAAGCGCATCGTCGTCCATCTGCGCCGTGGCATCGTCTGGTCCGACGGCGCGCCGCTAACTGCCGAAGATTGGCTCTTCACCTACCACGCCGTCATGAACCCCGCGAACAACGTCAAGACCCGTTACGGCTGGGACGCGATCGCCTCGGCGAGCGCGCCCGATCCCTACACGATCGTGATTCGGCTCAAGCGCGCAAACGTCGCCGTTCTCGGCATCCTCGGCATGGGCGGCGCAGCCTATCCTCCGATGCCCGCGCACCTACTTGCAAAGCTTCCGAATCTCAACGCGGCGGGGTTTAACGAGCAGCCGTTGTCGAGCGGCCCCTATTTGCTGCAAGAATGGAATCACGGTTCCCAGTTGGTCTTCGTCCCCAACCCGCATTACTTTCGCGGGCCGCCCAGGCTCAAAGAGGTAATCTGGCGTGTGGTACCCGACGTCAACACGCTCTTCAACCAGCTCGCGACGCACGAGATCGACGTCTATCCAAGCGTGAATGCGAACTCGATTGCCCGTCTTTCGAGTATCTCCGGAATCAAGGTCGATCGCAGCCTGATCGCCGATTGGCGCCACCTCGGGTTGAACCTGAGCCGTCCGCTGCTGCATGACGTTCGCGTGCGGCGAGCGATTGCGGAGGCGGTCGATTGGAAGCGTATCAACGATACAGTCTTCCACGGCGTCGATCGACTCGCGGTCTCCGATATCTTTCCGGAATCCTGGGCGGCACCGACGCTGCCGCCCTACCGTTACGATCCGGCCAATGCCAGACGGTTGCTCGCGCAGGCGGGCTGGATGCCCGGTCCCGACGGGGTGCTCCGCAATGGCTCGCAAACGATGCATCTCGCGATCTATGCGACGACCGGTCACCAAGAGAACACCGAATCGCAGGTGCTGATTCAGTCCATGCTGCGGGCCGTCGGCATCGATCTCGCCGTCCGCAACTACCCCGGCAGCTACCTCTTCGCGATGGATGGTCCGCTCTACACGGGAAAATACGATCTCGAATGGTCGATCGAAACGAACGGCCCCGATCCGGATAACTCCGGGGATTGGAATGGCGCGTTCATTCCGCCTCGCGGCGCAAACACGTCGTGGCTGAACGATCCGATCGTCAATGCGACGAGCGCGGCAGCGGCCGCTACTTTCGACGAAGCGGCGCGGAAGCGACTCTACCGGCAAGAAGAGGAGCGCATCCGGGAGGTCGTTCCGGCCGTTTTCTTCAGCTGGCGCAACAACTACACCGCGATGAACGCCGATCTCAAGAACTACGATCCGGCCGCGTTCATCGGCGACAGCTGGAACGCGTGGGAGTGGCGCATCTGAACGCATCTGCCTTCGCTCAGGTGTTTGCCGTGGAGGAGACGGCGCAGCTATTCTTCGAACCGGCACGCACCGGTGTATTGAGTTGGAATACGCACGCGCCAAGCGGTGTGCTCGCCTTCCGCCTGCTGCGCGCGCGTACGCCTGCCTCCGATTGGCTCGACCTCGTCCAGTGGCGGCCCGGCGGAGCAAAATCGTACAGCCCGGAACACCAAGGCATCGCGGTTGAGGTCGATGTAATCCGGGCAACCCAACCCTTTGACGGGATTGAGGTGCGCGCGCGTGACGTGCGCTTCGAGCTCGTCGCGTTCTCGTCGCCCGTGCGATCGCGTCCCTCGTTGCCGTACGCCCGCGACGCGCTCATCCTCGACGTTCCGGCACGCTCGCAATACGAAAGTGATTCAACCCAGCGCGGGTGGTGCAGTCCGGCGAGCCTGGCGATGATTCATGCGTTTCACGGCATCGAGCGTTCCGTGGCGCAGACGGCGCAAGCCGTCTTCGACCGCGCGTACAACGGCACCGGCAACTGGGCCTTCAACGTCGCGTACAGCGGCGCGCTCGGCCTGCGCGGTCTCGTGGCGCATCTGCGCAATCTCGACCACGCGCAGCGCCTGATCGAGCGCAATCTGCCGCTCGCCATTTCATACTCGTGGAGTGAAGGCGAGCTCCCCGGCGCGCCGCTCGAGCGCTCCGACGGTCATCTGGTCGTGCTGCGGGGATTCACACAGGACGGCGATTGCGCGATCAACGATCCGGCGGCGCGCAACGTTCGGGTCGTCTACCCGCGGGCTGCCATCGAGTATTTGTGGCAGCGCAACGAAGGCGTCGCGTACGTCATCGCGCCGGTCGGCGTCGAGTACGCCGACGTGCTGCAGTGCGGCTAGCTGAAATTCAGGCTGCCGTCGTGCGATGCACGCGCTGTCCCGAGCTGCGCGCGTATTCCGCTCAGATCGCGGCAGAGCGTAAACGCGCGCACCGCGACTGCGTCTATTGGGGAAAGCCGGTTCCCGCGTTCGGCGACCCCCGCGCCCGCGTGATGATCGTCGGCCTCGCGCCGGGCGCGCACGGCAGCAACCGCACCGGGCGCCCGTTCACCGGCGACGCTTCCGGCGGATTCCTCTACCCGGCGCTCTATCGAGCCGGCTTTGCCTCACAGCCCGAGGCGACCGATCGCAACGACGGATTGACGCTGCGCGACTGCCTGATTACCGCGGCCGCCCGCTGTGCGCCGCCGCAGAATAAACCCACGCCGGCGGAGCTGCGCAACTGCTTGCCCTACCTCGTCGAAGAGTTCGACGCGCTGCCGCGCCTGCACGTGATGATCGCGCTCGGATCGGTTGCGTTCGACGCGATTTTGAAAGTGCTCCGCGAGCGCGGCTTCGCCCTCGATCCAACGCGGCCGGCCTTCGCGCACGGCGCGGAGGTCGTTGCAACGAAGGGACCGCGGTCGCTCACGGTAATCGTCTCCTATCATCCCAGCCGCCAGAACACGAACACCGGTAAGCTCACGGTGCCCATGTTCGATGCGATCTTCCGCAGGACGAACGAACGATTGCGCCAGCCGTGAGGCTAAACGATTTCGCCGCCTTCACGTAATCCGCTCGAGTGCCTCGCGCACCGCTGGCATCTCTGGTCTCTCCCATTAGGTTTTGCACCTACTGCGACCAGGAGCGCTTTGACAAGAACCACGCGCCGTATTCGGAGCCGACAGCGAAACGCGCCCAACCTAAGGTTGAGCGCGTCCCCAATGCCGTGTCGGTTTACGGAGTTTTTCTTTCGGGCCTGTTACGTTGTCCCGCGGATGAGCATAACCGTCGCGCCGTATTCGAAGCCGGCAAATAACTGCGGCGGCGGCTCGGGATCGATCGGACAGCAGCCGCCGCGGCCGTAACCCGGTTTATCCGCACAAAGAGTATACGTTCCCGGAAAGAGTGTGAGGAAGATGAACTCGCCTTTGGAATCCGAGACCGTCCGCGCAGCAAACGCCGGCGACACCGCACGGACTGCCGCCCCCGGTACGGGGAGCCCGGTAACTTCGTCGATGACCGCCCCCCGTATTGCCACATTCTCCTGGTTCGTCTGCCAGTCCACGGCACTCGGCCAGAAGAAAAAGTTCGATAGCATCAACAAGACTGCAAACATCGCAGACCTCCTCGCTTTTCGTTACGCTTTTCGTGACGCTTTTCGTTACGCGTTTGTTATGCTGCTAAAAACGCTTGACGCGCAATGCGCGTGACGGAATTATGGGCTTCCGGAGCGAGAAATGCCGGCTTTGGGGTCCCGCATATGATCGTAGATTGTTGCGCGGTATTCGAAACCGGCGAACAACTCCGGCGGCTGGTCGTCGAGTCGGGAATTATGGTTGCATCAAAGGCTGTCGATGTTGGTCGATAGCATCAACAAATCTCAATTTGGATCGCACGTCTCGTACGTTTTCGATGCACCTCTAGAAGCGCTCCGCGAGCGCTGAGCGTGACCGAAACTAGCGGACTTCCGGAGCTAGCCGGAGATGCAGATCGCGGACGAGCTGCTCGGGGACCGTACTCGGCGCGTCCATCATCACGTCGCGCGCGACCGAGTTCTTCGGGAACGCGGTAACTTCACGCAGGTTCTCTTCGCCGCACGCGATCATCACGATCCGGTCGATGCCGAGCGCCATGCCCCCGTGCGGCGGCGCGCCGTACTCCAACGCGCGTATGAAGAAGCCAAAGCGATCTTCTACCTGCTCAGCCGTCAAGCCGAGCATCTCGAAAATCTTGCGTTGCTCGTTGGCCTTGTGAATGCGGATCGAACCCGAGCCAAGCTCGTAGCCGTTGAGCACCATGTCGTAATGCTGTGCGCGCATCGCCCTTGGATCGCTATCGATGAGCTCCCAGTCGCCCGGCGCCGGCGACGTGAATGGATGGTGCGCGGGAACCGGTTGTCCCGTCGCCTCGTCGATCTCGAGGTACGGAAAGCCCGTGACCCAGGCAAACGCGAACGTTTTGGGATCGCGTAGACCGCAGCGTTCACCGACCTCGTTGCGCATCTTTCCCGCGACTGCATATGCGAGCGGCTTCGCGTCCGCGAAGAGCAGCATGGCGTCGCCGGTCTCCGCGCCGACGGCGGCGCGAACGCCGTCAATCTGATCCTCGGTCAAAAATTTCAGCGCCGAAGACTTCGTGCCGTCGGGCGCGAGCGCGATCCAGACCATGCCTTTGCCGCCGTACTGCTTCGCCGTTTCGGTCAACGCATCGAAATCGCGGCGCGAAAGCGCCGCACCGCCCGGGTACCGAAGCGCGACGACCGCGCCGCCGCTCGCGATTGCCGAGCGAAAGACCGCGAACTCCGTACCGGCAAAGGCCGCGCCGGCGTCGGCGAGCTCCAAGCCGAAGCGCAGATCGGGCTTGTCGAGGCCATAACGCGCGATTGCCTCCTGATGCGTCAGACGCGGAAAGGGCGGCAGATCGATCTCGAGCACGGTGCGCCAGACGTAGCGCATGCACGATTCCATTACCTCGAGCACCTCTTCTTGGGTGCAGAACGAAAGCTCAACGTCGAGTTGAACGAACTCGACGAGCCGGTCGGCACGTGGATCCTCGTCGCGCATGCATCGCGCGATTTGCATGTAACGGCCGAAACCCGAAATCATCAAGATCTGCTTGAGCAGCTGCGGCGACTGCGGCAGCGCATAAAAGTGCCCGGGATAGAGACGGCTGGGAACGAGGTAGTCGCGCGCCCCCTCGGGCGTCGACTTGATCATCATCGGGGTTTCGATCTCCAAGAAATCGCGCGAGTCGAAGAAATCGCGCATCGCTTTGATGATGCGGTGACGCGTTCGGAGATTGCGCTGCATGCGCGGGCGGCGAAGGTCGAGGTAGCGATATTCGAGGCGGAGATTTTCGTCCACCGGGTCGTCAGAGTTAACCTGAAACGGCGGCACCTGCGACCGGTTGAGAATTTCGAGCTCGCCGATGGCGACTTCGACGTCGCCGGTCGGCAGGCGCGGATTCTCGGTGCCCGCGGGCCGGCGCCGGACAATGCCGCGCACGTGCAGTACGTCCTCGTTGCGGAGATGTTCGGCCTGCGCGAAACTCGCGTGCTGCGGATCGAAGACGATCTGGGTGACCCCAGTGTGGTCGCGCAGGTCGACGAAAATCAGGCCGCCGTGATCGCGGCGGCGATTGACCCAACCGTCGAGCTCGACCGACGCGCCTTCGTCGGCAGATCGCAACGCACCGCAGGCAACCCGCTTCGCCACCCTTATCCTTCCTTTATGCCGGAAACGTAATAATACTGAAGTAGAAGCTCGCGTGCGAGCTTCGAGCGCGCTGCGCGCCCGTCGAGATAACCCAAGAGGTGCGGAAAGCGCGAAAGCATCGAGTGCAGGCCGAGCGAAAGCGGCGTCATGCCGAGGTTCAACATCACCGCGAAATCGGGATGCTTGCGGTAGAAGCGCGCGGTCGACCGGCCGGCGAGCCGCATCTTCTGCTTTTGGTCCTCATAGGCAACCGACTGGCAATGATAACTCACCGCGCGCGGCTCGTAGCAAATCTCGACGCCGATCCGGCGGAGCCGGTACCCCAGCTCCAAGTCCTCGTGTCCGTATCCGGTAAAGCTTTCGTCGAAGCCACCCGCCCGCAACAGATCCGCGCGACGCACGGATGCATTTCCGGTCAGAAAATAGAGCCACGAGAGCTTTTTTCGCGAGGGCGGATGGAGATGCCCGCGCGCCTCCGGGTGATCTCGCTTGAATGCATAATCGGCCAGATCTTTCACTTGGACTTCCCATCCGACGACGGCGATGTTCGAACGCTCCCGGTGCCGGCGCGCGTGCGCCGAGAGCAGCTCGGGCGAAGCAAGTATATCGGCATCGTTGAAGAGGACGATCTCGCCGCGCGCGACGGCGATGCCGGCGTTTCGCGCTGCGGCGCGGCCGCCGTAGGCGCCGGCTACGTGGCGCACTTCGGGATGGAGCTCGCTCAAGCGCGCGAGATACTCTGCGGTGCCGTCCGTGGAGTTTGAATCGCAAACGAGTAGCTCGTACGGCGACGTCAGGTCTTGCGCGAGAAGCGTCGGCACGACTTCGGCGAGCGTCTCGAGGCGATTGTATGTGGGGATGACGACGGAAATTTCCATCAGCGGGGGCTCCCAAGCAGGGTTGCGACGCCGCCGACGATCTCCTCGCGAAAACGCGCGAGCGCGGCGGCTCCATCCTGGGCCGGCTTTTGCACGAGCACGTGCGGCACGCCGTACGGGGACCATTCTTGCGAGTTGAGACTAAAGTAGCGGTGCTCGAAAGCGACGACGGTCGGGCGGTGGACGGCACTCGCGACGTGCGTAGCACCGGTGTCGACGGTAACGACGACGCGCCCGTGCTCCAACACGGCAGCCCACTGGTGAAACGGCAGCCCACGCACGAGTCGCGCAACGCTCGCGTTCCTCTCGAATACCGGCGCCATTGCTTCGCAGTCCCTTGCGCATGTGATGACGACCGGCGCGAGCCGGGCGAGATCTTCGACGATTGCCACGGTTCCGTCTAACGTGCTTCCGTCGGTGAACCAGCGCTGTCCGAGATGAAGTACGATTGGATCGCGCGGCAAATCGCGGGCCGCCGCTCGATCCGCATCGGTAACGTCCAAGCGCAGATCGAGCACGCGCCGGTGCGCTCCGGCCAGAGCGACGAGATCGAGCAGCTGCACCACTTCATGACGCACGGAGCGCTGCGGATTGCGATCGCAAAGCTCGGGATCGGCCTCAGAGATCATGATCCGATTCACGTAAAGCGCTGCGGTGACGCGCGCGATCCAGCGCCGCTCGTAAGTATATCCGATGCGCAGCGGGGCGCGCGTCGCGCCGGCGAGTTGTAAATCGACGGCTCGGGGCGCCAGCGCGATAGCGACGTCGTATCCCCGCAGGCGCGCCCCGAGTTGCCGCGGTTTTGCGTTATGCGGCAGCACGATCAGCTCGTCGACGTCGTCGTTGCGTTCCATGACCACGCTATTGTACTCGCTTGTCACGATCGCAACGTGTGCCTCGGGAAATGAGGCGCGCACGGTCGCGATCGCCGGTGTCGAAAGGACCAGATCTCCGATTCGATCGGTACGCGATAGCAGGATTTTCACCCGCGCAGCGCGCGCTCCAACTCGTCGAAGTACGCATCGCTCGCGAGCGCTCGAGCCGCTCGCAGCTCGGCGGGACGAAGCTCGCGTTCCGCCGGGATGGCGGCAAGTCGCTGCTGCATTCGTTGGTCGAAGCGCAGTTTGCGCAGCGCGGCATGAAAGCCGCGCTGCACCGGATTGACCCCGGTCGCGAGATAGGCGCGCCATTGCGGGTGACGGCGTACGAGGCGCACGGCGGTCCGGGCTTGCGCGCGCGCCTGGCGCAGCATCTTCTCGACATCGTCAATCCGCGGTCGGGGCTTGACGTGATAGACGAGCGCCTGCGGGTGAAAGATGGCACGAACGCCGGCCCGGCGCAATCGAAGTCCAACGTCGATGTCCTCCCAACCGTACTCCGAGAACGATTCGTCAAAACCGCCGATGCCGCGGATCGTCGCCAGCGGCGCCGAGACGTTCGTCGTCCAGAAGTAGTTGCCGCTGTAGTTCCAAATGCTCCAGACCGGAGGAGGCAGATCGTCGGGGCCGTCGACTTCGATCGCTCCGCCGCGGACAATCGCGGCGCGATGCCGTTCTTGCGCGCGCAAATGCTCCTCAACGAAGTTGGGAAGCGGCAAAACGTCGTCGTCAATAAAGATGATGCGCTCGCCGGAGGCGCGCGCGATGCCCGCGTTGCGCGCACGCGACAGACCGGCGTTGGCCTGGTTGACCACGATAAAAGCACAGCTCGCTCGTTCGCGCACGCGCTCGATCACCCGCGGGGTATCGTCGGTCGATCCGTCGTTCACGAGGACGATCTCGTAGTCATCGTCGGCGGCGGTTTGTTCGCAACAGGCGTCGAGCACGCGCTCGAGCAGGCCGGCACGATTGTAGGTGCAGAGTTGAATCGTTGCCAGCGTCACGCGAGCAGCCGATTTACTGCCGCTAGGATACGCGGCAGGTCAAGGTGTGCAATGCAGGCATAATCCTTGCAACGCTCCTTGGTATCGCCGGCGTGGCACGGATATGAGGCGCGTACGACGGTGGTCTGCGTTCCAAGCGGCGCCCACCGTTCCGGAAAATCGGATTGAAACGGAAAGATCCCAGCGGTGGGACAGCCGACGGCCGCGGCCAGGTGCATCGAACCAGTCGTGATGCCGACGAAGGCGCGAGCTCGCTGTGCAAGCGCGCCAAACACGCCGACGCTCGTTTCACCGGCGATGGAAACGATGCCCGCATCTCGCGCGATCTCGACCACGCCTTGCGCCAGCGGCGCGTCCGCGGACGAGCCGCTCACCAAGATTCGCACACCAAAGCGCTCGCGTAACGCGCGCGCCAGTGCGGCCCATCCCTGCAGCGGCCAGATCCCACGACGTGACGCGACCGCGTTGCATGGGTTGAGGATAACGAAGGGCTCGCGGCCGTAGTTGAGCGTATCGGCAGCATGCTCGTCCTGCAGCGTTGGAACGAACCGGTAGTGACGGTCGCCGGTGTCGCAGCCGATTGCGCGGGCGTAGTCGAGCAGAATCTCGGACCAGTGCGAGGTGACGTCGCCAAGCTCGCTGCGGACCACGACGCGGTCCGTGAATCGAAACGAGTAGAAACGCCGCGCCTGTCCGACCCGGACCGGGATCGCCGCCAACGCGGGAACGCGCGCCGTTCTTGCCGTCGCCCACGTCACCACGCACGCCTCGTAGCCCTCTCGCGCGAGACGGCCGGCGAGCTCGGCTTCGTCGCCCCCGTCGTCGACCAATACGCGGTCGATGTCGGGCACGCGCTCGAGCACGGCCCGGTGCGCCGGCAGCGTCAGCGCGTCGACGTTGACGAATCGGCGGTGCAGCGCACGCGCGACCAGCGACGCAACCAGCGAGTCGCCGATTCCGCCTCCCGCGCAGTAGAGCAGCGCGCTGCTATCGGCGGTCGGCATCGAGCGCTCGCACAAGCTCGCGTGCGTAGACTCCGTCCAGCAGTTGGGCTCGCCCCAGCGCTGCGATCCACGCCGGCGCACGGCGGCTCGTCGAGACTCCCGCATAGATTGCCAAGAGCCAATCGGGAAGCAAATAGCGTGCGCGAAAGAGATTGACCGGATACGCCCCAGTAGCGAGCCGTGCCCGCCTCGAGGGATGCTTAGAGAGAAAGCGTGCGGCCATGCGCGCCTTCTCGACCGCTTTGCGACTTTCGACGTCAACCGTGTTCTCTTCAGGCGGCTTGAGGTGCCAAAGGTAGGCGCCCCACGCGAACGTCCAGCGCAGCCCGGCCAGGCGCAAGCGCACACCCAACTCGGTGTCTTCCCAGCCGTAAAGCTCGAAGCGCTCATCGAATCCGCCGGCGTCGACGAACGCGGCTCTCGGCAGCGACGCGTTGCACGTACACAGGAAGGCGCGTGAATAGTTCGCGGGCGTTGGTTTGGGGCGAGCGTCACGCGACAAGACGTTCAGGATCGGGCCATTAACGACGCCCCTGCCGCCGGCTTGGGCCGCGGCGTGCGCGGCGATCCACGTTGGCGGCACTACCACGTCGTCGTCGCAGAAGAGGACGTAACGCCCCTGCGAGGCCTCGACCCCGCGATTGCGAGCTTGGCCGCGATTCGGCTGCGGCGCCCAAACGTAGCGCAACGATGAATCGAGCCGGGCTCGCTCCTCGACGACGCTGCGCGTCGCGTCCTGCGAGCCGTTGTCGACGACGATAACCTCAAACGGCGGCGCGGCACGCTGCGACGCTAACGAGTCGAGTGCGTTTCGCAGATACGGCTCGCGATTTCGCGTCGCGATGACGACCGAAAACTCCATGCGTGAAGCGCGTCAGGCCGCCAGCGCCAGCAGCGATTCGGCCATTCGGTCCGAAGCGCCGATCTGCTCGCGATAGAGCGCGGCGAGCCGTTCGCCGGTCTGCGCAATCCAGCTTCGATCGTCGTACGACTCGAGCGCGACCCGCGCGACCCGGCCCGGTGTGATCGTCCCATGCACTTCGCGAATCAGCAACGCATTGCCATCCACGTTCGGTTGCGCGTGATACCCGAACCGCCGCGAGAGCGCAACCGCGGCGGCACGCTTGAGCGGAACGCCGACGAGCGGGACTCGATTGAGGTAGGTGAGCGGACCGTTGATCGTAACGTACTCGGGGGCGTTGAGCGGGGTGAAGGTGATAGCCGGTTTTCCAAGCGCCGCCACCTCGACCGTCTTCGTTCCCGGAATCGTCAGGACGATGCGCGCGGCCTTCGCCGCTGAGAGGGCGTTGGTGAGGACGGGAATGCGAACGTCACCCGACGGGGTGGTCAAGTACTCTCGGCCGTCATCGCTGACGAGCCGCCCGGTCCGTCCGAACATCTGCGGAATACCGCCGCCCTCGATCGCGGCGCGCACGTGTTCGTGAGACGTGAACGGCGAGAGCGCGAAGGCAATCGGAAGCTCCGGGCGCTCGCGCAGCATGCGCAGCGCCGCGGCAAAGTAGAACGGGATCAAGTTTTCGATTTCGTACGGACGCGATCCGGGCATGATGAGGATGCCGTCCACCGGTGCGCCGGGTTCGGCCGGCAGCGCCGCTTCGAAGAGCGCACCGTCGATGGCCAGGTTGCCGACTCGCTCGATACGCTCGCGCGGCGTTCCCCAGCCGATAAGCTGCTCGGTATTACGCTCGTCCAACGCAAAAGCTCGATCGAAAAGCTCGCGATAGGCGCGGCGCGAGAACTTGTAGGTCGCGGCGCGCCCCTTCAATCGGGCGTGGACGCGGACGGCATGCAGCAACTCGCCGCCGACATACTGAACGACGTCGACAGCCGCTGGAACGTCGTCGAGCCGGCTGCCCAACGCGAACTTGAGATAGCGTTTCGGCTCGATGACGGTCGCTTGCGGAAACGCGTCGCGCACGATCTTCGCTTCGGATCCGCTGGCATAGTCATCGGGGACGAGAAAGACGAACGCGCCGAGTTGCGGTTCGCGCCGGTAGAGCGCTCGCAAGAGTGGTCGCAGCCAGCCGGCGACTTCACCCGGGCCGTTAGCGGTAAGCGCTATACGCATCGAGGATGCGCGCAATCAGATCGGTCGTGCTCGCGCGTGCGAGGTGCGGCGCGAGTGCAATCCGGCCGCCGTGCGTCAGCACGACGGTTCGCTCGGGCAGCTCGTCTTCGCGATACTGATCGCTCTTGACGTGAACGTCGGGGCGTATTCGATCGAGAAGCATCTCGGGAGTTCGTTCGCCAAAACCCACGACGACGTCGACGCTGCGCAGCGCACGCAATACGGCGGCGCGTTGCGCGAAGGGCACGATCGGTCTCGCTTCGCCCTTGATGCGCCGGACCGACTCGTCCTCGTTCAATCCGACGATCAGCGCGTCGCCCTGCTCCCGCGCCCACGCCAAGTACTCCACATGACCCGCGTGCAGCAAGTCGAAACAGCCGTTGGTAAAGACAACCGCACGGCCCTCGGCGCGTAGATCTTCGCGCCATGCAACCGCCTCGTCGATGCGCAGCAGTCGCCCGAAGAACGCTGGGAGACTCATGTCGCCGGGTCAAGCAGCGCGAGAATCTCCTCGGGCGATGCGGTCGCGGTGCCGAGCTTCGCGACGACCGCACCGGCCGCGAAGTTTGCGAGCTGCATTGCCTGTTCGATCGGCGCACCGGTTGCGAGGGCCAGCCCCAGGACCGCGATCACGGTATCGCCGGCGCCGCTCACGTCGTAGACCGTACGCGCGACCGAAGGAATCTGCAAGCGCTCGCCCTCGCTGCCAAAGAGCGCCATACCATGCTCGCCGCGCGTGATCACCGCATACCGGCAGCCGAGCAACTCGATCAGGCGCAGGCCGGCGCGCTCCAAGCTTGCGTCATCCACGATCGGCATGCCCACGATCGTTGAGGCTTCCGCAACGTTGGGCGCGACGCACGTCACACCGGCGAAGAGCGCAATGTTCTGCGGTTTCGGATCGGCGAGCACCAAGGGACAGGCACCCGCGGCTTCGACGATCTCGCGGCAGAGCAACCCCTTGGCATAGTCGCTGAGGATTACGGCATCGCATTCGCTTGCGCGCGCGCGCACGTACGCCGTCAACCGCGCGCGATCGGCGGTTGCCAGCATCGACGTTGACTCCCAATCGGCGCGCACGACCTGTTGATTATGCGCAACGATCCGCGTCTTGCGCGTCGTCGGGCGATCGGCGCTTGCAAAGACGCCGGAGTCGTCCACCTGCTCGTTGCGCAGCAGGTCGCGAACGTGCGCCGCAAATGGATCGCTGCCGACCATTCCGGCAAAGACGACGTTGGCGTGCAGCGCCCGCAGATTGTTGGCGACGTTGCCCGCGCCGCCGAGCGTGAACGAGTGATCGGCTACCGCGACGACGGGAACCGGCGCCTCCGGCGAGATCCGCGTCACCGTGCCCCAAATCCACTCGTCGAGCATGAGGTCACCCACCACGAGGATTCGACGGCCGGTTGCGCGCTCGAAGAGCGTTCGCGCGTCGGGCACCATCAACGCGGTCACCGAATCCCTCCGTCGAAGATCAGGCGCTGTTCGACGAGGTCGCAAACGATGTGCGCCATGACTTGGTGCACTTCTTGAACGATCGCGGCGTAACCATCGGGTCCGATCACGGAATGGTCGGCGATTTCGGCGACCCGGCCGCCGCCGTTGCCGGTGAATGCGACGGTCACCGCGCCCCGTTTGTTCGCCGCCTCCAGGGCGAGCACGACGTTGCGCGAGGTTCCACTCGTCGTCATGCCGATCACGACATCGCCGGGGTGGGCGAACGCTTCGACTTGACGGGCGAAAACGTGGTCGTACCCGTAGTCGTTGCCAACGCAAGTCAGCGTCGACGAGTTCACCGAGAGCGCCTCGCTATGAAGCCCCGGCCGCTCTCGGAGAAATCGCCCCGAAAGCTCGGCGGCCATATGCTGCGCCTCGGCGGCGCTCCCGCCGTTGCCGCACCAGAGCACCTTCTTTCCGGCTCGCAGCGCTGCCACGACGGCATCGGCGACGGCTTCGACCTGCGCGCGATAGTGCGGCGCGTCGAGCAACCCGCGCCGATCCGCGAGCAGCTCGTCAAAGTCACGTCTTCCCTGGTAGTTCACGGTCCGATCCAAAAGAGTTCCTCGCCTTGAGACACCAGCTCGCCGTTGTCGGGAACGATTCGGACGATCGTTCCGGCATCGTCGCTCTGGATTTCGTTGAAGAGTTTCATCGCTTCGAGCACGCAGAGCACGTCGCCGGCTTCGACGCGATCGCCGACGTCGACGTACGCGGGGGTATCGGGCGACGACGCACGATAGAAGACGCCGGTAAGCGGCGCGAGGACTTTCGTAACGTTAGCATCGGCCGGCACGGAGCTCGTCTCGGCCTGCGCGTGCGCTGCGGGGGAATGCGCCGCCGGCGCCGCCGCATCCGGAGAGCGGCGCGAAAGCTCGTAGACCGCATCGCCGAGCTTGACCTTGATCGACTCGAGATCGTGCTCGTTCATGATCGCCAGCAGCTCGCGCAGCGTCTCAGTCTCTTCGGCGTAGCGCTCTTCCATCACGTCCCCGCTTCTACGAGGAGCTCGGCAACGACTCTCGCGGAGTCCAAGGGTAGGCGCCGGTCGCTTCGGTGCTCGAGGTCCCGCAGCACCAGCTCGCCTGCGGCCAGCTCGTCCGTACCGAGAATCAGCGCGTACCGCGCGCGGTTTCGATCGGCCGTCTTTAGGTGCGCGAGCAGTTTGCGATCGTTATAGTCGACGAAAGTCGGCGTGTCGAGAAGGCGGCGTAACTCGGCGACGATCGGGGCCAGTACCGTTCGCGCTTCCACGCCCAACGCAATCGCTTGGATGCCGCGACGCGTCGCCGGCTGCGCATACCCGCTCGCGGCGAGCATCATCAGGAAGCGTTCCATGCCGAGTGCGAAGCCGACGGCCGGTACGTCCGGTCCGCCGAGGGAGCGGACGAGTCCATCGTAACGTCCTCCGCCGCAGACGCTGCTCTGCGATCCCAGCACGCTCGAGGTAATTTCGAAAACAGTTCGACCGTAGTAGTCGAGGCCGCGGACGATGCGCGGATTGACGGTGAATGGAATTTGCGCCAACCCAAGATAGGCCTTCACGCCTTCGAAGTGCTCGCGGCAAGCAGCACAAAGGAACGACTCGAAGGTCGGCGCGCTTTCGAGATAGGGCGCATCCGCCGGATCCTTGCTGTCGAGCAACCGCAGCGGATTGCGCTCGACCCGGCGGCGTGCGTCCTCGCTCATCCCGCCGAGATGGGGCTGAAAATGAGCCAGCAGCGCCGCGCGGTAGCGCGGACGGCACTGCTCGTCGCCAAGCGAGTTGAGGTTGAGCACGGCGTCGGTGATCCCGTACCCTTGCACCAGCTCCCACGCCAGCGAGATCACCTCCAAATCCGCCTCGGGACCGGCGAAGCCGAAGCATTCAACGCCGAACTGATGCGATTGGCGGTAACGTCCCTTCTGCGGGCGTTCGTACCGGAAAATCGGTCCGATGTAATAGAGCCGCAATGGACCCGCGGTAAAGAGATGGTGCTCGAGGGCGGCGCGCACCACCGGCGCGGTCCACTCGGGGCGAAGCGTTAGCGAGCGGCCACCGCGATCCGTAAACGTGTACATCTCTTTTTCGACGATGTCGGTCTGCGCGCCGACGCCGCGCACGAAGAGTTCCGTGGCTTCGAAGAGCGGCGTGCGGATCTCGCCGTAGCCATAGCGAGCGGCCAGCGAGTGAATGCGCGCCTCCAGCGCGTTCCAGCGCCCGGATTCCGGCGGAAAAAAATCCGACGTTCCGCGCGGCGCGCTCAGGTTCTCGGAAGTCACCGTCGCCCTCTTCGCCTAGGCACTACGCTAGCCATTGCGCTGCTTGCACGTGATAGTTTCGCGTGCGCACGTTCCTTTATGGGGCCGCAGCGCTGGCACTGCTGGCCCAGTCCTCAGGCGAAGGCGTGCGCTCGGCACTCGCGGGCTGCGCGAGCGCGCTCTTCGAATCAACGCCATTTCTGTTGGCCGGCATCGTCGCCTCGCATCTCCTGCGACGGCACAATCGCGCCGTCGAGTATCTCGGGTGCGGCTGCGGCGGAGGGCCTTCGGCGCGTTCGCTTCCGGCGACCGCCGCTGCGTGGTATGTTTTCGGCGCACCGGTCGCAATAGCGCGCTTTCTCGCCGCGATCCTCGCGGCGCGCCTGCTCCAGCGCCGCGTTGCAAACGATTCTTGCGCCGGAGAAGAGCGACTCCATCCACTTGGAGCGCTCGCCGCGTTACTGCCCGCCGCTGCGCTTGCCGCATGCGCGATGCAAGTCTTGGTTTCGGTCGATGCTTCCCATTTCGCGCCGCTCGGTAACGCGTTACTCGGCGCTGCGCTGGGATTCGCGGCAGCGCCATGCGGCTTAGGCGCGGTTGCGGTGGCGGGGGCGCTGCGCGTACGCGATCCGATCGCCGCGGCGGCATTTCTTTGCATCGCGGGCATCGTTGACGCGCGGGCGCTCTTCGCATGGTCGCATCGGGACGCCGGTAACGATGCTTTCGCCTATGCGCTGCTCGCTATTGGGCTGGGCGCAGTCGCCGCGCGCCACGGCGACGCGCTGGTCCATCCCGCGCTTACCGTACCGCTTGCGGTCTGCGCGGGCACGGCTCTTTGCTGCGCGGTCGTGCATCGCCGCGAACGCTCTGCGCCGGCTCGCTTCGCCCCCGCGGTAATGCTCGCTGGAGCCCTGCTCGGCGCAGCGCCGCCGCAATATCGCGCGACCGAAACGACCCTCACCGACCTGTTCGCCGGCGAGCGTTTGACCTTCACCGGTGCGCTCGCGCGCGAGTAGGAACGCGAGCGCGGTGGTGCGCTACGCGATTACCTGCTGCCGCGCCGACGCAGCGCCGGTCGCCGTGCGGCTCGATCGGACTCCGCGATTTCCCGCAGGCACGTGGTTGCGCGTTGAGGGATCGGTCGAAAACGTCAACGGCGAGCTGCGTCTCATCACGACGCGCATCGAACGGATCACCCCGCCGACCGACCCGTTCATCTATCGTTGAACTACACGAGCGTTTGCTTACGGCGGGGCTCCAGCAGCTCGACCGGAATCCCGTTGGGATCTTCGATGAAAGCGATCGCGCGCGTGCCGCTCGGCGATTTGTAGACGTCTTTGAGAACCTTTACCCCGCGCGCCTTGATCTCGTCGACGTACTCTTGCAGATCGCCGTCGACCTCAAGCGCAAGATGCTCGTAGCGATTGCCGACTTCGTACGGCGGATGATCTTCGAGGTCATAAACGAGCTCGATGTACGAACCCCAATCGTTTCCGACAAACGCCATGTCGGCGTTGCCCGGATAGTGGTGTGGACCGTCGAGAAGCGCAAGGCCCAGCTTCTCGGTATAGAAGTCGATCGACTCTTTCATGTCGTTGACGAAGATCGACGTGTGTAAGAATCTCGGCATGCCAACCTCAGTGCAAGAAATATCGGTAGGTTGAAAAGACCAGCGTGACGCCGAGGCGGTCGGCGGTCCCAATGACTTCGTCATCACGAATCGAGCCGCCCGGTGCGATGATTGCCGAGCAGCCGCCCTCCACCGCGGCTTCCAAGCCGTCGGCGAAGGGAAAGAATCCATCGCTGGCGCAGGCCGAGCCGCGCGCGTGAACGCCCGCTCGCTGGACCGCAATTTGCACGGCGCTCACGCGATTGGTTTGGCCCGCGCAGATCCCGCGGGTCGTGCCCTCCTTGACGATCACGATTCCGTTACTCTTCACGTGTCGCACCACGTCCCACGCGAACGCGAGATCGTGCCACTCCTGCGGGTCGGGCTGCCGCCGGCTGACCACGCGCCACGCTTCGGCGGGCGCGTTCGGATCGTCGTCTTCGGCAAGGACGCCGCCGAGCGCGCTGCGCAGCCGAAGCTCGTGCGCCAGATCGTCGGGCAGCGCCGGGACAAAACGCATCAATCGAAGGTTCTTTTTTCGCTGGAGCAACGCCAGGGCGTCGTCGTCAAACCCCGGCGCCGCGACGATCTCCAGAAAAAACTCGCTTAAGCAAAGAGCCGCCTCGGCGTCGATCGCGCCGTCGGCGGCGACGATTCCGCCGTAGGCGGATACCCGGTCGGCGAAGAGCGCCTCGCGCACGGCCACCGCAACGGTCGAACGCTGCGCAACGCCGCACGGTACCGCGTGCTTCACGACGGCGGCGCGGGCGAACCGCCCGCGTTCGCTTTGGAACTGTGCGCCCAGCGGTGCGCGCGACAGCAGCCGAAGCGTCGCATCTAAGTCGAGCAGATTGTTGTAGGAAAGCGCTTTTCCGTGCAGTTGTTCGGGCAATCGCTCGACGCGATCGAGATAGAAGGCCGCACGCTCCTGCGGGTTCGTGCCGTAGCGCAGACGTTTTGCAAGCGGAAGCGTCAGTGCGAGCGCGCCGGGCAAAGCACTCGGCAGTACTTCTCCCGCAGTCTCCAGATAGTGCGCGATCGACGCGTCATACGCGGCAGTGCGTTCGAATGCCGCGATCGACAGGCGGCGTCGGAGTGCTTGCGGAACGTCGCCGGCCTCCACGGCTTGACGGTACTCCGCGTACTGCGAAGGATGCGTCAAAACCGCGACGTGCTCGAAGTTTTTGGCCGCAGCCCGCAGCAAAGCGACGCCGCCGACGTCGATTTGTTCGATCGCTTCGTCCGGCGTGGTGCCTTCGCGCGCCACCGTCGCTTCGAAAGGATAGAGGTTGACGACAACGGCGACCATCGCGGGCATCGCGTACTTTTCGGCTTGCGCTGCGTGTTCGGGGTCGGAGCGATCGTAGAGAATCGCGCCAAAGATCTTGGGGTGAAGACTCTTCACACGTCCACCAAAGAGCGGCGGAAACCCGGTGAGCTCTTCCACGTCGTGCGCCGCCACGCCGTGCTTCTGCAGATAGACTCGCGTTCCGCCGGTCGCGTAGATCGCGGTACCGCGCTCGTGCAGCGTCTTAGCTAACGCTGCGGCGCCGGTCTTGTCGTAGAGCGAGAAGAGAGCGGCGCTATCGCTAGGCAAGCACGGCCTCGGCTTCGCGCGCGAGCTCCGCCGAAACGATCGCGCTGACGCCGGCCTCTCGCGTCGTTACCCCGTAGATCCGGTCGGCCATCTCCATCGTTTTCTTATTGTGCGTCACGATCAGCATCTGCGACTCGACGGCGAACTCTTTGACCATTGCGCAGAAGCGGTCGATATTCGCATCGTCGAGCGCGGCATCGACTTCGTCGAGCAGATAGAAGGGCGCCGGCTTCGTCGCGATCAGCGCAAAGATCAACGCCGCGGCGGTCATCGCGCGTTCGCCGCCGGAGAGCGCGGCGAGTGGCATGGCTTTCTTGCCCGGCGGGCGCACGGCGATCTCGATGCCGGTTTCGGAAAGGTTTTCGGGCTGCGTCTGCCACATTTTCGCTTCGCCTCCGGCGAAAAGCCGGGCGTACATCTCCGCGAACGCTTCCGATACTACGGCAAACGTCTCGTTAAACTGCGCTTGCGTCTCGCGCTCGATCTCGTGAATCGACTCGAGCAGGGTTGCCCGTGCGCGCGTCAGATCGTCGAGCTGTGCGCGCAGGAACTGCTCGCGCTCCGCGATCTCTTCGCGTTCCGCCTCGGCATTGAGGTTGACGTTTGCCTGCAGGCGGGCTAACTCGTCACGCAGACGCGGCAACTCGTCGACGACCAAGTCGGGCTCCTCGCGGTAACGCTCCTCAACGTCGGCGCACTCTTCGTTGGTCGCTGGATTCTGCGCGAACTGCGAAACCAGCATCCCGAGCTCCGCCTCGAGCTGTGCAAGACGCATGCGTTGGCGTTCGCCGCCGGCGGCCGTTTCGCGCTCCTCCTGCTCGGCCGCGCGAAGGTCCGATTCGGCGCGCGCTTGCTGTGCAACGAGCATTTCACGTTCGTTGCGCGCCCCTTCGAGCTGAGCGTCCAGCGCGACGATGCCCTTGCGAAGTCCTTCGAGGTGCGCGTGGGTAGTGCGCGTCTCTTCCATCAGCGACGTAATCTGGGCAAGCATCTCTTCGCGTGCCAATCCGCCGCGCTCGCTGTCTTGATCGAGCATGGCAAGACGCGCTCTCACCGCATCGCGTTCCGCGGCGAGCGCCGCAGCTCGCTCGCGCAGTTCGGCGCCGCGCGTGTTGATCGTGCTCTGATCCTTCTCGGCGCGGCCGATTTCCTCGCGAACCCGTGCGAGCTCCGATTCGAGTTGTTGACGTTCTTCGTCGCTCCGTTCGGACTCCGGCTCGTCGCGCTCGTGCTCGCGCTCGAGCTCGCGCGCACGTGCAGCGCGCGTATGCAGATCGGTAACGGTTGCACGAGCGGCTTCTAGCTCGGCGCGAGTCCGTTCGGCTTCCCCGCGTAACGCGGACTCTTCGGCACGAACGCCGACCAGCTGCGATTCGCTTCGCGCCTGCCGTTCGCGGCCGGCGTCGCGCGTCTCAATTGCGCGTTGCGCGTGTTGATGCGCCGCTTGCAGCGCTCGTTCGGTCTCCACGAGTCGCTCGTGCATGCCGATCAGCGCTTCGCGCAGCGACGCCGCCTGGAATCGCCGTGACAGAATCGAACGCTCGCGTTGGAAGCGTCCGCCGGTAATCGCGCCGCCGCCCGTAATCTGCTCGCCGCTTAGGGTCACGATCGTATCGCGCAGACCGCGGCCACGAACCAGCTCGATGCCAGTATCTAGAGCGGTAACGATTAGCACGTTACCGACCAAAAAGTTCACGATTCCCTCAAAGCGGGGCGCGGTCCGGACGAGCGTGTGCGCGTATCCGATCACGCCCGGCAGGCCGGCGATTTGCGGGTCGAGCTCGCGCCCTTGGCGACGCTCGAGTGTGTCGAGCGGCAGGAAGGTCGCACGGCCGGTTTGGGTCCGATTGAGAAAATCGACGGCTCGCTCGGCGTCCTCGGAGGTGGCCGTTACGACGTTGGAGAGCCGAGCGCCGAACGCGACGTCAAGCGCGCGCGCATATCGCTCGTCGGTCGTAATGAGATTCGAAACGATCCCCTCGATGCCGCGAAGGTCGCCGCGTTGCCACGCCTCGACGATCGCGCGCGTCCCCGGAACGTGTCCTTCGAGCGAGTTTTCCAACTCTTCGATTGTATGGAGGCGCGACTCGGCGGCTCGCAACTCAACGGAGTGGTCG